>NZ_LMMK01000053.1:90895-143223 GCF_001422795.1 Methylobacterium sp. Leaf88 | reverse complement strand
CGTGGACACGTCCGCCCCCTCCACAACCGCCCCCGTCGTCGGGCCGGCCGCAGGCAGAAGCGACGAGCAGCCCGACACCGTCAGGGCAGTGCCCAGAACGGTGCAGAGGGCCAAAGGCAGTGCGCGCATGCGGGATCGCCTGTCGGTTTCTCTCATGGGCTGCCTAGACCATCGCCGGGTCCCTGTCCGTGGCGGCCGGGACACAGTCTCGCGGTGAGCACCCGTCGGCCGCCAGCCGTCCCCACTACCCACGTCTTTCCCAAAAAATCGTGTCCGAGACGATACTTGAAAGAAGCAACGCGATGTGCGTTCTCGTCGGGGAGGCAACAGTGAATTTGCCTGACCTGGGTTTCGGCAGAACCGGATTCGATGACAGCGTCGTTTGACTACACACCTCCTGGGCTAGCCCAGGGTGTTCCGGGATCGGTCCGACGACGGCACGTCTTTTACATTCCGGGTTACGATCCTGAGGGCAGCAGCCGCTACCGTATGCTGTTCGTCCGAGAGCTGGCCCGCTACGCCAAGCGGTTCGGAGAGCCGAAACGCACGGTAACCGCTGCGCATCTCAGCGCCGACGGGCTGGTTCAGAGCTGGCGCGTGGCCGGCCAGCCTGCCACGCAGGGGGCCGAGACCACCTACGACGTGCTCCTCTGGGACGACATCGTCCGCGCGGACTTCCGGCGCCGGCGTCCGGTCAGCGTCGCCCTCCTGGTCCTCGGCACGCTCCAGACCATCGTCTCCGGCCTGATGCTGCGATTCTACCGGCTGAACTGGAAGTACGGCAACGTCATCCTCTACCCGCTGGTGATGGTCCTGCTCCTCGCCCTGTGCACCCTGGCCATCGCCGCCTTCGTGCATGCCCATCTGGGAACGGCCTTCGGGCACAGCCTCGGGTGGCCGCTCTGGGTGACGCTGCCGGCAGGCCTCCTCATCGGCCTCGCCTGGATCAAGGCGATGGAAGCCGTCCTCAACCGGATCTTCTTCTGGCAGCTCCTGAACGACTGGGTCTTCAACTGGCAGCACGGCCAGGGCCGGCGGCCGGATTACGAGCGCCGGCTCGACGCCTTCACCGCGCATGTCCTCGCCCGCTGCACCGCCCTGGCGGTCGGCGACCCGCCCGACGAGATCCTGATCCTCGGCCATTCCTCGGGAGCCCTGAGCGCCGTGGAGGTGACCGCCCGGGTGCTCGCCCACGATCCGCATCTCGGCACTGGAACGACCACGCTCGCCCTCGTCACCCTGGGGTCCGGCCTGCCCCTGGTGGCGATGCAGGGCGGGGCCAAGGGGCTGCGCGGCGAGATCGCCAGTCTCGTGACCTCGCAGCGTCTCGTCTGGGCCGACTTCCAGGCGCCCCAGGACTGGATGAACTTCCCCGGCTTCAACCCGGTGGTGCATCTGAAGCTCGACCTTCAGGGCCGGGCGGTCGCCAACCCCCTGGTGCGCTCGGCCCGGTTCCGCGAGATCATCAGCACGGAGACCTACCGGAAGGTGCGCTGGCGTCCGTTCCGGATGCACTTCCAGTTCCTCCTGGCCAACGACCGGCGCGGGTACTACGACTTCTTCACGATGACCCTGGGCCCGCAGCGACTGCGCGAGCGGGCGCTCGCGCCTATCCTGCCCGACCCCGTATCGCCCGATCCCGCCTCGGCGCGGTCCGCGTCGCCCGGCGCCTGTCCGGGGACGCCGCTGGCCTCCTGAGGCCGGGGAAACCCGCCTTCGTCCGGCATGTTTCCGCACAGCCTCCGGGCGCCGCGGCCTGCTAAGAGGCCGGGGCCGGCCCGTCCGGGGCGGCTGCCAGGACGGGGCGCACGATGTTATCAGATCAGATTCCGGCGTCGGGCGGCAGGCCCAGGGTCCTCGTGGTGATGGGCGTCTCGGGCTCGGGCAAGAGCACGGTGGCGTCCCGGCTCGCCGAGCGCCTCGGCTGGACCTTCGTCGACGGCGACAGCTTCCATAGCCCCGGGCACGTGGCCAAGATGCGGGCCGGGCACCCCCTCGACGACGACGACCGCGCGCCCTGGCTCGCGGCGATCGGCGCCTGGATCGACACGCAGCTGCAGCAGCGGACTCCCGGCGTGGTGGTCTGCTCGGCCCTGCGCCGGGCCTATCGCGACGTGCTGGTGCGCGGCCGGGAGGAGGTGCGGATCGTCTATCTGGCGGGCGACCGCCCCCTGATCGAGGGGCGCCTCGCGCGCCGGCAGGGGCACTTCATGCCGGCAGGCCTCCTCGACACCCAGTTCGCGATCCTGGAGCCGCCGGCCCCCGAGGAGACCGCCGTGGCGGTGGGCATCGATGCAGCCCCCGAGACCATCGTCGCAACGATCGTGGCCCGGTTGGGATTGGGGAAGGGCGCCCCGCAACCGTGAGCCCCCCCGAGTTCCATGCCCCCGTCCTCCGAACCGCTGCCCGCCGCGATCGCCCTGGTGATCTCGGACGTGGACGGCACCCTCGTGACCACCGACAAGCGGCTGACGCCCGCGACCCGCGCGGCCGTGCGGCGGCTGGAGGCGGCGGGCATCGCCTTCACCATCGCGTCGAGCCGGCCGCCCGTGGGTCTGAGGTCGCTGGTGGCCGAGCTCGGCCTCACCCTGCCGATGGGGGCCTATAACGGCAGCACCCTGGTCGCCCCCGATCTCACCCTCCTGTCGGAGACGCTGATCCCGGCCGAGACCGCCCGCGAGGCCGTGCGGCGCTTCGCCGAGGCCGGTCTCGCCACCTGGGTGTTCGCCCGCGGGCAGTGGAACCTCACCGATCCGCAGGGGCCCTACACCGACCTCGAGCGCCGGACCCTGCAGGCCGAGCCGAACGTGGTCGCGGACCTCGAACCGCTCCTGGACCAAGCCGCCAAGATCGTCGGCGTCAGCGCCGATGCGGCGCACCTGGAGGCCTGCGAGGCGGAGACCGCCGCGGCGCTGACGGGGCGAGCCGACGTCCATCGCTCGCAGGCCTACTATCTCGATGTGACGCCGCCCGGCTCCGGCAAGGCCGCCTTCGTGGATGCCATGAGCCGGCATCTCGGCCTCGACCACGCCCGGATCGCGACCCTGGGCGACGCGGCCAACGACGTACCGATGTTCGCCCGGAGCGGATTTTCCGTTGCGATGGGCAACGCCGCGCCGGCCGTCCAGGCCGCGGCGCGGGCCGTCACGGCCACGAACGATGCGGACGGGTTCGCGAAAGCCATCGACGAATTCATTTTGCGGCGCTGAGGCGGTCCGCGCGCCGTCGCCCTTCCGATGCTGCGAGGCCCTTGGCAACATTGGCGAATCGCTTTGGATACAATTCGGACACGGCGGCGGCGACTGTGCCATGTGCGACACAGCACATGGGGAAACGGTCACGCTCGGCCTGCCGGAGCCGCTTTCCGGCCTCAATTCGCCCGGACCTTGACCGTCCAAGAACAAGGACGATCCGGGTCTCCGATGAACCAGCGCTTCCTGCTCCTCGCCATCGCCGCGGTCGCCCTCCCGTGCGGGATGCTCCCGGCCGGCGCGGCCCTGGCCCAGGGTGCGGCGGCGCGGGACAACATCGATGCCCTGATCGAGCAGCAGGCCAAGGCCAACGGGGTGCCGTCGAGCTTCGTCCACCAGGTCGTCAAGCGCGAGAGCAACTACAACCCGAACGCGAAGGGCGGAAGCGCCCTCGGGCTCATGCAGATCAAGCATGCGACCGCCCGGGGCCTCGGCTACCAGGGGGATGCGGCGGGCCTGTTCGACCCGCGGGTGAACCTCCGCTACGGCATCGCCTACCTCGCCGGCGCCTACCGGGCCGCCAAGGGCGACATCGCCCAGGCCTACAACTTCTACAATCGGGGCTACTATTACGCCGCCAAGCGCCTCGGCATCGAGACCAGCGTCCCCGAGGATCTCGAGACGCCGAAATCCGGCGAGGCCTTCTCCAACGCCTTCGCCCGCGCCGACAGCCCCGCCGTCATCGCCGCCAACACCGCTCTCGCCTACGCCCCGAGCCCCGCCGCCAATGGCGTTCCCACCGAGACGGTCGCGGTGCCGCTGCCGCCCCGCAGGCCCGCATCCCTCGCCGGTCTCGGCACAGTCGCGGTCGCGGCCCTGGCGCCGGCCGACGCCGCCCCCCCGGCATCCGCGGGGGCCATCAGCCCCCATCCCGGCGTCGTCCCGGGCATGACCCAGGCCGGCGCCCAGGTCGAGGCCGTCTTCACGGAGTCGATCGAAGTTCCGCTGCCGCCCCGCCGTCCGTCGGCGCCGGCCCTGGCCGCGGTCGGCCGGCCGGGGGTGGCGAAGAAGGCCCCGGTGGCCGGCACCGTGCTCGAGGCCTCGGCCCTGCCGGCCGCAGCGCAGTAGGCCGTCCCGCCCTCGCTCCTCCCGCGCGGCGTTTGCGCGCAAGGGCAGTCCCAGACCGGCCTGACCGTCACGGCTCGACGGAGACGGCACCGAACCGATTCTCCGGGTTTCCCCCGTTCTGGTGCCCCTGACCGCTTGCGTCGGACCGCGCCTCGCCTCACATGGTGCAATGCGAAGCAGCGTGCTTGGGCTCGGTTCGGCCCCCTCGCGGCAACAATCCAAGGGCACTGTTCCGCCATCGAAGTTCCGCGTTGTTGCATTTTGACAGATTCGAAACGCCGAAGCTGGGCATAATATTTCCATATCCGGGAGCATAGTCCCGGTATCGACCCCCTGTTGTGGCACCCTGCGTGCGGGCTTCAGCCCGACCGCGAACCGAGGAAACGGACGACGGCATGGCCGGCGCGGTAGAACAAGAATCGACCTTCCTGGCTGATCTCGGCCGGCGGGTTCGTCATGCCCGGACCGTGCGGGGCCTGTCGCGCAAGCTCCTCTCGCAGACCTCCGGTCTGTCGGAGCGCTACATCGCGCAGCTCGAGAGCGGGCAGGGCAACGTCTCGATCATCCTGCTGCGCCGGGTCGCCAACGCGATGGGCGTGCGCCTGGACGACCTGATCGCCGGGCAGGAGACCCTGCCGGACTGGCACGTGATCCGCGATCTCCTCGGCAACGCGTCGCCGGAGCAGATCGCCCTGGCCAAGGGCATCCTGTCGGGCCAGTCCTCGGCCAGCGGCGAGGCTCCGCAGCCGCGCGTCGCGGTGATCGGCCTGCGGGGCGCCGGCAAGTCGACCCTCGGCCGCCGGGTCGCCGATCGCCTGGGCTGGACCTTCGTCGAACTCAACGCCGAGATCGAGCGCGAGAACGCGCTCTCGGTGAAGGAGATCTTCGCGATCTACGGACAGGAGGGCTACCGCCGCCTGGAGCAGGCGGCCCTGCGCCGCCTCACCGAGCATCCCGGTCCCCTCGTGCTCGCCACCAGCGGCGGCATCGTCGCGGAGCCTCTGACCTACGACCTGCTCCTCCAGGCCTTCTTCACGATCTGGCTGCGGGCCCGGCCAGAGGAGCACATGCAGCGCGTGCGCGACCAGGGCGAACTCACCACCACCGGCGACCACCCCTCGGCCATGCAGGAACTGCGCGCCGTCCTGGCCAGCCGCGAGCCGCTCTATGCCCGCGCCTCGTCGGTCGTCGACACCTCCGACGTGCCGGTCGACGTGATGGTCGACCGCCTGGCCGAGGCCATCGAGGCGCGCTTCGGCACCCTCGACCACCGCCGCAGCGCCTGACGGCTCGGGCCCGACCGATCGGACCGGGACAGCGTGCGCTCTTGATCGGGCGTGCGATGCGCACCAAGCTATGGGATGCGCGGTCCGGCACCGGTTTCCTCTGCCGGACCCCGTGACGACAGACACGACCATTCCGGAACGCCGCGCGGCGGGAGCAGAAACCCACTGACGCGGCATGACCCGCGCGTCGGGTGGCGGCGCGCTTCGGCCCCACGCGACGCGCCCGGCCCAGAGGAGGCCCCGATGTCCGCCAGCCCCTTCCCCATCGCCGCGAAAGGCGCCGAGCCGCTGGCGGTCTGCGATCCGATCTGGGCGCGCCTGCGGGCCGAGGCCGAGGCGATCGTGCGCGAGGAGCCGCAGCTCGCCTCGTTCATCGTGGCGACCGTCCTCAACCATACCTCGCTGGAGGGCGCCGTGGCGCACCGCGTGGCGGCCCGGCTCGGACATGCCTCGCTGCCGGCCGAGCTCATCGCCCACGGCTTCTTCGAGGCGATCACCGCCGAGCCGAGCCTCGGCCAGGATTTTCGCGCCGACATCGCCGCCGTGCTCGATCGTGACCCGGCCACCAGCCGGGCCATCGAGCCGGTGCTGTACTTCAAGGGCTTCCACGCCATCCAGGCCCATCGCCTCGCCCACTGGTACTGGACGGCCGGGCGGCGCGACCTTGCCCTCTACCTCCAGAGCCGGTCCTCCGAGGTGTTCCAGACGGACATCCATCCGCAGGCCCGGATCGGGCGCGGCATCTTCCTCGACCATGCCACCGGCCTCGTGGTCGGCTCCACGGCGGTGATCGAGGACGATGTCTCGATCCTCCACGCCGTCACCCTGGGGGGCACCGGCAAGCAGGGCAGCGACCGTCACCCCAAGATCCGCCACGGCGTGATGATCGGCGCGGGTGCCAAGATCCTGGGCAACATCGAGGTCGGGGCCTGCGCCCGCATCGCCGCCGGCTCGGTGGTGCTGCGCCCGGTGCCGGCCAACACCACCGTGGTCGGCGTGCCCGCCCGCGTGGTCGGCACCGCCGGTTGCGCCGAGCCGTCGCGGGCCATGGACCAGCTCGTCGCCATGGACCAGTTCATTCACATGGCCGAGGGCATCTGACGGCGCGCCCGGCACGCCGGGATCGATCCGAAGCCCGGCTTGCCCATCCTCCGATGGCGTGGCAAGCGGAGGCCAGCCCGGCCCCGGCCGCCGGCAGGCCCTCGGGGCCGCCGCGCGCGACCGGCCATGAGCCGGAAACGACCCGAACGCGAGAGGCGATCAGCGTGAACAAGACCGACATTGTGAAGGTGCAGGACTACCTCCGCCGGACCTTCGCCAACACCAACATCCGCCTCGTTCCTCGTCCCAAGAAGGACGATTCGGCCGAGGTCTATATCGGCGAGGAATTCCTCGGCGTGGTCTCGGTGGACGACGAGGACGGCGACCGCTCGTTCAACTTCGCCATGGCGATCCTGGACATCGATCTCGAGGATTGAGGTCCCCTGCCTGCCGCGGGGCCCCGAAAGGCCGCACCGGCCTGTGCGTGGATTTAACCCTGACGGCAGGAAACCCTTAACGTTTCGTAAACGACGCGGCACAGTGCGCGCTACATCGCCTCTCGATGGTGGAGCGTTCGCGTCATGACCCTCAGCCCCTCGGCCCTCGATTCCCTGCAGACCCTCTGCGTCGGTCTCGCCCTCTCGGGCCTCCTCGCCAGCGCCTTCGAGCTGTTCACGGAGCGTCGCGCGAGCTTCAGCCTGCTGGAGCGCGGCGGCGTCACGGCCGTGGCGGCCCTGCCGATGCTGGCCTTCGGCGCACCCTTCATCATCCTGCGCAACACCGTGCGTGGCCGCCGGCTGGAGCGCCGCCCGATTCCCTTCGTGATGATCGCCACGATGATCGCCTGCGGCTGGAGCCTGATGTCGGGCCGCGTCGCCCTCGACCTCGCGCACCTGATCGCGGGCGTCTGAGCGCCCGCCGCCGGCCCCGCGGTTTCCGGACGGGTCCCGGCCAACATCTGGAACCACCGACGCAGAAAGGGCGCCCCTCCTGAGGCGGCCTTTCGCGTGCCGACGGGAGCCGCCCTCAGCGGTTGGCGGTGGCCACCGGGGACGCCCCGCCGTTCAGGGTGACCCAGGCCAGACCATCCTGCCCCTCGCGTTTGATGAAGGTGTAGCCGGTGCGCGGGCCGGACAGGACCGCATTAGTCTTGTTGTCGAGGATCAGGTCGCCGCGATCGGTGCGGACCATCAGGACCGCGTGGCCCTCGCCGATCTCGTCGATGACCACGGTCATGCGCAGGGCCCGGCGCGGCAGGCCGCGCTCCACCAGCATCCGGCGCTTGAGGAGCTGGTAGTCCTCGCAGTCGCCGAAGCCGTCGTCGGGATAATCCCAGCGGTCGACGACCCCCCAATGGGCGAGGTCGGTGATCGGCTTGATCCGGGCGTTCACCCGCCGGTTGACGCGGTTCAGCAGGTCGCGGATGCGCGGCGTGAGGGCGATGACGGCCGGCTGCGTCGTGTCGACGGTGCATTCGGCGGGCATCCGGGCGCAGAAGGCGGTCCAGGCGGCGACGGGGCGAGCGGGGGCGCCTTCCTCCAGGGCCGCGGCATCGGGCAGGGCCGCGACGGTCTGGGCCTCGGTGCTGGCACCGCCGATGAGCAGGATGGTCCCGACGAGGCCGAACTGCACCGTGCGGGCGAGGCGTCGCCGAAGTCTCCCACGCGGCCCGTGCGGCAGTCCCTCGACGCTTCGCAGTATCGCGTGCCGCATGCCGGTCGCCCTGCCATCCCGCTGGTGGAGCGACAAGGTTTACACGGGAACGATCCAGGCTCAATCGGAAAGTTAAACCCGTGTTAACGCGCACCGGGGCGCGTTGGTTCCCTACAGGTTCGTGCGACGAGAGGATGCTTCCGGATCGCGCCACGCCGTCGGGACGGCCGGTGCCCGCGAGCCCGTTCGGCCTCCGCCGGGACGCTCAGCGGTTGGCGGTGGTGACGGGCGAGGTCACCCCGCCTAGCGAGACCCATGCCACCGTATCCGCCGACTCGCGTTTGATGAAGACGTAGCCCGTCCGGTACCAGGTCAGAACCTCGCTGGTCTTGTTGTCGAGGATGAAGTCGCCGCGGTCGGTGACCAGGGTCAGCACGGCGTGCCCCTCGCCCTTCTCGTCGATGACGACCGTCATCCGCATCGCCCGGCGCGGCAGGCCGCCCTCGGCCAGGAGCTTGCGCTTGAGCAGCTGGTAATCCTCGCAATCGCCCGAACCGTCCTCGGCGAGGTCCCAGCGATCCGGCACGCCCCAGTGCTCCTGGTCCGTCACGGCGTGCAGGGACTTGTTCACGCGACGGTTGACCGAGACCACGGTGTTCCAGATGGCCGGGGTGAGCGTGATGCGGTTGGGCTCGTTCGCGTCGATCGCGCATTCGGCGGCATAGCGCTGGCAGAAGGCGGCCCAGGCCGGCAGCGGACGGGCCGCGGCCAGGGTCGGGGCGGCGGGGGAGGGCGTGGGCAGGGCCGCCAGGGTCTGGGCCGTCGACGCACCAGTCGTCGCGGCCAGCACCGCGAGCAGGATCAGCGCAATCGTCTTCGTCCGGTCCATGGCGGCGTCCTCACGTCCTATGCCGCCAGGGTGCCGCCGCGGCGCCTGTTCCGCGCTGAAGCCGATCCGCGCAATTTTATCGATTCGCGGGCGCGATTGCGGCTCTCGTGCGACAGACCGAATGCGCCGTCTCGGCGATGGCGCGAAACGGCGCGATTCCGCCAACGGGTCGGTAACCGTGCTCGGAGAGGGGGCTTACCGGAAGCGGAGCGGGCGGGCCCGCCGTGACACCCGGGAGCGCCCTTGCTATGCCGCGGCCTGGGCGAGGGGGCGGAGCGTTCCCCGCGGGACGGACGTCCCCGCCGAGCCCCGGACACGGAATTTTACGGCACCATGAACATCTTCGCCACCTTCGAGGCCCGCGTGCGCGGCGCCGTGCAGGCCCTCATCCAATCCGGGCAGCTGCCCGAGGGGCTCGACCTCGCCCGCGTGGTGGTGGAGCCGCCGCGCGATGCGAGCCACGGCGACCTGGCCACCAACGCCGCGCTGGTGCTGGCCAAGGAGGCGAAGACCAACCCCAAGGCCCTGGGCGAGACCCTGGCCGCGGCCCTGCGCGCCGACCCGGACGTGACGGAGGCCAGTGTCGCCGGCCCCGGCTTCATCAACCTCCGGCTGGCCCCGGGCACCTTCCACGCCGTCGTCCGGGCCGCCCTCACGGAGGCCGAGGCCTACGGGCGCGGCACCATGCCGGGGGGCCCGGTCAACATCGAGTACGTCTCGGCCAATCCCACCGGCCCGATGCATGTGGGCCACGGACGCGGGGCGGTGTTCGGCGATGCCCTGGCCAACCTCCTGGCGGCGGCCGGGCGCGACGTGACGCGCGAATACTACATCAACGATGCCGGCGCGCAGGTCGACGTGCTCGCCCGCTCGGCCTTCCTGCGCTACCGCGAGGCCCTGGGCGAGGCCGTCGGCCCGGTGCCGGAGGGGCTCTATCCGGGGGACTACCTCGTACCGGTGGGCGCCCGGCTGGCCGAGATCCATGGCCGTGCCCTCCTCGACCAGCCGGAGGCGGACTGGCTGCCGACGGTGCGGGCCTTCGCCATCGCGGCGATGATGGACCTGATCCGGGAGGACCTCGCCCGCCTCGGCATCCATCACGACGTGTTCTTCTCCGAAGCCACCCTCAAGGAGGAGGTGCCCGTCCTGCTGGCGGAGCTTCGCCAGAAGGGCCTCGTCTACGAGGGTCGCCTGCCGCCGCCCAAGGGGCAGCTGCCCGAGGACTGGGAGGATCGCGAGCAGACCCTGTTCCGCACCGTGGAGTTCGGTG
Source organism: Methylobacterium sp. Leaf88 (assembly GCF_001422795.1). Classification (NCBI taxonomy): domain Bacteria; kingdom Pseudomonadati; phylum Pseudomonadota; class Alphaproteobacteria; order Hyphomicrobiales; family Methylobacteriaceae; genus Methylobacterium; species Methylobacterium sp. Leaf88. The sequence continues at coordinate 132,765 of NZ_LMMK01000053.1, read as the reverse complement.
ACGACGTCGACCGGCCGCTGCTGAAGTCGGACGGCTCCTTCACCTACTTCGCCTCCGACATCGCCTATCACCGGACCAAGATCGCCCGGGGCGCCACCGATCTCATCGACGTGCTCGGTGCCGACCATGGCGGCTACGTCAAGCGCATGCAGGCCGCCGTGAAGGCGGTCAGCGACGGCCGCGCCACCCTCGACGTGAAGCTGTGCCAGCTCGTGCGGCTGCTGCGCGCAGGCGAGCCCGTAAAGATGTCGAAGCGCGCCGGCGAGTTCGTCACCCTGCGCGAGGTCGTCGACGAGGTCGGGCGCGATCCGGTGCGCTTCATGATGCTCTACCGGAAGAATGACGCCACCCTCGACTTCGACCTCGCCAAGGTGGTGGAGCAGTCGAAGGAGAACCCGGTCTTCTACGTGCAGTACGCCCATGCGCGCTGCGTCTCGGTGTTCCGCCAGGCCGCCCAGGCGATGCCGGGTGAGGATTTTTCGCGGGCCGGGCTGCTGGGCGAGGCCGACCTCGCCTGTCTCACCGATCCGGGCGAAGGGGAGATCATGCGGTTGATCGCGCAGTACCCGCGCGTCCTCGAGGCGGCGGCCGGCGCCCATGAACCGCATCGCGTGGCGTTCTACCTCTACGAACTGGCCTCGTCGCTGCACGGTTTATGGAACAAAGGCAAAGACTTGCCGCAATTACGGTTTATTAATCCTGACGACCGAAACTCCACTCGGGCTCGATTGGCCCTCGTTGAGGCGTTGCGGGGCGTTGTCGCCTCCGGCCTCGCGGTGTTGGGCGTCACCGCGCCGGACGAAATGCGGTGAGGTGATCTCGGCGTGAAGAGGGATGCTGCCATGACGACGAACGCTTCGCGGGCGACGGTCGATTTCGACGCCTTTGCGCGAGATCTGCAGCAGCCTCCGGCGCCGGCCCAGGCGCCCGTCCAGGGTGTCGCGCCCGTCCAGGCTCAGGCCCCGGCTGCGGCCAAGGCCGACCCCCTGGCCGAACTCGCCCGCATCGTCGGGCAGGACGATCCCTTCCGCGCCCTGCTCCAGGCCCGCGATTCCCGCGCCGATGCCGCCGCGCGCGGCCGCATCGAGCCGAGCTTCGGCGACGGCCCGGTCCAGGGCCGCCCCGCCCAGGTCGAGGCTCACACGCCCGTTCACGCCCCGGCCCCCGTGCACCAGGCCACTCAGCAGCCGGTCTCGCCGACCGACGCCTTCGACCAGTATCTCGCCTCCGTCGATCACGGCGCCTATGCCGATTCGCAGGGCGCCTATCCGGATCCCAACGCGGCCGAGTTCGCCCCCAACGACGCAGACGACCGGGTCCGCTCCCTGGAGCGTCCGCGCAAGCGCAGCCGCCTCGTGTCGGTGGGTGCCGGCCTCAGCGTTCTCGCCCTCTGCGTCACCGGCGCCCTGGCCTGGCGCGGCCTGCACGGCCAGTCCGGCGGCAGCGGCGGCGTCCCCACCATCCTGGCCGACACCGCGCCCCTGAAGATCGCGCCGCAGAAGTCCGATGGGGTCGAGATTCCGGACCAGAACAAGCAGATCTACGAGCGCACCGCCAAGGACGGCCAGATCCGAATCGTCAACCGCGAGGAGCAGCCCCTCGACGTGGCCCAGGCCGCCCGCGCGGCCCTCGGAACCGGCGAAGGGGGAGCGACCCCCGGCAGCGCCGCTCCGGCAGCGGCGCCCCAGCCGGCCCAGCAGGGCGGCCTCGGCGAGTCCCTCGGCGAACCCCGTCGGGTCCGCACGGTCTCGGTGAAGCCCGATACGCCTCCGCCGCCGCCGCAGCGCGAGGCCTCCGCCGAAGCGACGACACCGTCGGTGATCCCGACCATGACTCTGCCGGGCGCCACCGGCGACGGCGCCGCCAGCCCGTCCCTGCGCCAGCGCGCGACCCGGCTGCCGCCGCCGGTGGCGACGACCCCGGTGGCCGAAGCGCCCGCCGCGACTCCGCCGGAGCCGGCCCCGGCCCCGCGCGTCAAAGCGCCCCAGCGCGTGGCCGCCGTGGCCCCGGAGGCGACCTCCGCCATCTCCGCCCCGCCGCCCGTCGCGGCGGCATCCGCCGCAGCCTCCGCGGGCGGGGGCGGCTACGCCGTCCAGCTCGGCGTCCGCACCAGCGAGAGCGAGGCCCAGGCCGCCTTCCGCCAGATGCAGGGCAAATACAGCCAGCTCTCCGGCCAGCCGGCCCTGATCCGTCAGGCCGAGGTGAACGGCAAGACGATCTACCGCGTCCGGGTCGGGCCCCTCGGCAAGACCGAGGCGACCAGCCTGTGCACCCAGCTCCAGGGTGCCGGCGGCCAGTGCTTCGTGGCCAAGAACTGAGGTCCGCTCCCGGACGCTGGACGAACCGGGCGCCGGCGCGCGCCCGGTCGGTCGACCGGCCAGCGGGCGCGGCGCCTTCAAGGCGCCGCTCGTCCTGTGGCCACCGTACCACGCTCGCCCCCTCCCGTGAGCCCCCCCATTCCGTTCGACGTTGTCCGGCCGCATCCTGCCCCGATTGGCGTGGTGTCGATTCGTCGCCGAACCCCTCCGAGCGTCGACCCACCCCGCCGTCCCAATCCACCGCGCCGATCCACCGAGGATGCGTCCCCGATCATGACCTCCCGTGCCCTGATCCTTGGTTGCGCCGGCAAGACCCTCTCGGCGGAGGAGGCCGCCTTCTTCCGGGACGTGGCGCCCTGGGGTTTCATCCTGTTCAAGCGCAACATCGGCACGCCTGACGAGGTCCGGGCGCTGACCGACGCCTTGCGGGACACGGTCGGCCGCGCCGACGCCCCGATCCTCATCGACCAGGAAGGCGGCCGGGTGCAGCGCATGGGACCGCCGCACTGGCCGGCCTATCCGGCGGGGCGTCGCTTCGCCGGGCTCAACGGATCGGCCGCGACGATCGCGCATCTGGGCGCCCGGCTGATGGCCCATGACCTCGCCAGCGTCGGCATCAACGTCGACTGCGCCCCGGTCCTCGATGTGCCGGTGGCCGGCGCCCACGACGTGATCGGCGACCGCGCCTACGACACCACCCCCGACCGCGTGGCCGAGATCGGCCGGGCCGTGGCCGAGGGCCTGATGCAGGGCGGCGTGCTGCCGGTGATGAAGCACATCCCCGGCCACGGCCGCGCCGGCTGCGACAGCCACAAGGGCCTGCCGGTGGTGGAGGCGGACCTCGCCAGCCTCAGCGCCCAGGATTTCGTGCCCTTCCGAGCCCTCGCCGACCTGCCGATGGCCATGAGCGCCCATGTGGTGCTCACGGCCCTCGATCCCGCCCATCCGGCGACGCAATCGGCCATCGTGATTCGCGACATCATCCGCGGCGCCATCGGCTTCGACGGCCTGCTGATGACCGACGACCTCTCGATGCACGCCCTCCAGGGCACGTTCCGGACCCGGACCGAGGCCTGCTTCGCCGCCGGAATCGATGTCGGCCTGCACTGCAACGGCGATCCGGACGAGATGCAGGGCGTCGCCGAGGGTGCCCCCGCCCTGGCCGGCGCGGCCCTGCGCCGGGCCGAGGCCGCCCTGGCCCGCCTGCCCGCCGGCCCCGACGCCTTCGACGTGCACGAGGCCCGGGCTCGCTTCGCGGCAGCCCTGTCGATGGCCGCCTGAGGTCCGGGTCGCCTGGACGCCCGGCCACCTGACGTCCCGCGCGACGGTGGCCGGACGAGGCGACAACGGCGCGCGGCTGGTCTATGACCCGGCGGTGGGCCGGAAACTTGCATGCCCGCGATGCGGCGATCGGAACGGAGCGCGCGTCACCCGCACTTCTTGTGCTCGGGGTGCCCGATCCTTAGGTTCGCCATCAATCGACACACGAGACGGCGCCGCGCAGTGTTCGGGCTGTGGCGCGGGAGGTTGCCATGGGCAGCATGAGTATCTGGCACTGGATCATCGTCGCCGGCATCGTGATGCTGCTGTTCGGCCGCGGGAAGATCTCGGACCTGATGGGCGACGTCGCCAAGGGCATCAAGGCCTTCAAGAAGGGCATGGCCGAGGACGAGACGCCGACCACCACGGCCGTGCCACCGCCGAGCGCGGGAGAGCCGGTGCGGACGCTGCCCCACCAGGGGGAGCCCGCCACCGCCAACACGGTGTCGGCCGACCGCAAGGTCGTCTGATCCGCCACGCGAGAATGGGGCGCTGCGGCCGATCGCGGGTCTGGCGCACGGCGCCGCGACCTGCCATGGGCAGCACGCCGTGGATGGGCGGCGCAGGGTCGCGGGACAGTCGACACCATGTTTGACATGAGTTGGGGCGAGGTGATGCTGATCGGCGGCGTCGCCCTCATCGTCATCGGCCCGAAGGATCTGCCGAAGGCCCTGCGCACGGTCGGCCAGATCACCGGCAAGATGCGCCGCATGGCCGGCGAGTTCCAGTCGCAGTTCAACGAGGCGATCCGCGAGGCGGAGTTCGACGAGATCCGCCGCGAGGTGGATGGGGTCAAGCGCTCGGCGAGCACGATGGGGCCGACCTTCAACCCGGTGCAGACCATCCGCGACGAGCTGAAGGGCGCTGTCGACGGCCGAACCGAGACCAAGACGACCCCTTCGCCGACCCAGGGCCTTGCCAACGTCGCCGACCAGCTGGCCGAGCGCGAGACGACGATGCCGGCCCCGCCTGCGCCGATGCCACCCGAGACCTTGCCGGCCGAGCCCGTCCGACACGCGCCCGGCCCCGTGGAAGCGCTGCCCGATCTGCCGCCGCGCTCCGCCTCGGAAACGCCCGCTCCGGCCACGCCCCACGCCTGGACCGCCGAACCCCCGGCCGCCTTCCCCGACCCGACTCCCAGCGCGTCGCCTCGCTTCGAGACGCCGGCCAAACCCCAGCTTGATTCCGGCCGATGATCAACGAGACCGACGAAGCCGAGATCGAAGCCTCGCGGGCCCCGCTCCTCGACCATCTCATCGAATTGCGGTCGCGGCTGATCAAGTCGCTGGCCGCCTTCGTGATGATGTTCTTCGGGTGCTTCTTCTTCTCGCGGCACATCTACAACATCCTTGTCTACCCCTACGTCTCCGTGGTGGGTGTCGAGAACGCGAAGCTGATCGCGACGCACTTCCTCGAGCAGGTGTTCACCAACATCAAGCTCAGCGTGTTCGGGGCCGGCTTCCTGGCCTTCCCGGTCATCGCCACGCAGATCTACGCCTTCGTGGCCCCGGGCCTCTATCGCAACGAGCGTCAAGCCTTCCTGCCGTACCTCGTCGCCACGCCGATCTTCTTCATCCTCGGCGCCCTGGTGGTGTTCTTCCTGGCGATGCCGCTGCTGATCCAGTTCTCGGTCTCGCTGCAGCAGATCGGGCAGCCCGGCGAGGCGACGATCGCGCTCCTGCCGAAGGTGGACGAGTACCTCTCGCTCATCATGACGCTGATCTTCGCCTTCGGCATCGCCTTCCAGCTGCCGGTGATCCTGACCCTGCTCGGGCAGATCGGCGTGATCGACACGGCGTTCCTGCGCGAGAAGCGCCGCTATGCCATCGTCCTGGTCTTCGTGGCCGCCGCCGTGCTGACGCCGCCGGACGTGATCTCGCAGCTCTCCCTCGCCATTCCGATGCTGCTGCTCTACGAGGCCTCGATCTTCTCGGTGGCCCGCGTCGAGCGCCGCCGGGCCGCCAAGCGCAAGGCCGAGGGGCTCGACCCGTAAGGCTTTCGGTCCTACGGGGCCTTGGCCGGCAGGGGCGAGGCGACGGGGGCGGCAGGATCACGCCAGCGGTTCAGCTCGGCATCGATCGCCCCTTGCGTCCCGCGCATGAACTCGGCGCCGCTCAGGCCCGGGGGCAGGGGCGGAAGGTAGCTCACCGTCACGGCGCCGGGGCTGTGGCGGGCGCCCCCGTGGGGCCAGTACAGGCCGGAATTCACCGCCACCGGCAGCACCGGCAGGCCGAGCTTGGCATAGAGCAGCTCGACCCCGCGCTTGAACTGGACCGGCTCGGCGATGCCGCCGCGGGTGCCTTCCGGAAACATCAGCACCGAGCGTCCCTGCGCGATCGCCGCGCGGCTCTCGTCGATCATCACCCGCAGGGCCTGGGTGCCGTTGGCCCGGTCGATGATGATCATCGGCGAGCGGCGCAGGAACCAGCCGACGATGGGGATCGCCACCAGCTCGCGCTTGGCCACGATGGCGACGTTGGGCACCAGCACGAGGAAGGCCAGGGTCTCCCAGGCCGACTGGTGGTTGGCCACGATGAGACAGGGCTCGGCCGGGATGCGGTCGCGGCCCTCCTCGACATAGGTGAGCCCGACGATGCGGGCGAGGCCGAACAGGATGCCCCGCGACCACAGGCGGGTGAAGGCGCGGATGGGCCGCGCCGGCGCGCCCAGCAGGGCGAGCACCGCCAGCGGCACGATGAACAGGGCGGTCCAGCCGGCCCAGTAGGCGTTGAAGAGCGCGGAACGGATGCGCGACACGTGACGATCCCTCGATCTCGCCCCGGGCGCGATCCCTCGCGGATCAGGAGCCCCAGGCGCGGCATTTCCCCGGCGACGGCGGCGGCGATCCGGTCTATGCCGGCCCGCCGCGCCGACGCGCGCACGATCCTTTAAACATTTTCCAGTCTCACGCGAGCCGAACGCCGTGCGCCTCACCGTCACCACCTGGAACATCAACTCGGTGCGCTTGCGCATCGATTCGGTCCTGCGCTTCCTCGCCGAGGCCCAGCCGGACGTGCTCTGCCTGCAGGAGACGAAGTGCCCGGACGACGCGTTTCCGCTGAAGGCCCTGCGGGGCTCCGGCTACGAGCACGTCGTGTTCGCCGGCCAGAAGGGCTACAACGGCGTCGCGATCCTGTCGCGCTTTCCCCTCCTCACGCGCGACGTGATGGCGTTCTGCGAGCGCCAGGACGCGCGTCACATCTCGGCGGTCCTCGGCCCCGAAGCCGGGACGGCGGCCGGGATCGTCCTGCACGATTTCTACGTGCCGGCCGGCGGCGACCTGCCCGACCGCGGCCTCAACCCGAAATTCGCGCACAAGCTCGACTTCCTCGACGAACTGCGCGCCTGGGGCGGCCGTCGGGTCACGGGCCCCGCGATCCTGGTCGGCGACCTCAACGTGGCGCCCCTGGAGCACGACGTCTGGTCGCACAAGCAGCTCCTCGACGTGGTGAGCCACACCCCCATCGAGACCGAGCGGCTCGAGACCCTGCGGGGCGAGGCCGGTTGGGTCGATGCCGCCCGCCTGCTCGTGCCGGAGCCGACGAAGATCTACACGTGGTGGAGCTACCGCTCCCCCGACTGGTCGGCGGCCGACAAGGGCCGGCGCCTCGACCATGCCTGGGTCTCTCCCGACCTCGCCGGCACGGTGCGCGACATGACGGTCGCCCGCCATGTCCGGGGCTGGGACCGCCCCTCCGACCATGCGCCGGTGACGCTGACCCTGGAACTCTGAGGGCTGTCACCGGCCGGTCATGCGCGAGGCGTAGGGGCGGCGTCCATCATCCCCGATGGACAGCCCGAGAGCCCGCATGAATCCCGCAGCACGGGCGGTCCGCCGCGAAACCAGCCTCGGCCTGACCCAGGCCGTGCATCGCAGCCGCGCCCTGTCCCGCGCCGGCCTGTCCGAACGGCTGTTCACCCTGGCCTTCAGCGGGCTGGTCTATCCCCAGATCTGGGAGGATCCGGCGGTCGATCTGGAGGCCCTGGCGCTGGGGCCGGAGGACCACGTCGTCGCCATCGCGTCGGGCAGCTGCAACGTCCTGTCCTACCTCACCGCCGATCCGGCGCGGATCAGCGCGGTCGATCTTAACGGCGCGCACATCGCCCTGGGGCGCCTCAAGCTCGCGGCCCTGACGCGGCTGCCGGATTCGGCAGCCTACCTGCGCTTCTTCGGGCGGGCCGACAGGGCCGACAACATCGCCGCCTACGATGCATGGATCGCGCCCCACCTCGACGCCACCGCGCGCGCGTACTGGGAGGCCCATCGCCTCGACGGGCGCCGGCGCATCGCCGCCTTCTCGGAGAACGTCTTCGGCCACGGCCTGCTCGGGCGCTTCATCGGGACCGGGCATCGGCTGGCCCGGCTCTACGGCTGCGACCTCTCCGCCGTCCTCAAGGCCCGCGACCGCGCCGAACAGCGCAGCCTGTTCGCGGCGCACGTGGCCCCCCTGTTCGAGAAGCGCCTCGTGCGCTGGCTGATCCGGCGCCCGGCCTCCCTCTACGGCCTCGGGATTCCCCCGGCCCAGTATCGCGCCCTCGCCCAGGACCACCCGGGCGGCATGGTCGACGTCCTGCGCCACCGCCTGGAGCGCCTCGCCTGCGACTTCGACCTCGCCGACAACTACTTCGCCTGGCAGGCCTTCGGCCGGGGCTACGCCCCGGGTCCCGACGCCGCCCTGCCGCCCTACCTGCAGCCGCGCCATTTCGAGACCCTGCGGGCCCGGGCCGGACGCGTGAGCTACCGCCAGCAGTCGATGACGGCGTTCCTGGCCGCCAGCCCCGACCGGAGTGCGGATGCCTACGTGCTCCTCGATGCGCAGGACTGGATGAGCGACGCCGACCTGACCGCCCTGTGGACCGAGATCACCCGCACCGCCCGGCCGGGCGCACGGGTCATCTTCCGCACGGCCGCCGACGAGCGCTGCCTGCTGGGCCGGGTGCCGGACGGGATCCTGGACGCCTGGGACTATGCCGAGGCCGAGAGCCGCGCGGGACAGGCCCGCGACCGCTCGGCCATCTACGGCGGCTTCCATCTCTACCGTCGGCGGGCGGCGTGAACGACGCCGCGCGGGCGATGGACCGGATGTACCGGCGCCAGCGCCATTTGTACGACGCCAGCCGCAAGTTCTATCTCCTCGGGCGTGACCGGGCGATCGCGGACCTCGCCGTGCCGGCGGGCGGTTCGGTGCTGGAGATCGGCTGCGGCACCGGACGCAACCTCGTGCGCATCGCCCGAAGCTACCCGGAGGCCGCCTGCCACGGCCTCGACGTCTCGGCGGCAATGCTCGCCACGGCCGCCCGCAGCGTCGCACGTGCCGGGCTCCAGCCCCGCATTCGCCTCGCGCGCGGGGACGCCACGGCCTTCGACCCGGAGGCCCTCTTCGGGCGGGCCCGCTTCGACCGGATCGTGATCTCCTACGCCCTGTCGATGATCCCGCCGTGGGAGCGGGTGCTGGCCCAGGCCGCCGGACACCTCGCGCCGGGCGGCCAGCTCCACGTGGTGGATTTCGGCGATCAGGCGGGCCTGCCGCGGCCCGCCCGCAGCCTCCTCAACCGATGGCTCGCGGCTTTCGCGGTGACGCCGCGCGCAGACCTGCCGCGGGCGGTCGCGGCCGTGGCCTCCGCCCTGGACGCCGAGGCGCGGGTGCAGCAGCGCTTCCGCGGCTACTGCGTGCACGCGGTGATCACGCGCTGAGGCGGTGCAGGACCCTCCCGGCGACCGCCGATCGCAGAGATTGATTCAGCCGTCTCCGGAACGCCCGGGCCCGACCCCGCATTGGGTTTCCGACGCGGCGGCTTCCAGGCCGCCCACCCCAACCGGAGGTTTTCCCATGCGCAAGCTCCTCGTCGCCTTCCTGCTCCCGAAGCTCGTCTCCTATCTGCGCCGGCGCTATTCTGGCCGTCCGAGCCCGCGCCACTACTCCTGAGGTTCAGCGCGCCGCGCCCGCCCCGAGGCCCGGCGCGCGCAGCCGGCGCAGCCGCGCCGCCCGTCGACCGTAGCCGAGGTAGATCGCCAGCCCCACGACGAGCCACAGGGAAAGCCGCAACCAGGTGTCTCCGGGCAGGCCGAGCATCAGTGCGAGGCAAGACAGGATGCCGAGGATCGGCACCACCGGCATGCCCGGCACCCGGAAGGGGCGGGGGCGCCCCGGATCCGTCCGGCGCAGCACCAGGACGGCGGTGCAGATCACCAGAAAGGCGAAAAGGGTGCCGATGCTCACCAGTTCGCCCAGGAGATCCATCGGAACCAGCCCCGCCACCAGGGCCGTCACCGCGCCGATGGTGACTTGGCTGGCGGCCGGCGTGCGAAAGCGCGGATGCACCCGTGCGAAGGCCGGCGGCAACAGACCGTCGCGCGCCATGGCGTAGAAGATCCGGGCCTGCCCGTAGAGGGCGGCGAGCGCCGCCGTGGTCAGGCCGAGGATCGCCCCGATCTTGATCGCCACCGCGAAGGCCCCGAAGCCGATCGCCTCCACCGCCTTGGCGATGGGGTCGGGCACGTCGAGGGCCCGGTAGGGGACGAGGCCGGTGAGCACCGCCGCCACCGCCACGTAGAGCACCGTGCTGATCGCCAGCGACCCCAGGAGCCCGATCGGCGCGTCGCGCTGGGGGCGGCGCGTCTCGCCCGCCGCCGTCGAGATCGTCTCGAAGCCGATGAAGGCGAAGAACACCACGCCGGCCCCGCGCAGCACGCCGCTCCAGCCGAACGCGCCGAAGAAGCCGGTGTTCTCCGGCACCAGGGGAGACCACAGGCCCACATCCACATGGGCGGCACCGACGCCGACGAAGGACAGGATGATCGCGACCTTGATCGCCACCATCACGGCGTTCACCCGGGTCGATTCACGGTTGCCACGCACGAGGAGCAGGGTCAGCAGGCCGATCACGGCCGCCGCCAGCAGGTCGAACCATGCGGCGCCCCCGTCGGGCAGGGGGGTGAAGGGAGCCGCCGACAGAACCGCAGGCAGGTGCACGCCGGCATCGGCAAGGAGGGAGCGAGCGTAGCCCGACCAGCCCACCGCCACGGTCGCAGCGCTCATCGCGTATTCGAGAACGAGATCCCAACCGATGATCCAGGCGCAGGCCTCGCCGAGGGTTGCGTAGGCATAGGTGTAGGTGCTGCCCGGGGCCGGCACCATCGCGGCGAGCTCGGCATAGCAGAGCGCGACGAATCCGCAGGCGATGCCGCCGAGCACGAAGGACAGGGTCAGGCCGGGGCCGGCATAGTTCGCCGCCGCCGTGCCGGTGAGGACGAAGATGCCCGCCCCGATGGTAGCACCCACGCCGAGGGCGACGAGGTCGAACGCCGAGAGCGAGCGCGGCAGGCGCGAGGATTCCTTGCCCTCGGCGTCGGCCGCCAGGATGTCGGCGACGGATTTGCGCGCGGTGAGGCTGTTGCCCGTCATCGGCAGGACCTTCGCATGACGGTGGATCGCGGGCCAGTCGGGGCAAGTCCCGGGCCAGGCAGGGGGTGCCGAGCACTCGCCCCGGATTTCACGCCACGATCTAGTTCCCGCACCAGGCGGCAACCTGCCCGTGTTGTCAGAGCCGGACCCCTCTGGTAAATCATGGGCCGCATCAAGAGTCGGGGCGATCCCTGACGCCAACCTGCTCCCCCGGGCAAGGTGGTACCCTCCGGCAATCGGCGGGGATGTGGCCGGACCGGCAACCAAACGGGCTTCGCCATATCTCTGTTCGGCCGGCCGCTGCACTCCCGATGCGGACCTTGGCCAGACGAGAGCGACTCATGCCCCCCGAGCCCCAGCAATTCGCGAGCGACAACTACGCCGGCATCTGCCCCGAGGCCTGGGCCGCCATGGACGCGGCCAATCGCGGCTCGGTACCGGCCTACGGCGAAGACCCGTGGACGAAGCGGGCGGCCGACACCTTCAGGACCCTGTTCGAGACGGACGCCGCCGACGTCTTCTTCGCCTTCAACGGCACCGCCGCCAACGCCCTGGCCCTGGCCTCTCTCTGCCAATCCTACCACAGCGTCATCTGCTCGGCCTCGGCCCATGTCGAAACGGACGAGTGCGGCGCGCCCGAGTTCTTCTCCAACGGCTCGAAGCTGCTCGTGGTGGCGAGCCCCGACGGCAAGCTCGACCCGGCCCTGATCCGGGGCGTCGCCACGGGGCGCTCGGACATCCATTTCCCCAAGCCCCGCGTGGTCACGATCACCCAGCCCACCGAGACGGGGCAGCTCTACAGCCTCGCCGAGATCCGGGCGATCGCCGCCACCTGCCGGGATCTCGGCCTGCGCCTCCACATGGACGGAGCGCGCTTCGCCAATGCCTGTGCCAGCCTCGGCTGCAGCCCCGCCGACATGACCTGGAAGGCCGGCGTCGACCTCCTTTGCTTCGGCGGCACCAAGAACGGCATGGCGGCGGGCGAGGCGATCCTGTTCTTCGACGCCGCCCTGGCGGAGGATTTCGGCTACCGCTGCAAGCAGGCGGGGCAGCTCGCCTCGAAGATGCGCTTCCTCTCCGCTCCCTGGGTCGGGGTGCTGGAGGACGGGGCCTGGCTGCGTCACGCGACCCACGCCAATGCCTGCGCGCAGAGCCTCGCCGCCGCCGTAGCCGATGTGGCGGCCTTCGACCTGATGTTCCCGGTGGAGGCCAACGCCGTGTTCCTGCGCGCCGCGCCCGAGCACCTCGAGGCCCTGCGCGCCCGGGGCTGGCGCTTCTACACCTTCATCGGCGGCGGTGCCCGTTTCATGTTCGCCTGGGATTCGGACCCGGCCCGGATCGAGGCCCTGGCGGCGGACATCCGCGCCGTGGGCGCCTCGGTCTCCGTGGCGGCCTGAGACGTCGATTTCTCCCTGCGACGGACGGAGGGCTGGCGTCAGGGCCGGTTTCGTGTATGGTCCGCGCCGCTCCGACCCGTATGAACGGGGCCGGGGCACAAGCTGCTTGTGGGCCTGACCGTGCTGGACGACATCCCGGCACCGGCCTTCCGCGAGCGTGGCGCGGCCCTCCTGACGAGGCCGCCCGTTTCCGAAAACCCGGACCGAAAGGCACTGCGATGTCGATCACGGCAGAGCGCAAGACCGCGCTCATCAAGGAATACGCGACCGGCGGCAAGGACACCGGTTCTCCGGAGGTCCAGGTGGCGATCCTCACCGAGCGGATCACCAACCTCACCGGCCACTTCAAGACCCATGGCAAGGACAACCATTCCCGCCGCGGACTCCTGAAGATGGTCTCGCAGCGCCGCTCGCTGCTCGACTACGTCAAGCGCAAGGACGAGGCCCGCTACCGCAGCCTCATCGAGCGTCTCGGCATCCGCCGCTAAACACGGCGTTCACGCGGTTCCGGGCCCGGCCCGGGACCGCGTTTTGACAGTTCGGGCTGCCGGAATGGGTCCGGCCACCCGAAGACCCGGGCGACTTGAAGGCGGATGCGTCGGGGACAGGATCGCGGGGGGCGCGGCGCGCGGCGCCCCCCGCCATCTTGCCCCTGACGGCGCCGGGTTCGCCCGACCGCAGGAAGGCTAGACATATGTTCGATATCCAACGCGAAGAGCTGATGTGGGGCGACCGCAAGCTCGTCCTCGAGACGGGCAAGGTCGCCCGCCAGGCCGACGGTTCCGTCATGGCGACCTACGGCGAGACCTCGGTGCTCGCCACCGTCGTGTCCGGCAAGGAGCCCAAGGCCGGCATCGATTTCCTGCCCCTCACGGTGAACTACCAGGAGCGCGCCTACGCCGCCGGCCGAATCCCCGGCGGGTACTTCAAGCGCGAAGGCCGTCCGTCCGAGAAGGAGACCCTGGTCTCCCGCCTGATCGACCGCCCGATCCGCCCCCTCTTCGTCGAGGGCTGGCGCAACGACACCCAGGTGGTCGTCACCGTCCTGACCCACGACCTCGAGAACGACCCCGACATCCTCGCGATGGTCGCGGCCTCCGCCGCCCTGACCCTGTCGGGCGTGCCCTTCATGGGCCCGATCGGCGCCGCCCGCGTCGGCTACGTCAACGGCCAGTACACCCTGAACCCGCACGTGGCCGACCTCGAGGCCTCGACCCTCGACCTCGTCGTCGCCGGCACCCAGGACGCCGTCCTGATGGTCGAGTCCGAGGCCAAGGAACTCGGCGAGGAGGTCATGCTCGGCGCCGTGATGTTCGGCCACAAGCACTTCCAGCCGGTCATCGAGGCGATCATCCGCCTCGCCGAGAAGGCCGCCAAGGAGCCCCGCAACTTCCAGGCGCCGGAGAACGGCGACGTGGAGCAGGCCGTCCTCGACGTGTGCGAGGCCGACCTGCGCGCCGCATACAAGAACACCGTCAAGCAGGAGCGCTACGCCGCCGTCGACGCCGTGAAGGCGAAGGTGATGGCCGCGCTCTGCCCCGCCGAGGGCGAGGCCCGTTTCCCGGCCGAGAAGGTCAAGGCCGCGTTCAAGGAAGCGCAGTCGAAGGTCGTGCGCTGGAACATCCTCGACACGGGGTCCCGCATCGACGGACGCGACGTGCGCACCGTGCGCCCGATCGAGTCCCAGGTCGGCGTGCTGCCCCGCGCCCACGGTTCCTCGCTGTTCACCCGCGGCGAGACCCAGGCCCTCGTGGTCGCCACCCTCGGCACCGGCGAGGACGAGCAGTTCATCGACGCGCTGGAAGGCACCTACAAGGAGACCTTCCTGCTGCACTACAACTTCCCTCCCTACTCGGTGGGCGAGACCGGCCGCATGGGCTCCCCGGGCCGTCGCGAGATCGGCCACGGCAAGCTCGCCTGGCGCGCCGTGCACCCCGTGCTGCCGCCGGCCCACGAGTTCCCGTACACGATCCGCGTCGTGTCCGAGATCACCGAGTCCAACGGCTCCTCCTCGATGGCCTCCGTCTGCGGCGCCTCGCTGTCGCTGATGGATGCGGGCGTGCCCCTGCGCCGTCCGGTGGCGGGCATCGCCATGGGCCTCATCCTTGAGGGTGAGCGCTACGCCGTGCTGTCCGACATCCTCGGCGACGAGGATCACCTCGGCGACATGGACTTCAAGGTGGCGGGCACGGAAGCCGGCATCACCTCGCTGCAGATGGACATCAAGATCGCGGGCATCACCGAGGAGATCATGAAGGTCGCCCTGCATCAGGCGCAGGAAGGCCGCGTCCACATCCTCGGCGAGATGGCGAAGGCCCTGACCGATGCCCGTCCCGAGCTCGGCGAGTACGCGCCGCGCATCGAGACCATGCAGATCCCCACCGACAAGATCCGGGAAGTGATCGGCACCGGCGGCAAGGTGATCCGCGAGATCGTCGAGAAGACCGGCGCCAAGATCAACATCGACGACACCGGCACGGTGAAGATCGCCTCCAGCGACGGCAAGGCCATCAAGGCCGCCTACAACTGGATCCGGTCCATCGTGGCGGAGGCCGAGCCGGGCATGATCTATGACGGCACCGTCGTGAAGACGATGGAGTTCGGCGCTTTCGTGAACTTCTTCGGCGCCAAGGACGGCCTCGTCCACATCTCGGAGCTCGCCGCCCAGCGGGTCGCCAAGGTGACGGACGTCGTCAAGGAGGGCCAGAAGGTCAAGGTGAAGTTCCTCGGCCAGGACGACCGCGGCAAGATCCGCCTGTCCATGAAGGTCGTCGACCAGGAGACCGGCGAGGACCTCACCGAGAAGCTCAAGGCCGAGCGCAACGCCGAGCAGGACCGCGCCCGCGGACCTCGCCAGGAGGCGTAGGCCATCCGATCCGGCCGGGTGCGCGAGCGCCCGGCCGCACGGTTAGAACGAGAAGAGCGCGGTCCCGCCGGGGCCGCGCTCTTCTCGTTTGGACAGCGCCTTGACCCGCGATCGGCCGCGGCTCAGGGCGCCCGCTCCCGCAAGTGCGCGACCAGCACGGCGGCGGCGCTGTCCGGATCGCGATCGTTCCAGATCGTGCACTCGGCCGCGATCGGGACGACGCGGTCGAGGCGGGTGCGTAGGTCGCCGTCCTCGGGCCGGGCGCGGGCGGCGAGGCGCCGGGCCAGCACCTCGGGGGCCGCCGTGATGGCGACGACGCCGACCTGTGGCAGGGTCCGCCGCGCCTCCTCGACGATCCGGCGGGAAACGTTGCAGACCACCAGCCGTCCGGCCCGCGCCAGCTCCACGGCGTTGCCGGGAATCGCGTAGCCGAGACCGTGCGCCCGCCAGTGCAGGGCGAAGGCGCCGGCGGCGGCGCCTTCGGTGAAGGCCTCCTCCGTGAGGGCGACGTTGTCCTCGTGGGCCGAGGGTGCGCGGGTGATGAGGCGGCGCGGGAAGACGAAACGGGGATCACCGCCCAGCGCGTCCCGCGCCAGCCGCAGCAGGGTGTCCTTGCCGGCCCCGCTCGGGCCGACCACGAGGGCGAAGCCGCCCGCCATCACACCACCCGCTCGCCGGCGCGCCACACCTGGCGCACCACCGGCACGCCCCGGGCGAGGCGGACGCGGACGAGGTCGGCGCGCAGGCCCGGCGCCAGCCGGCCGCGATCGGTCAGGCCGGTGGCGCGGGCGGGGTTCGCCGTCACGGTGGCGATGGCGTCCGGCAGGGTGGTCCCGGGGACGCGCTCGGGCAGCCCGAAGGCCGCCATCAGCAGGCTCGCCGGCACGTAGTCCGAGGACAGGATGCTGAGGGTGCCGGCCTCCGCCAGGGTATGGGCCGCGACGTTGCCGGAATGCGAGCCGCCCCGGATCAGGTTGGGCGCCCCCATCATCACGGTGATGCCGGCCGCGTGCGAAGCCTCCGCCGCCTCCAGGGTGGTGGGGAACTCGGCGAGGACCACCGATTCCTCCCGCGACAGCGCGACATCGGCCAGGGTGGTGTCGTCGTGGCTAGCGAGGGGGATGCCGTGCGCGTGGGCGAGGGCCACCAGGGCGGGACGGTTGACGGCGTTGAGGGCGCGGCCGTCGCGCATCTTGCGGGCGGTGCTGCGTTTTATCTCCTCGAGGGAGCGGCCGCCGCGCCCGGCATACACGTAGTACTTGTCGACGTCACGGAACTGGCGCTGGCCCGGCGTGTGGTCCATCAGCGACAGCAGGCCGATGGGGTAGCGCCCCGCGAAGGCGCGCACGGTCTCGACCACGTCGGGGGAGGGGATCTCGCAGCGCAGGTGCGTGCGGTGCTCGGCCCGGAACAGGCCGGCCTCCCCGGCCTCCGCCAGGGCGGCGGCGAGCAGCTCCAGCTCGGTGCCGAGGCCGCTGCCGTCCGGGTCGGTGCCGGCGCGCAGCGAGTCGAACACCGTGGTGATGCCCGACGCCGCGATCTGCGCATCGTAGGCCAGCACCGCCCCGAGGGGATGCCAGCGCACGCCGGGGCGCGGGGCGTAGTGGCTCTCCAGGTGGTCGGTGTGGAGCTCGACGAGGCCCGGAATGAGGGTGTCGCCGGCGCAGTCGAGGCCGCGCTCGGGGGCGCGACCGGTGCCGATCTCGGCGATGCGCCCGTCGGCCACGGCGAGCCAGCCGTCCTCGACCCGGTCGGGCAGGACCAGGCGGGCGTTCTCGAGGATCTGGACCCGGTCCGTCATGCTTGCCTGTTCCCGATCCCGAATCATGCCGCCAGCGCCCCGTGGAAGGCCGAGACGTCGACGATGCGCGTCGCCACCGCTTCGCGCACGTCCGCATCGTGGAAGATGCCGAGGATGGCGGTGCCGGCGGCCCGCTTCTCGGCGATGAGGTCCACCACCACGGCGCGGTTCCGTGCGTCGAGGGAGGCGGTGGGCTCGTCCAGGAGCAGGATGGGCCGGTCGGCGATGAGGCCGCGGGCGATGTTCACCCGCTGCTGCTCGCCCCCCGAGAAGGTGGCGGGCGGGAGGGCCCAGAGGCGCTCGGGCAGGTTGAGGCGGGCCAGGAGGTCGCCCGCCCGGGTCCGGGCCGCCGCGGGGGCGAGGCCGCCCTCGAGGCCGGCGGCCTCCACCACGGCGCGGGCGCCGACCCGGGGAATCACCCGCAGGAACTGCGAGACGTAGGACAGCGTGGTGCGGCGCAGCCCCAGGATCTCGCGCGGCGCGGCCGTGGCGAGGTCGACGATGCGGGCCCCGTCGCGGACCCGGATCGCCCCGCCGGCGCAGCGATAGTTGCCGTAGGCCATCTTCAGCAGGGAGGACTTGCCCGCGCCGGAGGCACCGCCGAGCACGACGCACTCGCCCGGACGGACCGCCAGGGTGGCGCCGGCGATGACGGGCAGCACGGCGCCGCCGCGCAGGTGCAGGGTGAAGCTCTTGGCCACGTCTTCGAAGGCGAGGAGGGGAGGCGTCATGCGGCGAGCACCGAGGAGACGAGGAGCTGGGTGTAGGCGGCCTGCGGATCGTCGAGGACCTGGTCGGTCAGGCCGGTCTCGATCACCCGGCCCGCCCGCATGACGAGGACGCGGTGCGAGAGCAGGCGCGCCACGGCCAGGTCGTGGGTGACGATGATGACCGCGAGGCCGAGCTCGGCCACCAGGCCCCGGATCAGGTCGAGGAGGCGGGCCTGGACCGAGACGTCGAGGCCCGAGGTCGGCTCGTCCATGAGGACGAGGCGGGGGGCGGTGACGAGGTTGCGGGCGATCTGCAGGCGCTGGCGCATGCCGCCGGAGAAGCGCGTCGGCGGGTCGTCGACCCGGTCGGGGGCGATCTCGACCCGGGCGAGCCAGTCGAGGGCGGTGGCGCGGATGCGGCCGTAATGGCGGTCGCCGATGCCCATCAGGCGCTCGCCGACATTGCCCCCGGCCGAGACCGCCATGCGCAGGCCCTGCGTCGCGTCCTGGCGCACGAACCCCCAATCCGTGCGCATGAGCGCGCGGCGCTCGACCGCGCTCAGCGTATCGAGGTCGCGCGTCGCGCCGTCGCGCATGCGGTAGGCGACCGATCCGGCATCGGCCGCGACCTCGCCGGCGACGAGCGAGAGCAGGGTCGACTTGCCGGAGCCGGATTCGCCGACCACCGCCAGGACCTCGCCGGGGTCGAGAGTGAAGCCGATGCCGTCGCAGGCGAGGCGCCGGCCGTAGCGCTTGGTCAGGCCCTCGACGCTCAGGAGCGGGTCCATCACGCGGCCTCCCCGGTCTGGCCGTCGGCGCGGCGGGTCTCGCCAAGGCAGCTCTCGCCAAGGCGGCTCTCGCAATGGTCGGTGTCCGAGCAGACGAACATCCGCCCGCCGGCATCGTCGAGGACGACCTCGTCGAGATAGACGCCCTCGGCGCCGCAGAGGGCGCAGGGGCGGTCGAAGCTCTGGACCCGGAAGGGGTGGTCCTCGAAGTCGAGGCTGCGCACCCGCGTGTAGGGCGGGATCGCGTAGATGCGCTTCTCGCGCCCAGCGCCGAAGAGCTGGAGGGCGGGGCAGTCGTCCATCTTGGGGTTGTCGAATTTCGGGGTCGGGGAGGGGTCCATCACGTAGCGGCCGGCCACCTCCACCGGATAGGCGTAGGTGGTGGCGATGTGGCCGTGGCGGGCGATGTCCTCGTAGAGCTTCACGTGCATGAGGCCGTACTCGGCCAGCGCGTGGAGCTGGCGCGTCTCGGTCTCGCGCGGTTCGAGGAAGCGCAGGGGCTCGGGGATCGGCACCTGGTAGACGAGGACCTGCCCCTCGACGAGCGGCGCCTCCGGGATGCGGTGGCGGGTCTGGATCACGCTGGCCTCGGCCGTGCGCGTCGTCGTGGCGATTCCCGCGGTGGCGGTGAAGAAGCGCCGGATCGAGACCGCGTTGGTGGTGTCGTCGGCGCCCTGGTCGATCACCTTGAGGACGTCGGCGGCGCCGAGGATCGCGGCGGTGACCTGCACGCCGCCGGTGCCCCAGCCGTAGGGCATCGGCATCTCGCGGGCGGCGAAGGGCACCTGGTAGCCCGGGATCGCGATGGCCTTGAGGATGGCCCGGCGGATCATCCGCTTCGTGCCCGCGTCGAGATAGGCGAAGCTGTAGCCGGGGCCGGCCGAGACGGTGACGGCGGCGGGCGCCGCGGCGGGGTTGGACGGGTTCATTCGGCGGCCTCCCGCAGCGGCGATTCGTCGGATTCGGGCGGAGGCGCCGCCGCCCGGGCGGCGTGCTCGGCGCGCAGGCGCCGCACCAGGTCGAGCTCGGCCTGGAAATCCACGTAGTGCGGCAGCTTCATGTGCTCGACGAAGCCCGTGGCCTGCAGGCTGTCGCAATGGGCCAGCACGAATTCCTGGTCCTGGGCCGGCACCGCCACGGCCTCGCCGAGTTCGGCGGCCCGGAGCGAGCGGTCCACCAGGGCCATGGCCATGGCCTTGCGCTCGCCCTGGCCGAAGACGAGGCCGTAGCCCCGGGTGAATTGCGGCGGCACCGCCCCGTGGCCGTGGAACTGGTTGATCATCTGGCACTCGGTCAGGTCCACCGTGCCGAGGCCGACCGGAAAGCCGAGTTCCTCCGGGGTGAATTCGAGGTCCACCGCCCCGACCCGGATCTCGCCGACGAAGGGGTGGGTGCGGCCGTAGCCGCGCTGCGTCGAGTAGCCGAGGGCGAGGAGGAAGCCCTCGTCGCCCCGGGCCAGCCCCTGGAGCCGCACCGCCCGGTCGACGGGGTAGTCCACCGGCTCGCGGGTGAGGTCGCCCACGGGGGCGCCCGCGTCCGGGGGCGAGGGTTCGAGCAGGCCGGCCTGCCCCAGGAGGTCGGTGACCCGCGGGCAGGCGGCGGCATCGGCCTCCGGCTCCGCCTCGGCGGCGGGATCGGGGGAGCGGTCTCGCGAATCCCCGTCGGCCAGGCCGAAATCCACGAGGCGGTGGGTGTAGTCGAAGGTCGGGCCGAGCACCTGCCCGCCGGGCAGGTCCTTGAAGGTGGCGGAGATGCGCCGCACCAGGGTCATCGCGCCGGTGTCGACCGGCTCGGTGGCGCCGAAGCGCGGCAGGGTGGTGCGGTAGGCCCGCACCAGGAACACCGCCTCGACCACGTCGCCCCGGGCCTGCTTCAGGGCGAGGGCGGCCAGATCGGGATCGTAGAGGGAGCCCTCGGTCATCACCCGGTCGACGAGGAGGCGCATCTGCTCGCGGATCTGCGCCACGGTGAGCTCGGGCACGGCCGGGTCGCCGCGCCGGACCTCGGCCAGGAGGCGGTGGGCGTTGTCGATGGCGGCCTCGCCGCCCTTGACCGCTACGTACATGGCAGAGCCTCCGAACCCGGCAAAGCTTCGGCGCCGACGGGCCGGGCCGAGCGCGGCAGCCCGGCGAGGCGGCCCGGCGCCACGAACAGACAGTCGATCCCGAGCGGGAAGCCCGCATGGTTCGCGGCCCAGCGCGCGGCCCAGGCGGCGGGCAGGGGGCCGGCGTCGAGCCGCGCCGTGCCGCGGATGCCGGGTCCCGCGAAAACCTGTCCCGCGAAGGCCGGCCCTGCCTCGTCGGAGAGGGTGTCGACGGCCAGGATCAGCGTGGCGGAGGCATCCGGGTAGGCGGGGGTGCCTTGGGCGAAATCCGTGAAGGGCGGGCAATGGGCCGGATCGGCGATCAGTGCGAAGGCGGCCTCTCCGGGGGCCGCGACCAGGGGCGCCCCGGTGTGGAAGCGCAGGAAGCCGGCGACCGCCGGGTCCGCCCGGAGCGGCGCATCGAGCCAGACCGGCGTGTCGGCGTCGGTCAGCGCCAGGGCCAGGGCCGCGAGCTCGGGAGTGAGGGGGGCGGGCGGCGCCAGGGCGGTGACCAGGGGGCGGATCCGCCCGGGCCGGCTCAGGGCCTCCATCGCGGCGCGGAAGACGGCCTGGCCTTCGTGGACGGGATCGGCGAAGCCGGGGGCGAGCCTGTGGGCCATCAATCCTCGCCCCGCGCCAGGGTGAAGAAGGTGACCCGGGTGGCCGCCGCCTTGCGGGCGGCCCGTTGCGCCGCCTCCGCCCGGCGGCCGGCGATCTCAGCCAGCGCCGCCTCGAGAGCGGGCCGCGCCTCCGGGCGCTGCCAGTGGGCATCCAGGATGGCGGCGAGGCGGGCGCGGACCCGGTCACGGCCGAGATGGTAGGCGAAGCCGGTCTCGCCCCCGGGCAGGCGCACCGCCGCCCGGGTCACCGTGGCTTCGCCGGCATTGAAGGGCCGGCCGTCGCCGCCGATCCGCCCGCGGACCATGACGAGGCCCGTCTCGGGCGCCCGCAGGTCCTCCGCCTCGGGGGTGGCGCCGGCCCGCGCCAGGGCCGCCCGCAATTCGTCGGCCGTCGCCGCACCGGCCCGCGCCATCGCCCGCTGGCGCGGGGCAAGGTCTGGCATCCCGGGCCCGGGTGGTGTTTGGCTGGCGCTCGGCATCGGTCGGTCTCCAAACCTGTCTATATGTGTAGACAAGTGGATGATCGGGCGCAAGGGCTTTCGAGGACGCCGTGCATTTCGAGGACACCATGCCTTTCGAGGACACCATGCAGACGACGCACGCGAGCCACCCATGACCGAGGCGGGCGACAGCCGCGTGACGGCGCTCCAGCGCGGGGGCGGCCTCGCCGCCTGGCGGCAGATCGCGGACGCCCTGGCGGACGAGATCCGCGGCGGGACCCTGGCGGCCGGGGCGCAGCTGCCGGCCGAATCGGCGCTCGCCGCGCGCTTCGGCGTGAACCGGCACACGGTGCGCCGGGCGCTCGGCGTGCTCGCCGAGGGCGGGCTGGTGCGGACCACGCAGGGGCGGGGCAGCTTCGTGGAGCAGGGCCCGATCGCCTACCCGATCGGCCCGCGCACCCGCTTCTCCGAGATCGTCTCGCGCACCGGGCGCGAGGCCTGGGGCGACCTGATCGC
This sequence comes from Methylobacterium sp. Leaf88, assembly GCF_001422795.1. NCBI lineage: Bacteria > Pseudomonadati > Pseudomonadota > Alphaproteobacteria > Hyphomicrobiales > Methylobacteriaceae > Methylobacterium > Methylobacterium sp. Leaf88. Next base: position 110,500 of record NZ_LMMK01000053.1, on the reverse strand, counting down.
GGCCGCCACCAACCCGGCGGATGCGGACTGGGCCGAGGCCCTGGGGATCGCCCCGGGCGCGCCGATCCTCGAACTCCTCACCGTGCACCGGGCCGACGGCGCCCCGATCTCGACGGCCCGGACCTGCCTGCCCCTGCCGCGCTTTACCGGTTTCGACGCCGCCTACGCCGCCAGCGGCTCGCTCACCCGGGCCTATGCGGGCTTCGGGGTGGCCGACTACACCCGGCTCTCCACCCGGATCGGTGCCCGCCCGGCCAGCCCCGAGGAGGCGGAGCGCCTGGACATCGCCCCCGGCCGCACCCTGATCGCCCTGTCCAGCGTGAACGTGGACGGCGCGGGCACCCGCATCCAGGCCACCCGCAGCCTCTTCGCCGCCGACCGGGTGGAACTGGTGGTGGAGTGAGGCGGGCTCCGATTCGGCCGGGGCGGGCGACGTGCTGGCAGTACGGGAAAGGCCAGGAGACGGACGAGGCGGACGGGCACGGCGTCGCGGCCGGTCCGATGTGGTCGCGGCACCCGGCCGCCGCGGGCTTCGTTGAGATCGTGGCCCGGGCGGTCTATGCACGGGCCCCATGGACCTCCAAGCTCCCGTGAGTCGCTCCGTGGCTCCCCTCGCCTGCACGCCGCCGCTGAACCGGACGGCGGCGCCGTTCCTGCCCATGAGCCGCGCCGAGATGGACCGGCTCGGGTGGGACGCCTGCGACATCGTCCTGGTGACGGGGGACGCCTACGTGGACCACCCGAGCTTCGGCATGGCCATCATCGGCCGGCTGCTCGAGGCGCAGGGCTTCCGGGTCGGCATCATCGCGCAGCCGGACTGGCAATCGGCGGAGCCGTTCAAGGCCCTGGGCCGGCCGACGCTGTTCTTCGGCGTCACCGGCGGCAACCTCGATTCGATGGTGAACCGCTACACGGCGGACCGGCGCCTGCGCAGCGACGACGCCTATACGGCCGGAGGCGAAGGCGGCGCCCGGCCGGACCGCTGCACCATCGTCTACACGCAGCGCTGCCGCGAGGCCTACAAGGACGTGCCGATCATCCTCGGCGGCATCGAGGCCTCGCTGCGCCGCATCGCCCATTACGATTACTGGTCCGACAAGGTGCGCCGCTCGATCCTGGCGGATGCCAAGGCCGACCTGCTCCTCTACGGCAATGCCGAGCGCGCCGTGGTCGAGGTGGCCAACCGCCTCGCGGCCGGCGAGGCCCCGCAGGATCTCCACTCCGTCCGGGGCGTCGCCCTGTTCCGCCGGGTGCCCGAGCCCTACACCGAGTTGCCCGCCGACGACCTCGATTCGGCCGACGAGGCCGCCAGCCGCCGCCCCGGCGAGACCGTGATCCGGCTCCCCGCCTACGACGAGGTCAAGGACGACAAGGAGGCCTATGCCCGCGCCTCGCGGGTGCTGCACCGGGAGGCCAATCCCGGCAACGCGCGCCCCCTCGTCCAGCGCCACGGCGACCGCGACCTGTGGCTGAACCCGCCGCCGATCCCGCTCTCCAGCGACGAGATGGATGCGGTCTACGACCTGCCCTACGCCCGCGCGCCCCATCCGTCCTACGGCGACGCCAAGATCCCCGCCTGGGACATGATCAAGTTCTCGGTGACGATCATGCGTGGCTGCTTCGGCGGCTGCACCTTCTGCTCCATCACCGAGCACGAGGGCCGCGTCATCCAGAACCGCTCGGAGGGTTCGATCCTGCGCGAGATCGAGCACATTCGCGACAAGACGCCGGGCTTCACGGGCGTGATCTCGGATGTCGGCGGGCCGACGGCGAACATGTACCGGATGGCCTGCAAGGACCCGAAGATCGAGGCGGCCTGCCGGCTGCCGTCCTGCGTCTTCCCCGACATCTGCCCGAACCTGAACACCTCGCACGACGACCTGATCCGGCTCTACCGCAAGGTCCGCGAGGTGGAGGGCGTCAAGAAGGTGATGGTCGCCTCCGGCGTGCGCTACGACCTCGCGGTCCGGAGCCCCGAATACGTCGAGGAGCTCGTGACCCACCACGTCGGCGGCCGTCTCAAGATCGCCCCCGAGCACACCGAGCGCGGCCCCCTCGACCTGATGATGAAGCCGGGCATCGGCACCTACGACCGCTTCAAGGAGATGTTCGACGCCGCCGCCCAGAAGGCCGGGAAGAAGTACTACCTGATCCCGTACTTCATCGCGGCCCATCCGGGCACGACCGACGCGGACATGCTCAACCTCGCCCTCTGGCTCAAGAAGAACGACTACCGCGCCGATCAGGTCCAGACCTTCCTGCCCTCGCCCATGGCGACGGCGACGACCATGTACCACACCGAGATCAACCCCCTGCAGGGCGTACGGCGCGGCGGCAGCGAACCGGTCGACGCGATCAAGGGGCTGCGGCAGCGCCGGCTGCACAAGGCGTTCCTGCGCTATCACGACCCCGAGAACTGGCCCCTGCTGCGCGAGGCGCTGCGGGCGATGGGCCGGGCGGATCTCATCGGGCCGCGGCCGGACCAGCTGGTTCCGGTCTCGCAGCCGTCGGGAACGGGCTCCGGGGCGGGCAAGGGGCGGGGCCAGCCGCAGCCTGCGCGCCATCCGGGCGCGCCGCGCTTCACCACGAAGGGCGTGCCGCTGCGGAAGTGACGGTCCCGCGCGCCATGTGCGCGGTCTCACCGCATCCGGGGCGACAGGTGCCCTACGTCCCCCGGATGAGCATCCCCATCCGCGACGTCAGCGTCCCGATCTTCGTCAACGCCCTGCGCAGCATGAGCGCGTGGCTCGACAAGGCGGCATCGGAACAGCCGGAGGCCGCGTTGATCGGCCGGCGGCTGGCGCCGGACATGAAGCCCCTGCCGGCCCAGTATCAGATGGCCTCCGACAGCGCGAAGAACGCGGTGGCCCGGCTCGCCGGGATCGAGGCGCCCGCGATGCCCGACGTCGAGACGACCTTCGCCGAACTCCAGGCGCGCTGTGCCAGGACGATCGCCTTCGTCGAGGGCGTCGATCCGGCCGCCTTGAGCGCCGAGCGCGAGGTGGAGCTGAAATTCCCGAACGGCATGGGATACCGCTTCAGCGGGCAGGCGTATCTCACCGGCTTCGCGCTTCCGAACTTCTTCTTCCACGTCACCACTGCGTACGGCATCCTCCGCAGCGCCGGGGTGGGCCTCGGCAAGATCGACTACCTCCAGCATCTCGGCCCGCCGACCCTCCCCACGGCGAAGTAGGCGCGCCAGGCGCCCGAACCCCGAAACCCGAGACCGGGCGCTCGTCGCCGGCCTGCCGGTGGACGCCGTGGCGGCCGATCCGCCCCCCGGCAGGACCCGGGTCGTGACGGCCGGGCGGGATCAAGGCCGGGGCGCGCGGGACGAGCCAGGATGTCCCGGCCCGGGGACCGATTGCCCCCGGGCAGAGGATGGGATGCGGGCGGGCCGACGACGTCCCGAACTCACTCGACGAAGCCCCAGGCGGCGTCCCGCGCGCGCCGGTCGTCCTCGTCCATCGGGCGCATCCAATCATCCGGGCAAGGAGTTCGGCACGGATCTCGGCAGGCATCCCCGGCGACCGCCGGTGCGGCGGGCGGCGCGGGCCGGACCGGGGATGCCGGTTCCCCCGCGCGGCGCGGGCCGGGCCGGGGCGGATCGCTCGCCCGCGCCCCCCGTCCCGGGGTCCGACCGCCGACGTGTCGTCTTGGAATCGTCATGGAAGCCCTCCTCAATGGGCCAGGAATCTCAATGGGCCAGGAACAGCGCCGCCGGGCTGCCCCGAAGGAGCGCCCGGGTGACGCCGCCGAAGAAGAACTCCCGGATGGGGGAATGCCGGTAGGCGCCGGCCACGATGAGGTCGGCCCGGAGCATCCGCGCCCGGTCGCACAGCGTCTCCGCGATGCCGTCCGCCACCGGCAGGTCGACGACCGTGACGGCCACGCCGTGGCGCGCCAGATGGGGGGCGAACTCGGCGCCCGGCACGGCGGCATGGAGGTCCTCCGGGTCGGCGACGCAGACGATCTCCACCACCTCGGCCGCGCGCAGGAACGGCAGCGCGTCGTTGGCCGCCCGCGCCGCCTGCGCGCTGCCGTCCCAGGCCACGACGATCCGCTGAGCGGAGAAGGCCTCGATGCCCGGCGGCACGGCGATGACGGGGCGTCCGCTGATGAACAGGGCCTTCTCGACGATCTCGCGGTCGATGTCGTAGGTCCGGGAGCCCGCGTCGAGGACCGTCAGGTCGTGCAGGCGCGCCTGCCTCGCGAGCCGGCCCACGATCTCCGGGAAGGGCAGGCTCGGCGTCTCGACCGTGCAGATCACGCCCGCCTGCGCCGCATCCCCGGCCACGCGGTCCGCGACGGAGCGAGCCAGCGCATCGAGGCGCCGGTCGATGGCGGCCACGCCGTCGAGGTCGAACGCGCCGAGCCAGGCATCGTCGCCGGTCAGCCGCCACGAGGCCGACTGGACCGTCAGGTGGGCGCCCGCGGCTCTCGCGAGGGTCAGCCCGTAGCCGATGGCGGCGGAGGCCTCCGGGCGGTCGGATTCGATGGCGGTCCCGACGAGGATGTCGCGGATGGCAGAGAGCGGCGAAGGAACGGCCTGGGACATCGTTCGTCTCCCGATTGAGCCGCCCTCAGCCTCGGCCGGTTTCGAACGATCCGCCTTGATCCACCTCAAGTCATCGCGCAGGCCCGATCCCGGCGAACGCGGCCGGGCGGGATTTCCACTGCGTGCCGCGAAGACGGGACGCACCACCACGGACCCGGGAAGGCCTGGAATGCGCGGGACAGCCCGCCCCTGCGATGACGTCCCGACCCGGGAGCTTTCCGGCAGGACGTCCCCGACGGCGCCCGCCCTCGGCGAGATGCGCCGATGCCTCGGACGTTCGCCCGGCGGCTCGATCCCCCATGCGGCGACCGGCCGGCCCGGGGCGGACGATCCGGGCCGCGTCAGACCCGATCCGCCCCATCTCGCCGCGGGACCGGCCGCCTAGCGCGCGGCCCCGCCGATCAGGGCCCGGCGCAGGCGTCCCGAGACGGCGTCGATGAGGGCCACGGTCACCAGGATCATCAGGATCAGGAAGGCGACCTGGCGCAGTTCGAGGACGCGGATCAGCTCGCTGAGATACTGGCCGATGCCGCCCGCGCCGACGATGCCGATGATGGTGGCCGAGCGGGTGTTCGATTCGAAGAAGTACAGCACCTGGCTGCCGAGCACCGGCAGCACCGCCGGGATCAGCCCGAAGCGGATGCGGTGCAGCGCGGTGCCGCCGGAGGCGGAGACGCCCTCGCCGGCCTTGGCGTCGGCGGTCTCCACCGCCTCGGAGAACAGCTTGCCCAGCGCCCCGACATCCGCGCACGCGATGGCGAGCGCCCCGGCGAAGGGGCCGAGCCCGACGACGTTGATCCAGATCAGGGCCCAGATCAGCACGTCGACGGAGCGCATCACGTCGAGGCCGCGCCGGACGGTGAAGTGCACGAAGGGGTTCGGCACCACGGTGCGGGCGGCCAGGAACGCCACGGGAAAGGCCAGGAGCGCGGCCGTCAGCGTGCCGATGAAGGCGATGCCGAGGGTCTCGGCCAGCGCCTGGAGGAAGGCGAAGGCCCGGCCGCCGGTCTCGGGCGGCCACATCAGCAGGCTGAACTCGCCGAGGCGGCCGAGGCCGGCCAGCAGGCGCGCGCCGGAGACATCGAGGCGCACCAGGGCGTAGGCCGCCAGGGTGGCGAGGCCGGCCAGCGCCAGGACCGTCAGGAGGCGCCCCCGCCAGGCCGGTCGGAAGCTGTCGGGAAAGCGCCGGCGCAGGGCGGCGATCTCGGCCGGGGTCGGGTCGGGGCCGGTCATCGCAGGCCCCCGAGCAGCCCGTGGCGCAGGCGCTCGGTGCCGAGGTCGATCGCCATCACGGTGAGGATGATCAGGACCAGGATGGCGCTGACGTCGGGGTAGTAGAAGTTGCGGATCGCCACGAGGAGCTCCTGTCCGATGCCGCCGGCGCCGACGAAGCCCATGACGCCGGCACCCCGCACGTTGATCTCGAAGCGCAGCAGCCCGTAGGAGACGAAGTTCGACAGCACCTGCGGCAGCACGGCGAAGCGCAGGGTCTCGATCCGCCCGGCCCCGGCGGCGGTGAGGCTCTCCACCGGCCGCATGTCGATGTTCTCGACGACCTCCGAGAACAGCTTGCCGAGCGCCCCCGTGCTGTGGATCGCCAGGGCCAGCACGCCCACCATCGGCCCGAGGCCGAAGGCGATGACGAAGAGCAGCGCGAACACGATCTCGGGCACGGTGCGGCAGAATTCGAGCCCGCGCCGCACCAGGATGCAGGCCGTCCGGCTGCCCGTCACGTTGGCGGCGGCGGAGAAGCACAGGAGGACGCCGCCGATCGCCCCCAGGAGGGTGCCGAGATAGGCCATCAGCAGGGTCTCCCCCAGGAGCCCGAGCCATTTCGGCCCGCCCCAGTACCATTCGGCCAGGTCCCCCGGCAGGTTCGCCCAGGTCAGGGGTGGCAGGATCTGGACGATGTAGTCGGTGAAGCGGCCGAGATGGGTCGCCAGCACCCAGGGGCGCACCTCCGCGGCCCAGGCGGCGAGCCCGGTGAGGACGACGAGCCCGGCGAGGCCCGCCCAGGTCCGGCGCCGGGTCGCGGCGACGGCGGCGTCGTAGGCCCCCGCCAGGGCGGCGGCCCGGTCCGGGGGCAGGGGCGCGATCCGCTCAGGCATCGGTCGTCCCCGGCGCGCCCCCGCGCCCACGGCTCGTGACGGGTCCGGTCAAGATTTGCGGCGCTGGTCGTCGTTGAACTTCAGCATCTCGATGATCGGCTGGTAGTCCTTCAGGGTCACGGGGGTGAGGCCCTGGTCCTTGCCGTCCGAGAGCCGGTCGAAGGCCGCCTTGTCGGCCGTGGGCATCGCCACCAGGGCCTCGCGGATCTTCGCCTTGAGGGCGTCGGGCAGGCTCGACAGCATGGCGAAGGGGCCCTCGGGCAGGAAGTCGGACTTGAACACCACGCGGAAATCGGCCTGGCTCATCGGCGTGCCGTCGGGCTTCTTCAGCATGCCCTTGGCGGCCATGCGGGTGACCATGGTGTCGGTGTCGGTGTTGTAGAGGTTGGCCGCCGCGTCCACGGTGCCCTGCACCAGGGCGAGGACCGCGTTCTCGTGGCTGCCGGCATAGACGGTCTTGCCGAAGACCGTGTCGACCGGGTAGCCGGCCTTGTTCAGGAAGAAGCGCGGCGCCTGGTTGCCGGAGGTGGAGTTCGGGTCGACCAGGGCCAGGTTCTTGCCCTTGAGGTCCTCGATCGTCTTGTAGGGGCTGTCGGCGCGCACGTAGACCACCGAATAGTAGCCCGAGGCGCCGGTGTTGTGGCGCTGGTTGACGATGGGCTCGACCTTGACGCCGGTCATCACCGCGCGGGCGAAGGAGGCGGGGCCGTAGAAGGCGAGCTGGGCGTTGCCGGCGCGCTGGCTCTCGATCACGGCGGCGTAGTCGTTGGCGATGCGCAGCTTGACCGGCACCCCGAGGGCCTTCGACAGGTAGGCGGTCATCGGCGCGTAGCGATCGGTGGTGCCCGACGCGTTCTCGGCCGGGATCACCGCCAGGGTCAGCTCCGGATAGGCCGCACTCCAGTCCTGGGCGGCGGCGGGCGCGGCGAGGAGGGCGAGCGCGAGGGCTCCGGCGAGGGATCGGCGGGTCAGCATGGGAAACTCCCGGATGGAGGGTTTCAGGACTCAGGCGACGAGGGCGGCGGGGTAGGGCGCGCGGCGCGCGGGCGCGTCCATGACCTCGCCCGCCTCCAGCCCGTAGAGCTGGCGGGCGACGTCCTCGGTGAGGTCGGCGGGGGCGCCGTCGAACACGAGGCGGCCGTCGGCGAGGCCGACGAGGCGGTCGCAATAGGTGCGGGCCAGATCCAGGGAGTGCAGGTTGCACAGGACCGTGATGCCGTGGCGCCGGTTGGCCTCGGCCAGGGCGTCCATGACGATGCGGGTGTTGCGCGGGTCGAGGGAGGCCACGGGCTCGTCGGCCAGGATCAGGTCGGGGGCCTGCATCATCGCCCGCGCGATGGCGACGCGCTGCTGCTGGCCGCCGGAGAGCTGGTCGGCCCGGTGCCCGGCGAAGTCGCCCATGCCGAAGCCGTCGAGGGCGGCCAGGGCCAGGGCGCGCTCGCGCTCGGACCAGAGCTTGAGCAGCGCGCGGTGCCGGGGCACCTCCGAGAGCCGGCCCATCAGGACGTTGCTGAGCACGTCGAGGCGGCCGACGAGGTGGAACTGCTGGAAGATCATGGCGCAGCGCGCCCGCCAGCGCCGCAGGTCCCGCCCGCGCAGGGCCGTGACGTCGAGGCCGTCGAACAGGATGCGGCCGCCCGTCGGCTCGGCGAGGCGGTTGATCATCCGCAGCAGGGTCGACTTGCCGGCGCCCGAGCGCCCGATCACGCCGACGAAGCGGCCGCGGGGGATGGCGAGGGAGACGCGCTCCACGGCGCGGCGGTCGCCGTAACGGCGCGTCAGATCTTCGAGGATCAGCATGCGGGTATCCGGCGCTTCACGATGAACGCCGGTAAACCCGCGGGGCACGACAGGATCATGACAGTTGTTCGGCTAATCGAGAGCCGGAAGTCTCAGGCCTCTGCTTCGTAGCGCTCCAGGAACGCGTCGATCGACAGGGCGCGGAAGTCCGGCAGGGCGCGGCGCAGGCGGGCGTGGTCCCAATCCCACCAGGCCAGGGCCAGCAGGCGCTCGGCGATCGCCTCGGGAAAGCGGCGGCGCACGACCCGGCCCGGATTGCCGACCACGACGGTGTAGGGCGCGACATCCCGCGTCACGATCGTGCCGGCGCCCACCACCGCCCCGGTGCCGATGGTGCGCCCGGCCAGGATGACGGCGCCGTGGCCGATCCAGACGTCGTGGCCGATGCGGACGGGCCGGGCCCGGCGCCGGGCGAAGAAGGCGGGCTCGTCCCGCTCCTCCCCCGGCCAGTAGGCGCCGGCCCGGTAGGTGAAGTGGGATTGCGAGGCCCGCTCCATCGGGTGGTTGCCGGGGTTGATCCGCACGTGGGAGGCGATGGAGCAGAACTTGCCGATGGTGGTGTGGTTCGCCTGCCCGTCCTCGACGATGTACGTGTAATCGTCGAGATGCGTCTCGCTGAGGCGCGTGCGCGCGCCGACCTCGGTGTAGCGGCCGAGGCGGCACGCCGAGAGCTCGGCGGTCGGGTGGACGGCCGGTTCGAGGCCGAGGCGATCGGAGACCATCGGGCGATCCTGTCAGGCGGGGAAGGGGAGGCGGCGCAGGAGGCGGAACGGGCCCGCGCCGTCCTGGACGACCACGCTCACCGCATCGACCGTCAGGTCGGGCAGGCCCGCGGCGGCGGCGGCCAGCAGGGGCAGGGCGGTCGCCCCGTCCTCCGGCCCGAGGGGGCCGGTGAGCGTCATGTGGAAGCGGAAGGCCTCGAAGACGTGCGGATAGCCCCAGCGCTCCAGCAGCGCCCGGCCGCGGGGATCGAGGCGCTCGGGGCGGCGGCGGGCCCGCTCGGCGGGCGTGAGGGGCGCGCGCAGGGGATCGAGGGCCGCGACGCACTCGGCGGCGAGGAGGCCGAGGGCGGCCGGGGGGGCAACCGGCACCAGGGCGGCGAAGGCCCCGAGGGCGGCGACCCGCAGGGGGCCGACGGGCAGGGGGCTCCGGTGCGCGGCCAGGGCCTCGGCCGCCGCGAGGAGATCGGCCTCGGTGGCGCCGGGGGCGAGGCGCATCGGCGCCTTCAGGGTGGCGTGGAAGCCGTAGGTGCGCGGCTCGGCGGTGTGGGCGGCCAGGATCGCCCGGAGCGCCTCCGGGCCGGGCGCCGGGCCGGGACCGAGGATCGCCTCGCCGAAGGCGTCCAGGGCCGAGCCCGGGGCGGGCGTGAAGTAGAGGGCGTATCGGGCGGGTCGGTCCAACGGGGTCGTGTCCTGGCGGCACGCGAGGGGCGGGGTGGGCCGCACGGGATGCGCCCGCGCGCGAGGTGCCGAAGCGCGCATACCACGGGCGCCCGACGCCGATATGACAGGCTGGGCGCCGTCCGAGGCGCGATGAGGCGATGGCCGTGTCCGCGCGCAGGCACAGACAGATCCGGACCCTGACCCCGCACTCCCTTGCCGTGGCGGTCGCCCTGCTGGTGGCCGGCGGGGCCGGCGCGCAGGCCGCGGGGGAGGCGCCCACGCGCCGCTTCACGGCCGCCTACGGCCTGAGCTTCCTGAACCTGCCGGCGGGCGAGGCGAGCCTCGCGGTCGAGCGGGCGGACGCGCGCTACGCCCTCGAGCTCGAGGCGGGCCTGCGCGGCCTCGCCGGCTTCTTCTTCGACGGGGCCGGCAAGGCCACCGTCGCGGGGTCGACGAATCGCGCCGGCGCGGTCACCGCCACCTTCCGGATCGACAGCCGCTACGGCGGCAAGCCGATCGCGGTGGAACTCGATCTCGCCGGCGGGCGCGTGCGCAGCGCCAGCGTCGCGCCGCCCCCGACCCCGCGCGACGACCGGGTCCCGGTGGCGCCGGAGGACAGGGTCGGCGTGGTCGACCCCCTGACCATGCTGACGATTCCCCTCGGGACCGCTCCCCTGGACCCCGGCCTGTGCGACCGGCGCATCCCGGTCTTCGACGGGGCGAGCCGGGCCGACCTCGTGCTGTCGCGGGGCAGCCTCGCCACGGTGACGGAGGGCGCCTATCGCGGCCCCGCCCTCGACTGCCGGGTGCGCTGGGTGCCGATCTCCGGGCACCGCTCCGGCGGGAGCAACGTCCGCCGCATGGCCGCCAACGACGACATGCGGGTGCGCTTCGCCCCGATCCTCGACGGGGCGCTGCTGCTGCCGCTGTCGATCACGGTCGCCACCGGCTGGGGCTCGGTGCGCATCGAGGCGACCCGCTGGGGCGGGGCGCCGCCGGCCGGCCCGGACGCCCCGGCGGCGAGGCCCGGCGTGACCGTGCGGCTGCCCAACGCCCGCTAGCTCGGGCGTGGCTGGGACCGGCCCCGGCGACGACCTCGTGCCGCCCCGCACGCCGGCGGTGGAACGCCCGTTCCCCCGCCGCGTTCGCCCCGCGACGCAGCACAGGAGACGCCAGCATGGCCAATGCGATGATCCACGACATCTTCAGCGGCACCCCGAACCTCACCACCACGGAGCGCGCCGTCTCGGTGGTGCTCGGCCTCGGCATCGCCGCCGCCGCCGCGCAGCCGCGCCCGAACAAGTGGCTCAGCCTCGCGGCCCTCGTGGTCGGCGCCGGCCTCGCCATCCGCGGCGCCACCGGCCACTGCGCCGTCAAGGCCGCGACCGAGGCCTGACCGGCCCCGCGCCCGGTGCCCACGGCATCGGGCGGATCGCGACCGGACACGAAAAAGGGGCGCCTCGGTGAGGCGCCCCGTCTCGTTTCGGGCTTCGGACGTCGCTGGCCTTACAGCGTGGTGGTCGAGCGGCGGCCCTGGATGAAGCCGTAGATCGCCAGCACGACGATGGCGCCGACGACGGCGCCGATCAGGCCCGCGCCCTGGTTCGGACCGTACCAGCCTAGCGCCTGGCCGAGGAAGGTGGCGACGAAGGCGCCGACGATGCCGAGGATCGTAGTCAGGATGAAGCCGCCGGGCTCGTTGCTGCCCGGCATGATGAACTTGGCGATGACACCGGCCAGAAAGCCGATGATGATGGTCCAGATGATACCCATGAGCTGATCCTCGAACTTGGCCGAACCCTCTGGGTCGGACGTCACTGGCGGCAGGGGCCGGCTTTCGAGCCTTGGCCTTGGCGCATGGGGTGAGAACGCCGCACCCGCGGGATGAGTTGCGCCGCACGACGGGACTTTGTCACGTGGACGGAAACGCCGATCCGGCGCGGCCGGTTCGCCGCGCGCGCCGGGCGCGGGGGGCCTTTACGTTCGGGTCCCCGACGCGGCACAACGCTTGCCCCGAGCCGGGATGCCAAGGGGGCATTCCAGGGGTGCCCCGCGGCATCCCGCGGCCGACACGCGAGAGGCACGTATCCCCGCCATGACGATCCAGCGCTTCGAATCCGGTCCCCGCATGAGCCAGGCCGTCACCTACGGCGACATGGTCTTCCTCGCGGGCCAGGTGGCCGGCACGGTGGTGGGCGCCGGCGTCACCGCGCAGACCCAGGAGATCCTGGGCGAGATCGACCGCCTGCTGGCGGCCGCCGGCACCGACAAGAGCCGCATCCTCACCGCCACCATCTACCTGGCCGACATCGCCACCTTCGCGGAGATGAACGCCGCCTGGGACGCCTGGGTGGCGAAGGACAACCCGCCGGCCCGCGCCACGGTGGAGGCCAAGCTCGCCGCCCCCGAATACCTTGTCGAGATCGTGGTCGTGGCCGCGAAAGGACAGGCATGAGCCGAGCCGGCACCCGCCGCGCGCTCCTGTCCGGGGGGCTGGTCGCCGGGGCGCTCGCCGCCCTGGCGCCCGGCCTGCCGGGGGCCCGGGCGCAGACGCCCGCGCCGCAGGGCGAGCGCGTGGTCAACATCTACAACTGGTCGGACTACATCGACCCGAAGGTGCTCGACGCCTTCACCCGGGAGACCGGGATCAAGGTCGTGTACGACACCTACGACAACAACGAGATCCTCGAGACCAAGCTGCTGGCCGGGCGCTCGGGCTACGACGTGGTGGCCCCTTCCGGGCCGTTCCTGCAGCGGCTGATCCGGGCGGGCGTGTTCCAGCCCCTCGACAAGGCCCGGATCCCCAACCTCGTCCATGCCTGGCCCGAGATCGCCGCGCGGCTCGCCACCTACGACCCCGGCAACACCTACGCCGTGGACTACATGTGGGGCACCACCGGCATCGGCGTGAACCTCGCCCAGGTGCGCGAGCGCCTGGGGGCGAACCAGCCCCTCAACAGCTGGGGCCTCGTCCTCAATCCGGGCCTGATGGCCAAGCTCAAGGATTGCGGGGTGATGCTGCTCGATTCCCCCGAGGACCTGATCCCGAGCCTGCTGCCGTTCTATGGCTTCAAGCCGGATTCCAAGCGCTGGGACGACATCACCCAGGTCACCGACGCCCTGTTCAAGGTCCGCGGCTCGGTGCGCAAGTTCCACTCCTCGGAATACATCAACGGGCTGGCCAACGGCGACCTCTGCCTGGCGGTCGGCTATTCCGGCGACATCATGCAGGCGCGCAAGCGGGCCGAGGAGGCCAAGAACGGGGTCGAGATCGGCTATGTCATCCCCCGCGAGGGCGCGCTGATGTGGTTCGACGCCCTCGCGATCCCGAAGGACGCCCCCCATCCCGCCGAGGCCCACCGCTTCCTCGACTACCTGATGCGGCCCGAGGTGGCGGCGGCCAACACCAACTTCGTCTCCTACGCCAGCGGCAACGCGGCGGCCCGGAAGTTCGTCAAGCCTGAGATCCTGGCCAATCCCGGCATCTACCCGGACGAGGCGACGATGCAGCGCCTCGCCAGCAACACCGCCTGGGACGACCGCACCCAGCGCTTCGTCACCCGGAGCTGGACCCGGGTGCGCACCGGCCGCTGAGGCCGTCGCCGACCGGCCCCCCAAACGAGAACGGCGGCCCCGAGGGACCGCCGTTCCGCGTTTCGGCGCGAGCGCCCGACGATCAGTTGCTGGCGAGGTGGGGCATCGGGTCGACCGGGGTCGCGCCCTTGCGGATCTCGAAGTGGAGCTGGGGCGAGGTCACGTTGCCGGAGGCGCCGGACTTCGCGATGGTCTGGCCGCGCTTCACCTTCTCGCCGGGGCGCACGTCGAGCTCGCCGTTATGGGCGTAGGCCGAGACGTAACCGTTGGAGTGGCGCACCAGGACGAGCTTGCCGTAGCCCTTCACGTCGGAGCCCGCATAGGCCACGGTGCCGTCCTCGGCCGCCTTCACCGCGGTGCCCTCGGGCACCGAGATGTTGATGCCCTCGTTGCCGGAGGTGCCGTAGCCCGAGATCACCCGGCCCTTGGCGGGCCAGCGGAAGGACTGCTCGGAGGCGGCGACCGACCCGGTGCTGGCCGGCTCTGCCTTGGGCGCCTCGACCGCGGCGACCTTCACGGGCGCCTTGGCGGCCTCCTTGGCGGCGGCCTCCGCGGCCTTCGCCTCGGCGACCTTGCGGGCGGCCTCCTTGGCGGCGTCGGCCTTGGCCAGCTTGGCCGCCTCGGCCTCGGCCGTCTTGCGGGCCGCCTCGGCCTTCTTGGCCGCGTCCTTGGCCGCGTCCGCCTTCGCCTCGGCCTTCACCTCGGCCTTGGCTTCCTTGATCTCGATCTTGCGGACCGCCTTGTCCTCGGCCTTGGCGACGGCCTGACCGGGACGGGGATGGGCCTTGCGGGCCTCGGCCGCCTTGGTCTCGGCGAGCTTGGCGGCGGCCGCCGCCTTCTCCGAGGCCTTGCGGGTCTCGGAGGCCTTCGCAGCCTCCACGACCTTGCGGGCTTCGGCGAGCTTGGCGGCCTCGGCCTGGCGCTTGGCCTCGACCTTGGCCTCGGCGGCCTCGCGGGCCTCCGCCTCGCGGCGGGCGTCGGCGGCACGCTTCTCGGCGGCCCGGTCGATCACCTTCGGGGCCGGCGCGGCGGGCACCGCGCGGGTGCTCATGCGGGCCGCATCGGGATTCATGCCCGAGACCGCCGAACCCGTCATGCCGCCCGAGACCGGCTCGGTGGAGGCGAGACGCGTGGTCTGGGGCCGGGCCGGGGCGGGGGCCGCCGCCATCGGGCGGGGCGACATGGCCGCCGGCGAGGAAGCCGCGCCCGGGGCCCCGAGGGCCTGGGACTGGATGCGGCTGGTGCGCACCACCGGCGCCGGGGCGATCTCGCCGTCGGGCAGGCTGCCCGTCGCGGCGGGCTCGCTCGACAGGTTCGAGGCAAATGGATTGCCGAAGGGATCGCCCAACCGGGACGCATCCGAAGAACAGGCGGCCGCACCGCCTCCAATCACGCCGATGAGCGCGAAACGCGACAGCGTCCTCAACCCTCGACCAGTCCCGCGAACCCGCATCGACGCACCTGTTTGCCTGACGCAACTTGATGACGTCATTCAAACCCGATTCAGGTTAAGCAACCGTTCCGATTCACCACGTTCGCGGCACGGACGGGGCTCCGCCGGAACCTTTCGCGCTACAGGACGCCGGCGCGCCCGGGGGTGAGCGGCGCCAGCCGGACGGCCGCGCCGGGGCGGACGTCCAGGGTGCCGTCCAGTCCCCGCGTCCAGGTGACGAGGCCCGCCGCCTCGGGCCGGCCGACCGGGGCGACGAGGCGGCCGCCGGGGCCGAGCAGGTCGCCGAAGTGCCCGGGAATCGCCGGCACCGTCCCGTTGAGGAGGATGCGGTCGAAGGGCTCCGCCCCCCGCAGGGTCGCCGGGTGCAGCCCGTCCCCGACGGTGATCGTGGCGAGCGGCCGGTCCTCCGGCACGAGGTTGTCGCGGGCCTCGTCCGCCAGGGTGGCGTAGCGCTCGAGGCTGCGCACATGGGCGGCGCCCAGCCGCAGCAGCAGGGCGGTGACGTAGCCCGAGCCGGTGCCGATCTCGAGGATGCGGGCGCCCGGGCGCAGGCCCAGGGCCTTCAGCATCGCCGCCACCGTGGTCGGCGCCGTCATGGTCTGCCCGCAGGCCAGGGGCAGGGCGAGGTCGCGCCGGGCGAGGTCGCGGTGCCGGGCCGGGGCGAAGCGCTCGCGCGGCACCCGCTCCATCGCTCGCAGGGTGTCGGTGTCGCGCACGCCGCGGCCCCGCAGGGCCATGACGAAGGCGGCATCCTCGATCGAGCCCTCGTGCATCATGGCTGACTCTCGAAGAAGGCCCATTGTCCCTGGGTGTGTGCCGCAGGGGGGACGGCTTGTCCCGGGCGCGGATGCTCAGAGTTGCGGCTCGGATTCGAATGGAACGCGTTCCCCTCCCCCCTGCGGGGAGGGGGCAGGGGTGGGGGTCGCTCCGCTGGCCTCAGTCGGTCGCGGGTCACCCAGCCACCCCCAACTCCCACGCCTCCCCACAGGGGGGAGGAGGGCCGCGTCGGGCTGAGCAAAACGATTGCTAAGCCTCCGAAAAACCCTGCGCGAAGCGCGTCAGGCTCGGCTCGTCGGTGAGGTCGAGGCGCAGCGGCGTGACCGAGATGCGCTTCTCCGCGATGGCCTTGAGGTCGGTGCCGTGGCCGGGCTGGAACGTCGCCTTGGCGAAGGCGAGCCAGAAATAGGGATTGCCGCGCCCGTCCTGGCGCGCATCGATCTGGAGCAGGGCCTGGTTGCGGAAGCCCTGCGCCGTCACCGCCGTGCCCAGGACCTCCCCGGGCTCGCAATCGGGGAAGTTCACGTTGACGACGATGCCGGGCTCGATGCCGATGTCGAGGATCTTGCGGACGACCCCGGGGCCGTGCTCGGCGGCGCAGTGCCACTTGATGGCGCCGCGCCCGCCGGCCCCGTAGGCCTGGCTCAGCGCGATCGATTTCACGTTGAGGATCGTCCCCTCCATGGCCGCCGCGATGGTGCCCGAATAGGTCACGTCCTCGGCGACGTTCTGGCCGCGGTTGACGCCCGAGAGCACCAGGTCGGGCCCGTGGTCCTTGAGGATGTGGCGCACGCCCATGATCACGCAGTCGGACGGCGTGCCCTTCACGGCGAAGCGCTTCTCGGCGACCTGGCGCAGACGCAGGGGGTCGTTCAGCGAGAGGGAATGCGAGACGCCGGACTGGTCGGTCTCCGGCGCCACCACCCAGACGTCGTCCGAGAGGGCCCGGGCGATCCCCTCCAGGGTCTCGAGCCCCGGCGCGTGGATGCCGTCGTCGTTGGTGACGAGAATGCGCATCAGCTCTTGAACCCCTCGATCCGGTCGATCCCGCCCATATAGGCCTTCAGCACCGACGGCACCGTGACGCTGCCATCCGGGTTCTGGTAGTTCTCCATGACGGCGATGAGCGCGCGGCCCACGGCCACGCCGGACCCGTTGAGGGTGTGGACGAAATTCACCGCCTTGCCATCCCGGGCGCGGACGCGCGCGTTCATCCGCCGCGCCTGGAAGTCGCCGCAGACCGAGCAGGACGAGATCTCGCGAAACGTCTCCTGGCCCGGCATCCAGACCTCGATGTCGTAGGTCTTCTGGGAGGCGAAGCCCATGTCGCCGGTACACAGCGTCATGATCCGGTAGGGCAGGTCGAGCTTCTTCAAGACCGCCTCGGCCGAGCCCAGCATGCGCTCGTGCTCCGCGGCCGACTGCTCCGGATGGGTGATCGAGACGAGCTCGACCTTGTTGAACTGGTGCTGGCGCAGCATGCCGCGGGTGTCCCGCCCCGCCGAGCCGGCCTCGGCCCGGAAGCACGGGGTGAGGGCGGTGAAGCGCAGGGGAAGCTCTTCCTCGCGCAGGATGCTCTCGCGCACGAGGTTGGTGAGGGGGACTTCCGCCGTGGGGATGAGCCAGTGCTCGCCCGCCTGGAACTGGTCGTCCCGGAACTTCGGCAGCTGCGCCGTGCCGAACATCGCCTCGTCGCGCACCAGGATGGGCGGCGCCACCTCGGTGTAGCCGTGCTCGCCGGTATGCAGATCGAGCATGAACTGCCCGAGCGCCCGCTCCAGGCGGGCGAGCTGGCCCTTGAGCACCACGAAGCGGGCCCCGGACATCCGGGACGCGGCCTCGAAATCCATCAGGCCCGAGGCCTCGCCGATCTCGAAATGCTGCTTTCCGGTGGCGAGCTGGGGCCGGTGCGCCGCGAAGCGGCGGTACTCCACGTTGCCGTGCTCGTCGGCGCCCTCGGGCACCTCCGGGTTCGGGCGGTTCGGGATCGCGGCGAGGCGCTCGTCGAGGGTCGCCGCCGCCTCCGCCTGCGCGGCTTCCAGGGCCGGGGCCTCCTCCTTCAGGCGGGCGACCTCGGCCATCAGCGCCTGCGCCCGGTCCTCGTCCTTGGCCTTCTTGGCGCCGCCGATCTCCTTGGCAAGCGCGTTGCGGCGCTCCTGGTTGCCCTGCGCGGCCGAGATCGCGGACTTGCGCGCGTCGTCCAGGGCGATCAGCTCGGCGGCGAGTGGCGCCAGCCCGCGGCGGCGCAGGGCCTCGTCGAAGGCGTCCGGATTGTCGCGGATGGCGCGGATGTCGTGCATGGGCTCGGCTCGTACGATGCGAGCCCGACGCTTAGCCGCATCGGCCCCGGCCCGACAAGCGCGGCCGGGTGATCCGCCCCGCTACTGCGCCCGGATCTGACGCTCGGCCGCCTTGTCCTCGGCGCGCCCGTAATTGATGAAGAACAGGTTCCCCTCCACGGGGCGCCCCTTCTGCAGGTTCGTGAGCTGCACCGTGGTCTGGTAGCCCTGCGGATCGGTGATCCGCCACTGGCTGAGGGTCTTCACCTCGGCGTCGAAGAAGAGCTGGATCTTCGAGGTGCCGCCCAGCGTCGAGCGGTCCTCCAGGGCGATGCGCAGGCCGCCCGGATCGTTGGCCACGTCGGTGACGGAGAGATCGCGGGCGAGGTCGATCTTGTCGCGCAGCAGGAATTTCAGGGGCGTCTGCGAGATGAAGTAGAGGTCCTGGGTGCCGAGCTTGCGGTCCTTGACCGCCACCGAGGTCCCGTCGGCCACGATCTCCAGGGGGGAGGGCTGGTCGTAGTCGAAGCGCAGGCGGCCGGGCTTGGCGAGCGTCAGCTTGCCGCCGATGCGGCGCCCGTCCGGGCCGATCTGGACGAAGCTGCCGGTGAGCGTGGTCATGCCGTTGAAGTAGGCGTTGGCCTGGGCGATCACCGTGGCGTCGTCTGCCTCCGCCGCGACGGCGGCTGCGGCGGGCGCGCCCACGGCCGCGACCTTGGCGGCCTTTCCGTCGGCGACCTTGCCGTCGACGACCTTGCCGTCGGCGGCCTTCCCATCGGCAGCCTTCGGATCCGCGGCCTTGGCCTCGCCCCTGGGGGCTTTCGCCTCGCCCTTGGCCGCCTTGTCGGACGGCTTCGTGGTCTTCGGCGCCTGGGCGACGGGCTTCTTCGGAGCGGCGGCCGGGGGCGCGGGCTCCGGGGCGGGCTCCGGCTCGGGGGCCGGGGCCGGCTGCTCCTTGCGGCCGAACAGGCCGTCGAGGAACGAGGAGACCTGGGCGGAGGCCGGCTGCGGCAGGGCGAGGCCCGCCGCCAGGACGAGCAGCGGACCGGCGGCGAGGCGGTGACGGCGGCCGATCATCGGGACGCTCCCTTGAGGCGATGCGTAGGCGTGCGGATCGAGTGCGGGTGGTGCCCGCTTAGAAGCCCGCCCTGTGGCGAATATGCGACGGGTGGGACGGCCACCGCCCCACCCGCGCCATCCGGCTCAGTCGTCGTAATCCATCATGCCGGAGGCGGCGTGGCCGCCCTCCATCAGGATCTCGCGCTTGCCGGCATGGTTGGCCGGGCCGACGATGCCCTCGATCTCCATCCGCTCCATGATGGAGGCGGCGCGGTTGTAGCCGATCTGCAGGCGGCGCTGGATGTAGCTCGTCGAGGCCTTGCGGTCGCGCATCACCACCTGCACCGCCTGGTCGTAGAGCTCGGCGCCGGGATCGATGCCGCCGCTGCCCGCATAGGCGCCGGCGTCGAAGATCGGGGCGTCGCTGTCCTCGATCTCGGCCGCCTGGGCCTTCTCGGCCCGGTCGGCCTTGTCCGCCTTCGCGCCCTTGGCGGGCTTCTCGTCGCCGCTGCCGTCGTCGGCCGTGACGGCCTCGAGGTAGGAGGGCCGGCCCTGGCGCTTGAGATGGGCGACCACGCTCTCGACCTCGGCATCC
>NZ_LMMK01000053.1:90414-90743 GCF_001422795.1 Methylobacterium sp. Leaf88 | reverse complement strand
CGACCACGATCACGATGTAGGGCAGCGCCGACAGGTCCATCTCCTCCGTCTCGTAGACGGCCTGGCCGGTCTCGCGGTTGAAGCCGGTATGGACCTCGCGGGTGATGGTCTCGCCCTTGGCCCGGGCCTCCGCCATGCGGGCGTTGTAGCCGTCGATGTTGCGCACGGCGATCTTGGACATCTTCTTGTAGCGCTCCTCCATCTCGCGCACGGCCCATTTGAGGGCGATGACCGCCTTCTTCGGGTCGATGACGACGGGGGAGAGCAGGTGCGGGATGCCGTCGTAGACGGAGAGCTCCAGCATCTTCGGGTCGACCATGATCAGCCGG
>NZ_LMMK01000053.1:71595-90344 GCF_001422795.1 Methylobacterium sp. Leaf88 | reverse complement strand
GGGCATCTTGGCCAGATCCGCGATGATCGGCTCGCCGCCGATGTTCTTGCCCAGGCACAGGGCGAGCTTGTGCTTGCTCATGCCGAAATCGGCCGAGGCGAGGAGTTCGCGCAGGTACACGGTCTCGCGGGTGTCGTTGGGCAGCTCGATGCCGATGACGTTGCGGCCGGGGACCACGGCGACGCGGGCGGAGACCGCCGACATCGAGCGGGCGATGTCGTCCGAGAGCGAGATCACGCGGCTCGACTTGGTGCCGGGCGCCGGCTCCAGCTCGTAGAGGGTGACGACGGGTCCGGGACGCACGGCCAGGATGTCGCCGCGCACGCCGAAATCCTGCACCGTCTGCTGGAGGTTGAGGGCGTTCTGCTCCAGCACGTCGGCATCGACCTCCTCCGTCTCGTTCAGGGGCGGCTCGGCCAGGAGGTCGAGGGCGGGGTGCTCGTAGTCGGCGTTCTCCACGAAGGACATCGGCACGTGCCGGCCGGCCGGGATGAGGAGCGGGCGCTCGGGCAGGATCGCGCGCGGCATGTGGACGGCCGGGACCTCCGGCGCCGCGACGGCCTCCGCCGCGGGGGCGGACGCCTCGGCCTCGACCGGGACGGACCCCTCGACCGCGTCGGTCGACGCGACCGCGTCGGTCGACGCGACGGGCGTCGGAGCCTCGATCTCGGGCTCGGGGGCGGACAGGCCCTTGGGATTGCGCAGCAGCACCGGGCGCGCCGGGATCGGGGTCGGCACGAAGGCGGGCTCGGCCGCCCGGGGCGCCGCCGCGACAAGGGCAGGGACGACGGGGGCAGGGACGACGGGGGCAGGGACGACAGGCGCCGGCTCGAAGGGCGCGACCGGCACGAACGGCATCGCCCCCGGCAGGGCAGGGGAGGGGGCCGGAAGCGGAGCCGCGACCATCGGGGCGGCCACCAGGGCCGCGGCGCCGACGGGGGCGGCCGGACGGCCGGCGCGGATCGCCGCGCGGGCCGCCATGGCGTGGAGCGGGGTGGGACGGACCGGCGCCGCCCCCGGAACCGCGTTGTCCTGGCCCTCGACCGGGCGCGGCGGGCCGAAGGGTTCGAACCGCACGAGGTGTTCCAGGCGGTAGCCCGCCCGGGCCGGCGCCGTCTCGGCGGTCGCGTCGGCCGGGGCGGAGGCCGCGGGCTCGACCCGTGCCGCAGCGCCGTCGAAGGCCCCGCGCTCGGAGGCGGGGCTTTCGGCGGTGGCGATCTCGGAGGGGACGATCTCGGAGGCGGCGATCTCGAACGCCGGCAGCGGGCCGGGCTCGGCCTGGATCGCCGACCAGGCGTCGAGGGCGGCGCCGTCGCGGCCGTCGAACCAGGCCTGGACCTCGGACCAGTCCGGCACGTCCGACCAGTCGCGATCGTCGGGGATCACGGCCGTCTCGACGGGCGCGGTGTCTGCGAGGGCGGTCTCGGCGAGAGACGTTTCGGCGAGAGAGGTTTCGACAGGGACGGCCTCGACCGGCGTGGGCTCCGGCGCGAGCGCGGCGGGAGCCTCCGGGTCGGTACGGACCTGGCGCCGGTCGGGGCTGCGGAAGAAGCGCACGCCGGGGGGGGCGACGAAGGGCTGGCGCCACAGGGGCTCGGGCACCTGGGCGGCCAGGGCCTCGGCCTCCGCCTGCGCCGCGCGGGCGGCCTGCTCCCGCGCCTCGGCCTCGAGCCGGAGCGCGTCCTGCTCGGCCTGGAGGCGCAGGGCCTCCGCCTCGGCCTCCGCATGGGCCTGGGCGCGGGCGGCGCGCTCGGCGTCCAGCGCCCGCTGGCGGCGCTCGTGCAGGACGGGATCGGGGGTGCGGGTGTAGCGCACGGCCGGTCCGGCCGGGGCCGCCGCGGCAGGGGCCGGGGCCTCGCCGGCCTCGGGCATGATCGCGGCCGGGCGGCGCGGGGTCCGGATCAGGACGCGGGGCGCGGGCGTGTCGGCCTCCATCTGGCCGTCGTCGAACCCGACCGCGGGGGCGGCGCGGCGCGGGATCATGTCGAGGGTGGCGCGGTCGTCGAAGACCTGGGCCGGCCAGGCCTGGATCGCGGGGGCGGGCCGGAAGGCGAGGCCGACCTCGTTGCGGCCGACCAGGGCCTGTGGGCTCGTCATCCAGCTCGGGGTCGGGCGGGTGGCCGCCACCGTGTAGTCCGGCCGCTGCGGCGGGCCGGCGAGGCGGCGGGAGAGGGTCGCCCGCAGGTTCATCAACCGGTGCGCCAGGGCGCCGATCGACAGGCCGAGGCGGTCGCCGCCGCGAACGGGGCGCGAAGGATCACGATGGGAGTAGGGGAGCCGTCCCGATGCGCGCATGATTGGCCGGATGTACTCAAAACGGGTCCGCCGCCGGGAGCGGCGCGGTTCAGCGCTGAGTTAGGGGCATCGTCGTTAACAGACGCTTGATTTGACCGCGCGACCGAGGCCCGATCGCCTGAACCGGGACCACCGAACCGCGCCCGTCGAACCCGGAGCCCCCTCGCCCGGCCCCTCGCCAGGCCCCTTGCTGAGCCCCTTGCTGGGCCCCTTGGCACGCCGCCGAACCCTTGCGCTGGAGGCGGATGGCGGCAGGGGTTAAGGTGCGGCGCGATCAGTCCGGAGCCCCGCCCCTTGCCCAGTCCCTCGGCGACCACGTCCGCCCCGGCCGATCCCGGCTTCCGCTCCCTCTACCGGCACGGCTTCGCCCGGGTCGCCGCCTGCACCACCCGCAGCCACCCGGCCGACCCGGCCCGCAATGCTGAAGGCATCCTCGCCCTCGCCCGCTCGTGCGACGAGGCCGGGGTCGCCGTGGCGGTGTTCCCGGAGCTCTGCGTCTCGGCCTACGCCATCGAGGACCTGTTCCTGCAGGTCACGGTGCTCGAGGCGGTGGAGGCGGCGGTGGCGCGCCTCGTGGCGGATTCGGCCGCGCTCCAGCCCGTCCTCGTCGTCGGCGCGCCCCTGCGCTGGGGCCACCGGCTCTACAACTGCGCCCTGGCCATCCACCGCGGCCGGCTCCTCGGGGTGATTCCGAAGAGCTTCCTGCCGACCTACCGGGAGTTCTACGAGAAGCGCCACTTCGCCTCCGGCGCCGGGATTGCGGGCGAGAGCATCCGGGTCGCCGGCCTGGAGGCGCCCTTCGGCACCGACCTGCTGTTCGCCGCCGCGGACGTGCCCAACCTGGTGCTCGGCGTCGAGGTCTGCGAGGACCTCTGGGTGCCCGCCTCCCCCGGCATCGACGCGGCCTTGGCCGGCGCCACCGTGCTCGCCAACCTGTCGGGCAGCCCGATCACGGTGGGCCGGGCGGACTCCCGCGCGCTGCTGACGCGGGCCGCCTCGATGCGCTGCCTCTGCGCCTACGTCTACGCCGCCGCCGGCACCGGCGAATCCACCACCGACCTCTCCTGGGACGGGCAGACCAGCATCGACGAGAACGGGGAGCGCCTCGCCGAAGGGCCGCGCTTCGCGTCCGAGCCCGTGATGACCCTGGCCGACATCGATCTCGGCCGCCTCGCCCAGGAGCGGCTCCAGATGGGCAGCTTCGACGATTCGGGCCGTGCCGCGCCCCGCGGGCCGACCTATCGCCGGGTGGCCTTCCGGCTCGATCCGCCGGCCGGCGACCTCGGCCTGCGGCGCACGGTCGAGCGCTTCCCCTTCGTGCCCGCCGATCCGGCCCGCCTCGCCCAGGATTGCTACGAGGCCTACAACATCCAGGTGGCGGGCCTCGCCCAGCGCCTGGAGGCGACGGGGACGAAGAAGGTCGTCATCGGCGTCTCGGGCGGCCTCGATTCGACCCACGCCCTCATCGTCGCGGCCAAGGCTATGGATCGGCTCGGCCTCCCGCGAACAAACATCCTGGCCTACACCCTGCCGGGCTTCGCCACCTCGGAGGGCACCAAGACCAACGCCCACGCCCTGATGCGGGCGCTCGGCACCACCGCCCGCGAGATCGACATCCGCGAGGCCGCCACCGTGATGCTCACCGGGATGGACCACCCGTTCGGACGCGGCGAGCCGGTCTACGACGTCACCTTCGAGAACGTGCAGGCGGGCCTGCGCACCGACTACCTGTTTCGCCTCGCCAACCAGAACGGCGCCCTCGTGATCGGCACCGGCGACCTGTCGGAACTGGCGCTCGGCTGGTGCACCTACGGCGTCGGCGACCAGATGAGCCATTACGGCGTCAATGCCGGGGTGCCCAAGACCCTGATCCAGCACCTGATCCGCTGGGTCATCGCCTCGGGCCAGGTCGGGCCGGAGGTCGGCGTCACCCTGCGGGCGATCCTCGCCACCGAGATCTCGCCCGAGCTGGTCCCGGTGGACGCGGGCGCGACGCCGCAGAGCACGCAAGGGGTGATCGGCCCCTACGCGCTGCAGGATTTCAACCTGTTCTACACCCTGCGCTACGGCTTCCCGCCCGCGAAGATCGCCTTCCTGGCGCTGCACGCCTGGGGCGACGCGGGCACCGGGTCCTGGCCGCCGGACTTCCCGGACTCCGAGCGCGGCGCCTACGACCTGGGAGAGATCCGGCGCTGGCTCGCGGTCTTCCTGCAGCGCTTCTTCGGCTTCAGCCAGTTCAAGCGCTCCGCCCTGCCCAACGGACCCAAGGTCTCGGCCGGGGGCTCCCTGTCGCCGCGCGGCGACTGGCGCGCGCCCTCCGATGGAAGCGCCCGGCCCTGGCTCGAAGACCTGGCCCGTAACGTTCCGGAGACCTGATCGACACAGTGCTGTCCGATTGCCCGCTTAGGGCGTAGCTTGGGTGGGCGAATCGGAGATTGACCGATGCAGAATTACAACGTTTTCTGCCTCAGGAGCATCGAGGGCCTGTGCTGCGCCGTGCCGGAGAGCCGCGCCGTGCCGCCCTTCCTCGGGAACGGCCGCTGGGCCTTCGGCGGCAAGCTCGCGGCGGTGGGCGACGCCCCGGCCGATTTCGACGACCGCGCGGCCGAGACCGCCGTGCGCTTCAACGGCTTCTACCTGTTCCAGACCATGGACAGCCGCTTCCATTGACCCGAAGGGAGAACGCGGCATCCGGTCCGCCGCCGCGCGCGCGCATCGCGGCGATCATTCCTTAAGGGGCGCCGTGCCAGGGTGCCCCGCATGGGACGCGGAGTCGGAGACCGCCCCAGGGTGGAGCAGCACGGCATGTCGGAGCATCGCAGGGAGTCGCGCCTGAGGACCTTCCTCAAGGGCCGGATCATCTTCAACAAGGGTGCCTCGACCATGGACTGCCTGGTCCGGGACCTGTCCGCCTCCGGCGCCCGGCTCGCCCTGACCGAGACCTCGACGCTGCCCGAGAGCTTCGATCTCTACATTCCGCAGAAGGACCGGACCTACCGCGCCACCCTGTGCTGGCGCCGGGCGGACGGCATCGGCATCACCTTCGTGGACGAGGCCGCGCCGGCGCCCGTGTCCGTGCCCGCCGCGGCTCCGCCCCCGGCGGACGAGGCCGCCGCGATGCTCGCCCTGGTGCGCCGGATCAGCGAACTCGAGGCCGAGAACGCCGCCCTGCGCCGGCTCCTCGCCAGCCCGCCGGTGAGCGGCGCCGCCTGACTCAGCCGGCCGCGAGGGCCGCCCGGATGCGGGCGGCGTGCTCCGCCAGGACCGCCCGGTCCGCCATGCCGCCCGTGTGGCGCTGAAGCGGCACGCCCTCGAAGCGCGGCACGATGTGGACGTGCAGGTGGAACACCGTCTGCCCGCCGGCCGGCTCGTTGTACTGGAACACCGTGAGCCCCTCGGCCGCGAAGGCCGCCTTCACCGCCCGGGCGACGCGCTGCACCGTCCGCGCCAGGGCCGCGAGGGCCTCCGGGTCGGCGTCGAGGAGGCCCCGCGCCGGGGCCTTGGGAATCACCAGGGTGTGGCCGTCCCCCTGGGGCATCACGTCCATGAACGCGAGGGTGTCGGCATCCTCGTAGACCCGCTCGGCGGGAATCTCCCCACGCAGGATCTTCGCGAAGACGTTGTCGGGATCATAGGCGGGCGTGACGGTCATGCGGCCGGCTCCGGTGAAGGTTCGACGGGGTCGGCGCGCAAGATGCACAGGCCGACCAAACCCGTCCACCTCATCCCGGCCTCCTTCGTCCCAGACCTGGGCGGTCGCGCCGTGGGACCGCGCCGTTTCGGCGCTGACGGCGCTTCGCCCCCCGATCTCGCCGCACGGACGTCGCGTCGGACGCCTGCCGAAGGGCCGCCCCTTTGCAACCCAGGATCTTTCTTACGCCTCCGCCGCAACGAATCGTTCGCACCCCCCTTGACCTTCCCACCATGGGAAGCCCCATCTACGCACCGGCCGCCGGTGCATCCCGCCGCGCGGCCGACCCGGCGGAGTTTCGAACCGCCTCCCGGGCCGGGTCACCCGTCGAGGAGCCCCAGATGTCGAGTCCCGCCCGGACGGCCACCCTGTTCCGCATGGTGATGCCGGAGCACACCTGCCCCTACGGCCTGAAGGCCAAGGACCTGCTCGAGCGCGAGGGCTTCGCGGTCGAGGATCGCTGGCTGACGACGCGGGAGGAGATCGACCGCTTCAAGGCCGAGCACGACGTGAAGACCACGCCGCAGACCTTCATCGCCGGCCACCGCGTCGGCGGTTACGACGACCTGCGCCGGCACCTCGGCCGGTCCGTTCCGGACCCCCAGGCCACGACCTACACGCCCGTGATCGCGGTCTTCGCCATGACCGCGCTGATGGCGTCGGCCGCCAGCCACGCGGCCTTCGGCTCCCCCTTCACCGTGCGGGCGGCGGAATGGTTCATCGCCCTCAGCATGTGCGTGCTGGCGATCCTGAAGCTGCAGGACATCGAGCGCTTCTCGTCGATGTTCCTGGGCTACGACCTCCTGGCCAAGCGCTGGGTGCGCTACGCCTACGCCTATCCGTTCTGCGAGGCGCTGGCCGGGCTCCTGATGCTGGCCGGGGCCCTGTCCTGGCTCTCGATCCCGGTGGCGCTGTTCATCGGCACGGTGGGGGCGGTCTCGGTGTTCAAGGCGGTCTACATCGACAAGCGCGAACTGAAATGCGCCTGCGTCGGCGGATCGAGCAACGTGCCGCTCGGCTTCGTCTCGCTGACCGAGAACCTGATGATGGTCGGGATGGCCCTCTGGATGCTGGTGATGGCGGCCTGATCCACCGGCCCCCCGATCCCTCGGTGGGGTGAGCCGTCGGCGGCTTGCCCCAGGAGGGGCCCGACGCGCGGAGCCGGGCCAGGGAACATTCCGCGCGGAACCGTCGGGGACGGAGAACCTTCCGAGGCTCCCGTGCGTTGGATGCGCTTCGCCCCAGCGGCAACGCTTGTCCGAACGCTGCGCCCTGCCGGCGGGTCGGGCTCGCGTCGCCGCAGGTCCGACCGATCCCCCCCGAGAGCATCGCCATCGCATGGCCCACGAGAGCACCAGCGCCATCTACACCGCGGCCGGGGCCAACCTCGCCATCGCGGCGGCCAAGTTCGTCGGCGCCTTCCTCACCGGCAGCTCGGCGATGCTGGCCGAGGGCGTCCACTCGGTGGTCGACACCACCAACCAGATCCTGCTCCTCATCGGCCTGAAGCGGTCGCAGCGTCCGGCCACGGCGAAGCACCCGTTCGGCTACGGCCGCGAGGTGTACTTCTACGCCTTCATCGTCGCGCTGTTCATCTTCCTCGGCGGCGGCGCCTTCGCGGTCTACGAGGGCATCCACAAGCTCCAGCACCCCGAGCCCTCGGTGGACGCCGTGGTCTGGGGCTACCCCATCTCGGGCTTCTGGGTGAACGTGGCGATCCTGGGCTTCTCGGTGATGGCCGAGGGCTATTCCTGCTTCGTGGCCCTGAAGGCGTTCTGGGCAGAGAAGGGCCAGCGGCCGCCGCTCGCCGCCATCCGCCGGAGCAAGGACCCGGCCTTGTTCACCGTGCTGGCCGAGGACGTCGGCGCCCTGATGGGCCTCGTGGTGGCGCTGGCCGGCGTGATCCTGGCCCGGGTCCTCGACATGCCCGCCCTCGACGGCTGGTCCTCCATCGGCATCGGCCTGATCCTGATCGGGATGGCGGCCTTCCTGATGATCGAGACCCACGGCCTCCTCATCGGCGAGGCCGCCGACCCGGAGCTCGTGGCGGCGATCCGCGCCGTGGTGCGCGACGAGCCGGGCGTCCACCACGTCAACACCGTGCTGACCCAGCATCTCGGCCCGTCCGACGTCCTCGTGAACGTCAGCCTCGACATGGACGACGCCCTCAGCGCCGGTGCGATCGAGGCCATGGTCTCCCGGGTCGAGGCCCGGCTCAAGGCGCGCAGCCCCGACGTGACGCGGGTGTTCATCGAGGTCCAGGCCCGGGCGACCCCGGCCCCGGACGCCCTCGGCGCCGCCCCGGCCTCGGCCAACGCCTGACGGGGGACGTCAGCGGCCTTCTCGGCCGCCCCCGGTGATGGACCGGCGCCTTCGGGCCCGGAGCCGTGGCGCGCCTACGGCTCGACCGCGTAGGTGTCCGCCGTCACCTGGCGCAGAAACCGCTCCGCGATCTGGCCGATCAGGATGTCCGGCTTCACGCGGGCGAAATAGGCCCAATCCACCGCCGGCGACCAGATGAAGTGCACCTCCCGGAAGGTCTCGGCCAACATGACGACCAGGCTCGCGGCCGGAAAGTCCGCATAGGAATCGCCGACCAGCATCAACGTCCGGGGATCCGCGCGCGCACTGGAATTGCGATAGACGTGATGGATTCCCCGGTGCGAGGCGGTCTGCCGCGACTCGTACAGCAACGCCTTCGCGTTCGCGTAAACCCGCGTGGCCTCCGATTGCAGGCTGTAGAAGGTCCGATCTTCCGAGATCGCGGGCTCGAACTTCGATCCGAGATCACCGGCGGACCGCTCCTGGCGGCGCTCCCTGAGGTGGAAGTCGTCGACCGCCCTCGCCCGACAGGCCCGGCAGATCTGCCGATAGGCGATCTGGCAGCCCGCCAGCGTCCAATGCGTATCCGTCCTCTGATACAGATCGCCGTCCGAGCGATGCGCGCGCAGGTGCGGAGACAGCTCGATATAGGATCGGCGCAGGATCGGATGGAACAGCAGCCCCCGGTGCAGGCGGTTGCAGAGAGACGATCGCGGATCGATCGACAGATCTCCGAGCTTATTGTCGTAGATGTAGATCTTTTCCGGCGCGATCATCGTGAAATACTCGCACCCTGCTTTTTTACAGGCACGATAGCGACGCGCGAAGACATCCCGCCAAGCTTGAAGCTGGATGTCGATGTGGGGATTTTTTCGGGTCTGGGCGAGGACCCTGTTGGTTCCGCCGACGAGAAAGAGCCATCCGTCGACACCGCGATGAACATCGTCCTCGGACATGGCTCGGGTCGGGCTTTCAGAACGTCGCGGGCACAGGATGGGTGGGAAACCGGACGGCCGGGAGGCCCGCGGACCGCCCTCGACCGGCACGCCGCGCCCGGCGTCGAACGGCGACCCCGGCGTCGATCATTGCCAGCTCTTTCCGACGGCATGCCGAACGGCATCGGAAATCACCGTGTCGAACGCGACCATGTCCCGCGCGGCGTCGACCGATCTCAACAGGGCCGCGAGCGAGAGGACGTCCTCCGAAGGCTTCGGATGCGACATCGCGATGGGAGCGACCCCCAGGCGGTCGAGGAGCGCGGTATAATATTCGCTCGTGTAGTCGCTGTGCCCCACGACCTTGATCCGCGAGATGATCTCCATGGCGACGATGGAGTTGCCGGGCGCGAACGGGTCGCTCGGCGAGCGGGTTCCGAATTGCCGGCAGAGCGGGTTGTAGAGGAAGCGGTAGCACGGCTCGGGCAGCATCCGCAGGAAGCGCTTGATGTTTCGGCTGTTCGACAGATCGTACTCCGCCGCGAAGCGGACGGATTCCAGCATCCCGCCCAGGCGCCAGTTCTGCGCGGGGTCGTCCGTGATCGCCTTCTTCGACTGAAGCCACCGCATGCGGGTGGCCATTTCCTCGAAGGGGTCCTGGATGAGGACGCCGCTCACGCAATGGTCGTCCTGGAAGAACACCTCGTAGCGGGGAAAGATCACGGCCCCCGTGATGAGCGACGACGTCAGCCAGGGGCCCTGCATGATGCTCTGCACGACCTCTTCCGAAAGCCGGTCGACGTTGAAGTAGCTATACTGGAAGAGATCGAACAGGTTCTGTTCGACGAAGGTATTCTTCTGAACGGTCGTGGTGATGCTGATCAGCTTGGCCGGCAGGAAAACCTTCTCCCGAATGGACCGGTAGATCAGGATGTTCGTATCGGCATCGAAGATCTCGATCCGGTTCGCGGAAGCGAGCTCCGGCAATTCCTTCTCGGTGATCATGTAGACGCATTGACCGGTCGAGTGCCAGCCATTCGCGCGGATATTGTCGTCGGTGATCCAGGCCGACAGTTCCGCGGTCCGGCGCCCGTCGACGGAGACGAAAACCCTGCTGATCGCACGCGGATTGTCGGGCGCCAGCCAGAAGTGAATCCCTCCACTCACATCCTTGTTGACGAAAAATCTCATCGTTGGGTCCTAAGGAACACCCGCTCGGATCGCCCGGCCGGCAGGCCTGACACATGCCTGTACCAAGGAAGACACCGCGACCTTCCGAACCCTTCGCAGCGGACCGTCGCGCCGAGCCGGATGCCTGGGCAGGCCCGTCCGATCGATCGAGGGGCCCGGGCCCCGGGTCCCGCGGCCAGCACGAACGATCAACCGGACCCGTCGCCGGACGGCCACCCCGACCCGCCTCGGCATCGGGGGCCGCGTTCTCGCATACCCGGAATTCTTTCGTCCAGCGCCATCGGGTCTCACGGACCATCCGGGCGGCGGGCGCCCCGCTCAGGCGAGCTCGAGTTCGAGGGCGACGTCGGTCAGGTAATAGGCGATGCGGCGGCGCGCCTCCGGGTCGGTGCAGGCGACGCTGAAGCCGACGGTGAGGGTCTGGCCCGCGTAGCGACGCAGGACGGATTCCGCCATCAGGGCCGCCTCCCGCTCGGCCATCGCGGTCAGGACGCGGCGCCCGTCGCGGGTCTCCAGGGTCACGCGGTAGGTCTGGGCGTTCATCATGGATCAGTCCCTGCGAACGGGAACGGTGACACCGACCGGGTCCGCGTAACGGCCCGAGCAACGGCGGAGACGGCAAGACCGATCCACGCAGATCGACCACCGCAGACCGATCCACGGCGATGCAGACGGTGATGCAAGGTTCGAACCTCCGGCCGCGCCCCCGGTTCGCGGACTCTCGACCATGTGAACTCGGGGCGCGGCGCTCCGCGCCGAGACGGACGGGCCGGGGCCGCCCGGGCGGGCGAAGGCGGCCGGAACCGTCGCCGAGACCCCGGCATTACGCTTTTCCGCGCCGCTCCCGGCCTGCGGGGCAGGGCCCGGGCCGTGCGGGCGAACGGAGGTGAGCGCATGACGATGTCCCGATGGACGGCGTCCGGATTCGTGGCTTCGGCCCTGGTGGTGGCCTGCCTTTCGGCACCCGCCCGCGCACAGGCCGACGCAGGCTCCGGGGCGTCGCCCCCCACCAAGCCGCCCGTCCCCACCAAGACGCTGCTGCACGGCAATTACTGCGGGCCGGGCAACAACGCCCCGCTCGCACCCATCGACGCCCTCGACGCGGCCTGCGCCCGGCACGATGCCTGCACGCCGGATGAGGGCCTGCCCGCGCGGGCGTGCAACCTGCGCCTCCAGGCGGAGGCCGAGGGCGTCGCCCAGGATTCCCGGCAGCCCGCGCCGTTGCGGGCGCTGGCCGGCGTGGTCGCCTCGGGGGCCGCGATGATGCCCTTCGACCCGGCCCGGCCCACCCTCGCCCCCGCCCGGGTCCAGCCCGAGGGGCGCGCGCCCCTCGTGCGGGAGCCCTACCGGTCGGGAGACGATGACGGCGAGGCCGACGAGGCGGCCCCCGAGTAAGGGGCGCCGCCCGCGCCGGTGCCCCCGCAATGCCGGTTCAGGACGCCGCCTCGCGCGCCTCCATCCCGAGGGACCCGACGAGGAAGGCCCGGGCCCGGCTGACGCGGCTCTTCATGGTCCCGACCTGGCAGCCGATCAGCGCGGCGGCGGCCTCGTAGGTCATCCCCTGCGCCGCCACGAGCACCAGCGCCTCCCGCTGGGCGGGCGGCAGCTTGCCGAGATGCTGCCAGACCCGGCGCAGATCGCTGCTCGCCTCCTGCGCGGCCGGCGCCACGACCTTCGCGGCGAAGGCACCGTCCGCATCCTCGACCTCGCGCTTGCGCTTGCGGCACTCAGTGTAGAACTGGTTGCGCAGGATGGTGCAGAGCCAGGCCTTCAGGTTGCTGCCGGGCTCGAAGCGGTGCCGGTTGGCCCAGGCCTTCAGCAGCGTCTCCTGCACGAGGTCGTCGGCCGCATTCGGCGCGACGGCGAGCGACAGCGCGAAGGCGCGCAGGCCGGGCAGGGCGTCGAGCAGCGCGGCGCGGAAGTCCGCGGCCGCGGGCGGGTGGACCTCCAGCCGGACGATCAGGTCGAGCAGGGCCGTCGGCGGCGCCTCGGCGAGAACCGCGGCGTAGAAGGCCTTCAGCTCGGATCCGAGATGCAGCCGCACCGCCTCCGGCATGGCCCGGCCCGGAGCCGCAGCGCCCGCCTCCCCGTTTGCCGATGCCGATCGCCCCGCGCCTGCAGCCATGTCGTGTCCCCACCTCTCCGAATCGCACCGCAGCCGGGACGATCCGGCAAGTCCGTCGGGAGCTTCTGGCATGACAAGGCTGAACGCCGGCTAACGAATTCTTTACCGGATCGTTGCGGGCGCGGGCCGGACGGGCCGGCATCGGGGCCCGGAGATCCGTCGGTCGGCCGGTCGGACCGGCGCGACCCCTGTCGGGTCAAGCGGTTCCGGCGCCTGTGGGATTTGGCCAGGACTTTCCTAACCCTGGCCGCCGATCGCGCCCATCCGGCTGGGGATCGTGGCGGCGGGGCCGGCGCGTTCCGGCCGGCGGGACGGCGCGGGGCCCGACGCGGCCGGTCCGATCGCCCCGTCGCGCGCCCTCCGCCGGGGCGGGTCGCCTCTCAGGAGGCGGGCGCGGGCTCCGCCAGGGCGGCCGCGATGGCGGCCTCCAGGGCCTCCGGCTTCGTGGAGGGCGCGTAGCGGGCGATCACCCGACCGTCGCGCCCGACGAGGAACTTGGTGAAGTTCCACTTGATGGCGCGGCTGCCGAGGAGGCCGGGCTTCGCCTGCGTCAGATGCGCGAAGACCGGGTCGGCCGCGGGGCCGTTCACCGCGACCTTGGCGAGGACCGGGAAGCTGACGTCGTAGGTCAGGCTGCAGAAGCGGGCGATCTCGGCCGCATCCCCCGGCTCCTGGGCGCCGAACTGGTTGCAGGGAAAGCCCAGCACCACGAGGCCGTCCGCCCGGTGCTTCTGCGCCAGGGCCTCCAGCCCGGCATATTGCGGCGTGAACCCGCATTTCGAGGCGGTGTTGACGATCAGGATCACCTGCCCCCGGTGCTGGGCCAGGGGGTAGGGCGACCCGTCGGCCGCCCTCGGACTCAGGTCGTGCAATTCGTTCATGGACATCGACCGTGCGGCGTGCGGGAGGCGGGCGCCTTTCCTAAGGCCCCGCCACCCCGATCCGCAATGCCCCATGACCGCCCGTGTCAGGCGGCGGTGCGCCGCTCGACGAGGCGGGCGAGGAAGGCCGAGCCGAGGGGAATGATGCTGTCGTCGAAGTCGAAGCTCGCATTGTGCAGGCCGGGACCGGGATTCGAGCCGATCCACGCATAGGCGCCGGGCACCCGCGCGACCATGTCGGCGAAGTCCTCGCTGCCCATGCGCGGCTTCGACTGGTCGTCGACGCCCTCGGGGCCGAACAGCTCGCGGGCGATGTCGGCGGCGGCGGCCGCGTGCTCCGGGCTGTTCATCAGCACCGAGAACACGTCGCGGATGTCGACGTCGATCGTCGCCCCGTAGGCGGTCGCGAGGCCCGCGGCGATGGCCCGGATGCGGGTGGTGACGAGGGTGCGCAGGTCCGCGTCGAAGGTCCGCACCGTACCGGTGATGTGGGCGCCCTCCGGGATGACGTTGTAGGCGGCGCCCGCGTGGAACTGCGTCACCGACAGGACCGCGCTCTTGAGCGGGTCGGCGTTGCGCGAGACGATCGACTGCAGGGCCTGGACCAGGGTGGCGCCCACCACGATGGGGTCGATGCCCTGCTGCGGCTGGGCCGCGTGGGCGCCGCGCCCGGTGATGCGGATGTCGAAGAAGTCCGCCGCCGCCATGGCCGGGCCGGGGCGCAGCTTGATCTTGCCGTGCGGGCCGTTGGGCTGGTTGTGGATCGCGTAGATCTCGTCGCAGGGGAATTTCTCGAACAGGCCGTCGGCGATCATCGCGCGGGCGCCGCCCTGGCCTTCCTCGGCCGGCTGGAACACGAACAGGGCGGTGCCGTCGAAATCCCGGGTCTCGGCGAGGTAGCGCGCGGCGCCCAGCAGCATCGTGGTGTGGCCGTCATGGCCGCAGGCGTGCATCTTGCCCGGCACCGTCGAGCGGTAGGGCAGGTTGGTCTCCTCCTCGATCGGCAGGGCGTCCATGTCGGCGCGCAGGCCGACCCGCCGGCCGGAGCCGGTGCGGCCCTCCAGCACGCCCACCACTCCGGTGCCGCCGATGCCGCGATGGACGGTCACGCCGTAGCGCGCCAGCTCGGCGGCGACGATGCCGGAGGTGCGGACCTCCTCGAAGCCGAGCTCGGGATGGGCGTGGAAGTCGCGGCGTAGGGCCACGAGGTCATCGGCGAAGGTCTTGATGCGGTCGATGGGGCTCACGGATCGTCCTTGGGCTCTCGCGCCTCTGGGGGGCGGGCTGTGCTGGGTCGGAGGGGCGTCCTCAACCGGAAGGATTCGCCTCCGGCTCGGCCCCAGGCAAGTCGGATGCCGGTTCTTCGGACGCTTCCGGCAAGGCTTCGCGCCGGAAGGGCGTCAGCGTGTCCAGGACTTCGGCGGCTTCCAGCACGTGTTCGCGCTCGCGCCTCAGGTAATCGGCCACCGCCCGGCGCAGGGCCGGGTCGGCGATGTCGTGGGCCGAGTGCATGAGGACCGGGCGGTAGCCGCGGGCGAGCTTGTGCTCACCCTGCGCGCCCGCCTCGACGCGCTTCAAGCCCTGGGCGATGGCGAAGTCGATGGCCTGATAGTAGCAGACCTCGAAATGCAGGAACGGGTGGTCCTCGACGCAGCCCCAGTTGCGGCCGTAGAGGGCCACATCCCCGATGAGGTTGATGGCGCCGGCGACGTAGCGCCCCGCGCGCTTGGCCATCACCAGCAGCACCCGCTCGGGCATGCGCTCGCCGAGGAGCCCGAAGAACCTGCGGTTCAGGTAGGGCCGGCCCCACTTGCGCGCGCCGGTATCGGCGTAGAATTCGTAGAACGCGTCCCAGTGGGCTGGGGTCAGGTCGGCGCCGGTGACGTGCTCGATGGTGAGGCCGGGCGCCAGGGCGTCGCGGCGCTCGCGCCGGATCGCCTTGCGCTTGCGCGACGCCAGCGCCCCGAGGAAATCCGCGAAGGT
This sequence comes from Methylobacterium sp. Leaf88, assembly GCF_001422795.1. Taxonomy (NCBI): domain Bacteria; kingdom Pseudomonadati; phylum Pseudomonadota; class Alphaproteobacteria; order Hyphomicrobiales; family Methylobacteriaceae; genus Methylobacterium; species Methylobacterium sp. Leaf88. The sequence continues at coordinate 74,921 of NZ_LMMK01000053.1, read as the reverse complement.
CCCGTACCCGGCATTCTCCCAGTGGAACTGCTGGTCGACGCGCTGGAGGAAGCCCAGCGCCCCGGCCTGGTCCCACTCGCGCGCCTGCATGAAGGTGACGTGGATCGAGGAGGCCTTGGTCTCGGCCCGCAGGGCGCGCAGGCCCGCCACGATCGCGGAGGCCGCCTCGTTCACGTCCTGCCCCGGCGCGATGAGGAAGCGCGGGCCGGTGACGGGGGTGAAGGGCACGCTGACCTGGAGCTTCGGGTAGTAGCTGCCGCCCGCCCGCTCGTAGGCGTCGGCCCAGCCGTGGTCGAAGACGTACTCGCCCTGGCTGTGGGATTTCAGGTAGCAGGGCGCCACCCCGACGAGGCGGCCCTCGCGCTCCACCGCCACGTGGAGGGGGAGCCAGCCGGTCTTGCGCGAGACGCAGCCCGAATCCTCCAGCGACGACAGGAAGGCGTGCGAGAGGAAGGGATTGTGGGTCTCGTCGCCGCCCGAGAGGGTCTCGGCCGAGGTGGCGCAGGCATCCCACTCGGCCGCCGCGATCCCAGCCAGGCCCGGCACCGCGCGCACCTGCAGTTCCGTCACGGTCTCGGCCGGGGCGCCGGGGCCTTCGCCGGAACGCTGTGTTTCGCCGGGAATGTCCATCGCGGGTCAATCTAGTCCCCGGAGCCCGGCGGGCCAAGGGCGGCGCGGGGCCGCGCGCCGTCGCAGGGGGCGAGCGGCGCCCTACGGGCAGAACCCCTCGAACACCATCTGGTCGGCGTGGATCGCGGCGTGCCGGCGCTGGTCCGGATTGCGCACGGTCCAGGTCATCACCGGGCGTTGCCCCAGGAGCCGGCACAGGACGGTGGGCGCGCAGGGCAGGTCGTCCACCCGCCAGGACAGGAAGTCCGGCCGGGTCTCGTCGAAATGCAGCAGGCCCGGGAGGGCGCGCCGCAGGCTCGGGGGCAGGGTGGCGTAGGCCGGGTCGTCCTGGCGCGTCTCGGCGACGATGCCGCGCGGGAGCCCGGGCGCGAGCGTCCGCAGGGCGGTGACGATCTGCGGATCGAAGGATTTCAGCGCCACGGGGCCGTCATAGGCGGTCGCGAGGGCGGCCACGCGCTCGGCGAGCCGCAGGTCGCCGGTGTAGCGCGACTTCACCTCGATCACGAGGGGCGTGCGCCCGCCGATCCGGGCCAGGAAGACCGGCAGGGTCGGGATGCGCTCGGCGCTGCCCGCCACCGTCAGGGCGCCGAGATCCGCGGCGGAGCGCGCGCCCACCGCCTCCCCGGCCGCGGTCAGGCGGCCCAGGGTCTCGTCGTGGAACACCATCGCCTCGCCGTCGGCGCTGAGCTGGACGTCGCACTCGATGGCGTAGCCGCCCCGGATCGCCGCCTCGGCGGCCGCGAGGGTGTTCTCGGGCACGCCGCCCGCCCGGTCGTGCAGGCCGCGATGGGCGATGGGCCGGGCGGTGAGCCAGTCGGGGGCGTTGGGGGCCGTCGGCGGGCTCATTTGACCTCGAACATCGCCTCGACCTCGACGGCCGCGTCGAGGGGCAGCTCGGCGACGCCGACGGTGGAGCGGGCGTGGCGGCCGCGGTCGCCCAGGATCTCCACCATGAGGTCTGAGGCACCGTTCATGATGCCGGCGAGTCCCGCGAAGGTCGGCACCGCGTTGATGAAGCCGCCGAGGCGGATGCACTGCACGACGCCGCGGTCGAGGTCGCCCACCGCCGCCTGGAGCTGGGCCAGCACGTTGAGGGCGCAGAGCCGGGCGGCGGCGATGCCGTCCTCGGCCGAGACCTCGGCCCCGAGCTTGCCCGTGTGGGCGCCGGCGATTCGGCCGTCGGCCCCGAAGCAGATCTGCCCGGAGATCACCACGAGGTTGCCGCTGCGCACGAAGGGCACGTAGTTCGCGACGGGGGCCGCGGCCTTGGGCAGGGTCAGGCCGAGGGCCTCCAGGCGTTCCGTGACGGTGCTCATGCTGCGTCGTTCCTCTGCTGGGCGGCCGCGGGTCGTCCGGCCGGCGTGACGCGGCTCTGAGCACTTCCGGGCGCAGGGTGCAAGGCATGACCCGAGGCGGGCCGCACAGCGCGCGTGCAACAGCCTAATGGGTAGGCATGTCAGGGCTGTGAACCCGGTCTGTCGTTGACAGAATTGGCCATTTCTCTAGTAATCGCGCGCGTGCCGCCCCATCCGAGGCGGCACTTTCATTTGGTGCGGTCGCGTGTCTCGCGTGCCCGCGAGACACACGGGAAGACGGGATCGTGACATCCGCCCTTCTGCCGACCTATGCCCGGGCTCCCATCGCCTTCGAACGCGGCGAGGGCGCATGGCTTGAGGCGCGCAGCGGCGAGCGATACCTCGATTTCGGCGCCGGCATCGCGGTGAACGCCCTGGGTCACGCCCATTCGCACCTCGTCCAGGCCCTGACCGCGCAGGCGCAGAAGCTCTGGCACACCTCGAACCTGTTCGAGATCCCCGAGGGCGAGCGGCTGGGCCGGCGCCTCGTGGACGCCACCTTCGCGGACGTGGCCTTCTTCGCCAATTCGGGGGCGGAAGCCAACGAGGCCGCCATCAAGATGGCGCGCAAGTACCACGCCGCCGACGGCCACCCGGAGCGCTTCCGGATCCTCACCGTCGAGGGCGCCTTCCACGGCCGGACCCTGGCCACCATCGCGGCCGGCGGCCAGCAGAAGTACATCGAGGGCTTCGGCCCGAAGGTCGACGGCTTCGACCAGGTGCCCTTCGGCGACCACGAGGCCCTGCGGGCCGCCATCGGCCCGGAGACGGCCGCGATCCTGATCGAGCCGATCCAGGGGGAGGGCGGCGTGCGCCCGGTGCCGCCGCAATGCCTGCGCGGCCTGCGCGAACTCTGCGACGCGCACGGCATCCTGCTCATCATGGACGAGGTCCAGACCGGGGTCGGGCGCACGGGCAAGCTGTTCGCGCACGAGTGGGCGGGGGCGGCCCCCGACATCATGAGCGCGGCCAAGGGCATCGGCGGCGGCTTCCCCCTCGGCGTCTGCCTCGCCACGGCGAACGCCGCGCGCGGCATGACGGCGGGCAGCCACGGCACCACCTTCGGCGGCAACCCGCTGGCCATGGCGGTGGGCAACGCCGTCCTCGACGTGGTGCTGGCGGACGGCTTCCTCGACCATGTCCAGCGCATGGGCCTGATCCTGAAGCAGCGCCTCGCCGCCCTGCAGGACCGGCACCCGGCCGTCATCGCGGACATCCGCGGCGAGGGCCTGATGCTCGGCCTCAAGCTCCACGTGCCGAACACCGAATTCGCCGCCGCCGCCCGCGACGCGCACCTGCTGGTGATCCCGGCGGGCGACAACGTGGTGCGCCTGCTGCCGC
>NZ_LMMK01000053.1:4380-71525 GCF_001422795.1 Methylobacterium sp. Leaf88 | reverse complement strand
CGGCGGCCGGCCGGCTCGGGACGCGCCTGCGCGGCGCCGCCGAGTAACCGCCAGGAACCGGGCGCGTCACCGGACGGCCGCACCGGCCGCGACGCCGCCCCGCCCCGACCGAAACTGCCCTGACCGGGACCACGCACACGAAGAACGGACCGATGACCACGACACTGAACGGGACCGGCCACGGAACCCGCCACTTCCTCGACCTCAAGGACTTCTCGGCCGAGCAACTGCGCACGGTGCTGGACGCCGCCGCCCGCATCAAGGCGCGCCGCCGCAAGGGCACGCTGGCCGAGGACCGCCCCCTCATCGGCAAGACCCTGGCGATGGTGTTCGACCGGCCCTCGACCCGGACCCGGGTGTCGTTCGACGTCGGCATGCGCGAGCTCGGCGGCGAGACCCTGATGCTGACGGGGAGCGAGATGCAGCTCGGGCGCGGCGAGACCGTGGGCGACACCGCCCGGGTGCTCTCGCGCTACGTCGACGCGATCATGATCCGCATCCTGGACCACGGCCTGATGCTGGAGCTGGCCGAGTACGCCACCGTGCCGGTGATCAACGCCCTGACCAAGGTCTCGCACCCGTGCCAGATCATGGCCGACCTCCTGACCTTCGAGGAGCATCGCGGGCCGATCCGGGGCCGCACCGTGGCCTGGTCGGGGGACGCCAACAACGTGCTCGCCTCCTGGGTGCACGCCGCCGCGCGCTTCGACTTCACCCTCAACATCGCGGCCCCGCCGGAGCTGTCGACGCCCCAGCCGCTCCTCGACTGGGCGAAGGCGCAGGGCGCCACCGTCAACGTCACCACCGACGCCTACGAAGCGGTGGACGGAGCGGACGCGGTGGTCACCGATTGCTGGGTCTCCATGGGCGACGAGGACGACCAGCACCGGCACAACCTGCTGGTGCCCTACCGGGTCGATGCCCGCCTGATGGCCGCCGCGGCCCAGGACGCGATCTTCATGCACTGCCTGCCGGCCCATCGCGGCGAGGAGGTCACCGCCGAAGTGATCGACGGCCCGCAATCGGTGATCTTCGACGAGGCCGAGAACCGCCTGCATGCCCAGAAGGGCATCCTCGCCTGGTGCCTGCAGGCCCACGGCCTCTGACGGCGGGGACCGCCCCCGGGGGGCGGCCTGGTGCGGGACCACCCGTGCACGGGCCGCATCCCCGCCCCGTCGCGCCGCCGCGCCCGGATGCCTATATGGGGACCGTTCTTCCCTGAGGGTTGGGCGCGGCCGCGCGACGCGCGCGGCCGTTCCGACCGGTACGCCGCCGAGACCGTTCGGCGATCTCACGACCCCGCCCCCGAGGGGTCGCGCGGTCCGTGGCCCAGCCCTCGCGTTCGTCGAGCCCGATCGGAGCTGCCATGACTTCTGGAATGCCTGCTGGAACGACCACGGGATCCGTCCCGCCGCTCCTCATCGAGGGCGATGACGACGTGGTGCTGCCCTTCGCCGTCGAGGCCCTCGACGTGCGCGGCCGCGTGGTCCGCCTCGGCCCGTCCGTCGACACCATCCTGCGCCGGCACGGCTATCCCGATGCGGTGGCCCGCCTCCTCGGCGAGGCGGCGGCGCTCACCGTGCTCCTCGGCTCGTCCCTGAAGTTCGAGGGCCGCTTCCAGCTCCAGACCAAGACCGACGGCCCGGTGGAGATGATCGTGGTCGACTTCGAGGCGCCCGACCGCCTGCGCGCCACGGCGCGCTTCGACACCGCGCGGGTGGACGCCCTCGGGGCCGGCCCGCTCCAGGACCCGGACCTGATCGGGCAGGGGCACCTGGCCATGACCATCGACCAGGGTCCCACCAGCAGCCGCTACCAGGGCGTCGTCGCCCTGGAGGGCCAGAGCCTCGAGGAGGCGGCGCACCAGTACTTCCGCCAGTCCGAGCAGATCCCGACCCAGGTCCGCCTCGCGGTGGCCGAGCAATATGCCGGCGGCGCCCGGACCTACCGGGCCGGCGGCCTCCTGGTGCAGTTCCTGCCGCAATCCATCGACCGGGCCCGGCTCGCCGACCTGCCCCCGGGCGACATCCCCGAGGGCCACGTCCACCTCGACGCGAACGGCGTGCCCGAGGACGACGCCTGGGTCGAGGCGCGCAGCCTCGTGTCCACCATCGAGGACCACGAGCTCGTCGACCCGGAGGTCTCGGCCGAGCGCCTGCTCTACCGCCTGTTCCACGAGCGCGGCGTGCGGGTGTTCGAGGCACAGGCGGTGCACGAGCAGTGCCGCTGCTCGCCCGAGCGGGTGATGGGCATGATCACCTCGTTCTCGCCTCAGGAGCGCCGGGACATGATCGCCGATGACGGGCGCATCGGCATCACCTGCGAGTTCTGCTCACGGCACTACGACCTCGATCCGGCGGCGGTGGAAGCCGAGGTCGCAGCCCAGTCGGGCCCCTGATCCGGGGCTGCCGCGACAGGTGTCGCGGCAGCATCGCCAAGCTTGACCTTTGACGAGGACAAGACGCTGCAAATGCTCGCGCCCACAGCCGGGCCTCGCATTTGAACCGTTTCTCAGGTTTCGACGTTTGGGGTTTCTCAAGAGTGCTCGACAAGAGCTCAGGAGGAACGTCGATGAAGACATTCGTGGTCGGCAAAAATCTGGTCAGCAAGAATATCGTCGTCGGTCTGACGGCACTGCTGATGACGACGTCAGCCTACGCCCAGGGCGCGGGCCAGGCCGGCACCGCCGGCGGCAGCGAGGCCGGCGGCCGTGGTGGGGCCGCCGCCCGCAGCCAGGGCGGCGCCGAGGGCGCTTCGGGCGGCGCCCGCAGCGAGATGGGCGGACGGGCCGAGGCGGGCGGACGCCGCGAGGGCAGCCGCATGGAGAGCGGCGGGCGCGGCGACACGGCGGCCCGCGAGTCCCAGGGCCGGGATTCCCAGGCCCGGGATTCTCAGGCCCGAGATTCGCAGAACAAGGATTCGCAGGCTCGCAGCGCGGACCGGGGCGACCGCGACGGTGCGCGCGGCGACCGGGCGACCCGGACCTCGTCCCGGGAGGACCGGGTCGGCGGCCGCGAGCAGCGCGACCGCGTCTCGGTCAACACCCGCAGCGAGTCGCGCAGCGAACGCTTCGAGGGCGGACGCCGCTCGGGCCGCTTCGTCTTCATCGGCGGCCAGCGCGTGGTCTACGGCTCGCCGGAATATCGCCGCCTCGTCACCATCGAGCATCGCGGCGGCGACCGCGTGGTCGAGCGCGCGCGCCGGCGCTACGTCACCATCCGCGGTCAGCGCGTCCTCTACGGCTCGCCCCAGTACCGCCGCCTCGTCCGCGTCGAGGAGACGACCACCCGCCGTCCCGGCACCCGCTATGTCGTGGTGCGCGGCCAGCGCGTGGTCTACGGCTCGCCCGAGTATCGCCGCCTGACGGTGACCGAACGCCGGGGCGGCACCGTCGGCGCCCGCTTCGAGGAGCGGGGCTTCCGCGGCAAGGCCGTCTCGTCCCGCACCGACGCGCGTCGCGACACGCGCAACGTCCGCTCGACCGAGACCACGTCGCGGGATGGCATCCGCAACGCCGACACCCGCCAGCAGGGGGACCGCAACAGTGCCTCGGCCGAGCGCGACACGAACCGCGACCGCGGGACCGAGGGCTCGGGCATCCGCAACGCGGCCGACCGCTCGGGCGGCGCCGAGCGCGGCACCATGAACACCGGCAACCGGACCGGCGGGGCCGAGCGCGGCCCGAATGCCGGCGCGCAGGGCGGCAAGGCCGGCAGCATGGGTGGCGGCGAGCGCAGCGGCGGGCAGGGCGGCGCGGGCCGCAACTGATCGCAAAGGCCGATCGCAGGACCTGAACGCGGCGCCGGACCTCCTCGCGGAGGCCCGGCGCTCAGGCCTTCAGGACGGGATCGGCGATGTCGCCGCCGCCCCGGCGGGCGAGGTAGGCGGGCTGGAACAGGCACATCCGCACTGCGTCGCGGTACTTGCCGTTGACGAAGAACTCGTCCTTCAGGATGCCCTCGGGCTCGAAGCCGCAGCGCTCGTAGATCCGCACCGCGCGGGCATTGTCCTTGTCCACGTGCAGGTAGAGCTTGTGGATGTTGAGGACGCTGAAGGCATAGTCCATGGCGATGCGCGTGGCCCGCGGGGCGTAGCCCTGGCCCTGGAAGGCCGGGTGGATCGCGATCTGGAATTCGCAGCGCCGGTGCAGATGGTTGATCTCCACGAGCTCGACGAGGCCGGCGGGCGCGCCGTCCGCATTGGCGATGATGAAGCGCCGCTCGGTCTGGTTGTGGATGTTGCGCTCGTAGAGCTGCGCCAGTTCGGCGAAGGACTCGTAGGCCTCCTCGAACCAGTAGCGCATGATGCTGTCGTTGTTGTTGAGCTGATGCACGAACATCAGGTCCTCGCGCTCCAGCGGGCGCAGCTTCACCGGCCCGTCCGCCGCGATGGTGCGGGGCACGAAGGCGGTCATGGCGTCACGCACGCCGCCGCGAGGCGGTCCATGAAGGCCTCGCCGGCCTTGAGCGCCGCGAGCGTGATGTACTCGTCCGGCTGGTGCGCCTGGTCGATGGAGCCGGGGCCGCAGACCACGGTGGGGATGCCGGCGACCTGGAAGCGCCCGGCCTCCGTGGCGTAGGGCACCGAGATCGTGTGGTTGCGCTCCGCCACCCGGAGGGCCAGCCGCTCGGCCGCCGAGCCGGGCTCCGGCGCGAGGCCCGGCACCGCCACCTCCTCCAGCGTCTCGATCCGCCCGTAATCGCCGTAGCGGTTGAGCCGGTCGCGCAGCACGGTGCGCACCTTGGCCTCGAACAGGGCGGGGATCTCGCCCATGTCGAGGTCGGGCAGGCCGCGGAACTCCCAGTGGAAGGTGCAGACCTTGGGCAGGATGTTGCGGGCCGTGCCACCCGCGATGGTGCCCACATGCACGGTGGTGGCGGGCGGGTCGAAGCGGCCCGAGGCGTCGCCCCGGGCGATCATCGCGTCGGCGATCCGGTTCAGCTCCGAGACGAGGTCGGCCGCCGCCATCACGGCGTTGGCCCCGAGCATCGGCTTGGCCGAGTGGGCCTCGTGCCCGTGCACGGTGGTGAGATAGGTGACGATGCTCTTGTGCGCGTCGGCCACTTCGAGGTCGGTGGGCTCGCCGACGATCACCGCGCCGGGGCGCGGCAGGTCGGCCCCGAACCGCGCGATCGTGTCGGCCACACCCAGGCAGGTGGTCTCCTCGTCGTAGGACAGGAGGATGTGGATCGGACGCTCGAGGCCGGCGGCCTGGAAGCGCGGGATCGCCGCGAGCGCCAGGGCGCAGAAGCCCTTCATGTCGACGGCGCCGCGGCCGTAGGCACGCCCGTCCGCCACCCGCAGGGTAAAGGGGTCGGCGCTCCAGGCTTGCCCCGTCACCGGCACCACGTCGGTATGGCCCGAGAGCACGATGCCGCCGTCGACCATCGGGCCGATGGTGGCGAACAGGGCCGCCTTGTCGCCGGCCGCGTTGGGCACGCGGACGAAGGGCACGCCGAGGTCGTCGAGGGCGGCCGCCACGCAGTCGATGAGCGCGAGGTTCGATTTCGAACTCTCGGTGTCGAAGGCCACGAGCCGCGCCAGCCAGTCGAGGGTCTCCGGGCGCGGGCCTTCGGTGGACATCGCCCTAGTGCACGCTGCGGCGGACATGGGGCGAATCGAGCGAGAAGGCCGGGATCTCCGCCTCGAAGCTCTCGCCCCCATGGGTCGCCATGGTGTAGCTGCCGGCCATCAGGCCGTCCGGCGTGGTGAGCGGGCAGCCGCTGGTGTAGCTGAACGATTCGCCCGGCTCGAGCACCGGCTGCTTGCCGACCACCCCGGCGCCGCGGACCTCCTGGGTCTCGCCGCGCCCGTCGACGATGCGCCAGTGGCGGGAGCGCAGCTGCACCTGCTCGGGGCCGTTGTTCACGATCTCGACCGTGTAGGCGAAGAAGTAGCGGCTCTCGGCCGGCGACGATTCTTCCTCGACGAAGCGAGGCATCACGGTCACGCTGATCCCGCGCGTCTGGGCCTTGTACATCCCCGTCATGCCTCCCTGGCCGGACCTGAACCCCGAGCGCGCTGCGTTCGCGACAAGCACAGGGCGTCGTGGTACGGCCCTCGCAAAACCGCGTCAATCGTGGCGAATGCGGGGGTGCCCGCGCAAGAACGAGGTCCGTGCCCCGTGGTCGAGGAGACCGTTTCGCGCCCGTCCGTCCGGTCCGCCGGCCGGGCCCTCCTCGCCAGCCTCGCCCTCGCGGGCCTGACCGCCGCCTTCGCCTGGGCCGCGCCGGAGCGCAACGGCTGGGCCGCCCTGGCGCTGGCCGTGGCGCTGGCCCTCGACGGGCTGGCGCAGGGGGCGGGGGCCTGGCTGGCCCGCCGCGGAGGCGGGCCGCCCCGGATCGCCGGCCTGCCCTCCCTGGTGCTGGCCTTCGGACCGGCCGCCGGCCTCGGCACGGTCCCGTTCGCCGTCGCCCTGGCGGCCTGGCCCGCCGGCTTCCCGATCCTCGCCAGCGCGCTCGCGGGTCTGATCGCCATGGGCGCCATCGCGCGCCTCGTCCTCGCCTGGATCGTCCTGCGGATCGCGCAAGACCCGGAGGCTTAACCGGACCTTAGGCGATCCGGCCGCATTTCGTGCAGAATGCGGCGTTCCCGCCCCGGCCGCCGGGGTGGTGCCCGATCGACGAGCGGGTGGTGCGAGCGGATGCAAGACGGGATTCGGGCCGCGGTGCAGGACGGGGCGGACAGCCGCCAGCACGGGATTCTGGCCGCGGCCGGGATCGCAGCGCTGACGCGCGCGGGCGCGATCCGGCCCGACACGCCCTACGCGCCCGACCAGATCCAGCCCGCGAGCCTCGACCTGCGCCTCGGCGCCCGGGTGTTCCGCGTGCGCACCAGTTTCCTGCCCGGCACCCGCACGGTCTCCGCCTGCATCGAGGCCTTCGCCCTGCACGAGATGGACCTGCGCCACGGGGCCGTGCTGGAAACGGGCTGCGTGTACATCGCCGAGCTGCAGGAGCATCTCGCCCTGCCGGGCGACCTCGCCGCCAGCGCCAACCCGAAGAGCTCCACCGGCCGCATCGACGTCTTCACCCGCGTCATCACCGACCGGGGCGCCGCCTTCGACCAGGTCGAGGCCGGCTATCACGGGCCGCTCTATGCGGAGATCTCGCCCCGCACCTTCCCGGTGAAGGTCCGCACCGGCTCGCGCCTGTCGCAGATCCGGTTCCGGCGCGGCGAGCCCCGCCTCACCGACGCCGACCTCGCGGCCCTGCACGCGGCCTCGCCCCTGGTCGACGCCCCGAACCCGACCTTCCAGGGCGGCATCGGCGTCTCCATCGACCTTGCGGGCTTCTCCGGCCTCATCGGCTACCGCGCCCGGCGCCATACCGGCCTCGTCGACGTCGACGCCCCGGGCACGCACCGGGCGGCGGATTTCTGGGAGCCCCTGCACGCCGACCCGTCCCGGGCCCTGATCCTCGATCCCGGCCAGTTCTACATCCTGGCCTCCAAGGAGGCCGTGCAGGTGCCGCCCGACTTCGCCGCCGAGATGGTGCCGTTCGACCCCCTGGTGGGCGAGTTCCGGGTCCACTACGCCGGCTTCTTCGATCCGGGCTTCGGCTTCGCCGCCGCGGGCGGGGCGGGGGCCCGCGCCGTCCTCGAGGTGCGCTCGCGCGACGTGCCGTTCCTGCTCGAGGACGGCCAGATCGTCGGCCGCCTCGTCTACGAGCGCATGGCCGAGCGCCCCGCCACCCTGTACGGCGCGGGCGCGGGCTCGAACTACCAGGCCCAGGGGCTGAAGCTCTCCAAGCACTTCGTCTGAGACAGGCCCTTCCTCCGAGAGGGCCGTTCCGCCTGACGGACGAGCGGCGGCCGGATTCGGGCCGCCGCCGGGGACCCGCTCAGGCGATCCCGAGGGCCCAGATCAGGGACAGGCTGACGACCAGGAGGACGACGAGGGAGCCGGTCACCGCCAGGGTGACCCGGCCGCCCACCCGCGCCAGCACCCGCACGTCGACGCCGAGGCCGAGCGCCGCCATCGACACCACGGTGAGGAGGCCCGCCAGCCGCGTCACCGGCTGGGAGGCCGCGTCCGGGATGAGCCCGGCCGAGCGCAGGGTCGCGAGCGCCAGGAAGCCCAGGATGAACCAGGGCACGATCTTGAAGAAGCCGAGGCGCCCGGGCCGGCCCTTGGCCGACGCGCCCTCGGCCGGCAGGTGCGGCGCGATGAACGAGAAGGCCACAACCACCGGCCCGAGCATCAGGACGCGCACGAGCTTGACCAGGGTGCCGACCTGGGTCGCCAGGATGCCCACCGGCACCGTGGCGGCGAGCACCTGCGGCACCGCATAGACGGTGAGGCCCGCCAGGGTGCCGTACTGGTGCTCGGACAGGCCGGCGAGGGGGATGAACAGGGGCAGGCCCAGCACCATCAGCACGCCGAGCACCGCCGTGAAGGCGATGGCGGCCACCACGTCCTTGCTGTCGGCCCCGATCACCGGCGCCACCGCGGCAATGGCGGAGTTGCCGCAGATCGCGTTGCCGCAGGCCACCAGGATCGCCATGCGGGACGGCAGGCCGAGCACCCGGCAGATGGCGTAGCTGGCCACGATCGCCAGCACCACCGTGGCGACGATGCCCAGGAGGAGGCTCGTGCCGGAGGCGACGATGGCCCCGAGGCTGATCGAGGCGCCGAGCAGGGTGACGGCCAGTTCGAGCACCTGCTTGGCCGAGAAGGCAATGCCGGCCCGGAAGCGCTCGCCCGGGCTCCACAGGGTGCGCAGCGCGATCCCCAGCAGGATAGCGATGACCAGGGCCTCGACGTAGGGGTGGCCCGTGGCGCGCTCCTCCAGGGCCTGGACGGCCAGGGCCGCCGCCGTGACGGCGAGGCAGACGCAGAGGCCGGGCACCAGGGAGGCGATCCGGCCACCGGCGGCCTCCGGCTTGCCCGCTCCGGCGGGGGCCGTCGTGATGCTCTTGGTGCTCATGCTGCCTTTCCGCGAGGCAATCGGAAGGAAATTCTGCCCCGGGCGCGGCCGCGAGAACAATGCTCTCCCGTGGCGAAAATCTTCGCAAAACCCATCCATTGATTGGGCAGGGTCGAAGCGCGACATTCACCCCCATGAGCAACCGGTCCGACAACGCAGCGATGGCCTACGATCCCTTCGGCGAGCCCGTCGAGATCGCGTGCCAGGGCGCCCCCACCGCGGGCGACCGTCGGGCGCGCAGCGTCGCCGTGATCGGCTTCTGGCTGGTCGCCGCAACTCTGACGGCGAGCCGCGTCTACCTGGCCGACGAGCCGGTGGCGCAGATGGTCGCGAACGCTCATGCGCAGGTTGCCGCCTTCATCACCGCCATCCTGTAAGGGTCCGGCGCCGCCCGGTGCGGCGTCCGTCATTCGGTCCGATGCCTAGTACGCCGCCGCGAGGTAGTCCGCGATGGCCTTGCCGTCCGCCTCGTCGACCGGGGCGTGATAGACCTTGCGCATCTTCGTCACCTCGCTGGTCCAGAAGGCCGCGCCCTGGCCCGGCGGCTGCATCGCGATGTAGTCCACCCCGTGGCAGCTCTGGCAATGGGCCTCGGCTGACGCGCGGCCGGCCTCGTGGCCGGGGGCCAAGCGCAGCTGCGCGGTCGGCTCCGGCAGGTCGTAGGTCCGGGGCGCGGCGGCGGCCGGCAAGCCGGCCCAAAGTCCGGCCAGGAGGCCGGTGGCGGCCAGCGCCGCCGCGCGGGAACGCACGGTCATCCTGTCTCTCCTCATGCGGCCTGCACCCGGACGGTCTCGACGACGTTGCGCATGTAGCCCGGCGGGTTCCAGCGCGGTTCCATCGGCTGGGTGGCGCCGTCCTGGCCCGTCGCCCGGACCCGGAGGGCATGCGCCCCCGCGGGGAGGTCGACCGACAGGGTCCAGGGCCGGAACGCATAGCGCCCCAGATCGGGGCCGAGGTGCGCCTCCGTCCAGCTTCGCCCGTCATCGGTGGAGACCGCCACCGCCCGGATGCCCGAACCGCCGTCGAAGGCGATGCCGCGCAACGCCGTCCGGCCGGCCGGGATCGCGGCCCCGTCGGCGAGGTTGGTGACGAAGGAGCGGATGGCGAAGCGGTTGATCGGCACGGTGGCCTTGGGGGTCTGGCCGGGCTCGACGCAGGCGCAGGCATTGTCCGGGATGCGGTAGGCCGCGCGCATCCAGAATCCCTCGTAGGGCTTGTCCGTCACCGTGATGGCGTTGAGGTGCTTGACCCAGTAGGTGCCGTAGAAGCCCGGCACCACGAGGCGCAGGGGATAGCCGTTGAGCCAGGGCAGGTCCTCGCCGTTCATGGCCCAGGCCAGCATCACCTCGCCGTCGCGGGCATGGTCGATGGCGAGCGCCTTGGCGAAGTCCGGGGTCTCGGGCAGGACCGGGCCGTCGAGGCCCTCGAAGACGACCTGCACCGCCCCGGCCTTCACGCCCGCCCGGTCGAGCACCGCCTTCAGGGGCACGCCGGTCCAGCGGGCGTTGCCCATGGCGCCGTTGGCGAGCTGCCCGCCGGCGACCCGCGGCGCGACGAAGCCACGCGAATTGCCCGAGCACTGGTTGACCGCGACGATCTCGGCGCCCGGCATCGCCTTCAGGGCGGCCAGCGACAGTCCGACCGGTCCGTCCACATGCCCCGACACCGTCAGGCGGAAGGCCTCGGGATCGATCGCGGTCGGAATGTCGGCGAGGTGGTAGCGGACGAAGAAGGCGTCGTTCGGCGTGATCACCCCTTCGTCGAACACCGCGAAGGGCGTCTCGAGCTGCGGCGGCCGCGCCGTCATCTGCAGGAGCGGGCGCTTGCCCGGATAGGCCACCAGGGGGCGCTCGCCGTTGCCGAAGGGCAGGGTGACGACCTCGCCGGCCCGGGCCGCCCAGGGCGCCAGGGCGGCGCCGGACGCCGCGAGCAGGCCGGCCCCGGCCTGCCGGAGGAGCGTTCTGCGATCGGTCTCGGTCATCCCGGTCTCTCCCGTCCGGCTGAAGGCGTCCCGCGCGGTCAGCGCAGGACGGAGGCGTAGTGGATGTCCTCGGTGAGGCAGGTCGACAGGCGCCACTCCACCGGCCGGTCCTCGAGATCCACGGCGACGCGGTCGACCTCGAGCACCGGAATCCCCGCCGGCACCCCCAGCAGGGGCGCCTTGTCGGGGGCCAGGGCGATCGCCTTGAGGCGCTCGTGCGCGGTGGCGATCGTGATGCCGAACCGGGTCGCGTAGAGGCTGTAGAGCGTGTTCGGGAGCTCCATCGCGGCCAGGCCGGGGAACAGGCTCGACGGCACGGCGATCGTCTCGACGAGGCAGATCCGTCCGTCGAGGGCGCGCACCCGCTCCAGCCGCACCACGCGCGCGTTGCGCAGGAGAGCGAGCCGGTCGCGCTCGTCGATGGTGGCCGCGGCCTCCGCGATCGCCACGACGCGGCTGGTGGGGGTGCCGGCCACCGCCCCGTCGGGGCGCAGCTTGAAGAAGCGGAAGACGCTCTGCTTGTCGTCGTGCTCGGCCACGAAGGTGCCGCGCCCCTGGCGGCGCACCAGCAGGCTGTCGGCGGTGAGGGCGTCGAGGGCCTTGCGGACCGTGCCCTGGCTGACGCCGAGCTCGGCCGCCAGCACGCCCTCGCTGGGCAGGATCTGGCCCGGCTGCCAGACGGCGTCGGCGAGGCGGCGCAGGAGCGTGTCGTAGACCTGCCGATAGAGCGGCCGGAAACCCACCGCATTCCCACCTGTGCGTTCCATGTCGGTGCGCCGCTGCTCCCCGGGCGTGGGCGGAGGAAAGGAGAGGTTTCCCAGCACGGTGTCCCGTCCCTCGTTAAGGCCGAGCCCCGCTCCGGGCAATCGGTCGATCCGCAGGGCCGGCGGCCGGGGGCGGGTCCCGCTCGGGAGGGCGGCCTTCATCGTCAGAGCGCCTCGATCTCGGCCACGAGGGCGTCCGGGACGGCGAGCCCCTCGGCCTCGGCCCGGGCCCGGAAGGCGAGGCGGCGGGCCCCGGGCAGGCGGGCCCCGTCCTGCGCCTCGATGGAGCCGGCGAGCTCCGCGAACCGGGCCAGCGCCCCGGGGCCGAAGGCATCCGCCGCGAGGGCGATGACGAGCTGCCCGGTGCCCGGCGGATCGCCCTCGGCGTCGAGGAACGAGCTCGCCTCGCCGGCGAAGCGCCCGCCGGTCAGGCCGGCCGCGAGGAGTTCCACCATCAGGGCCAGCGCCGTGCCCTTGGCGTCGCCGAGCGGCACCATGGTGCCCTTCAGGGCCGCGGCCGGGTCGGTGGTCGGCGCGCCCGCGGCATCGAGGGCCCAGCCCTCGGGGATGGCCTCGCCGCGCTGGCGGGCGGCCATGATCGCGCCGCGGGCCACCTTCGAGAGGGACAGGTCGACCACGATCGGCGCGCGGCCGGGCAGGGGGCAGGCGAAGGCGAGGGGGTTCGTCCCGAACACCGCCCGGGATCCGCCCCAGGGCGCCATGGCGGCGGGGGTGTTGGCCAGCAGGATCGCCACGAGCCCGGCCTCGGCCAGGGCCTCGACGGGACGGCCGGCCGCGCCGCAATGGTGCGAGCGCCGGATGCCGGCCGCCGCGACGCCCTGCGCACGGACCACGGCCGGGAGTTGCTCCACCACCGCGTCGAGGGCCGGGTAGGCGAAGCCGTGGGCGGCATCGACGGCGAGGAGCCCGGGCCGGGGCCGGCTCACCGCGACCGCGGCGTCGCCCACCACCTTGCCGGCCCGGACCTGGGCCGCATAGGCGGCCACCCGCGAGAGCCCGTGGCCCTTCAGCCCGTCGGCCTCGGCGCCCACGAGGGCGCGGGCGACGCTGCGGGCAGCGGGCGCGCGGGTTCCGCAGCGGACCAGGGCCTCGCTGACGAGGGCGTGGGCGGCGGCGAGGCTCAGGGTGGTCATGGCGTTTCAGTCCTCGGAGAGGTGGCGGCGCACGGCCTGGGCCGTGACGCGGGACACGCGCACGTTCGATTCCCGGGTCACCCCGGCGATGTGCGGCGTCAGGATGAGGTTGGGCACGTCGCGGAAGAGGGCGCCCGCGGCGGCCGCGAGGGGTTCCTGCGGGAAGACGTCGAGGGCGGCCCCGCCGAGATGCCCGGCCCGCAAAGCCGCCGCCACGGCCGCGCCGTCGACCACCTCGCCCCGGGCGGCATTGATGAGCACCGCCCCGGCGGGCATCCGGGCGAGGGCGTCCGCATCGATCATCCCCCGGGTCTCGGGCGTCAGCGGCACGTGCAGGGACAGGACGTCGCTTTCGGCGATGAGCCCGGCGAGATCGGCGCGCGCCACCAAACCGCAATCCGGCCGCCAGGCCGGGTCGTCGGCCGGCAGGAAGGGGTCGTGGGCCGAGACCTCCATCCCGAGGGCGAGGGCACGGCGGGCGGTCTCGCGGGCGATGGCGCCGAAGCCGACGAGGCCGAGGCGCTTGCCCGAGATCTCCCGGCCCATCAGGGCATTGCGCGGCCAGGTCCCGGCCGCCACCGCGGCGCTGGCCCCGTAGGCGCCGCGCAGGAGGAGCATGGCGGTGCCGATCACGTACTCGGCCACCGCGACGTCGTTGGCGCCGGTGGCGGGATAGACGGCGACGCCGCGGGCCCGGCAGGCCGCGAGGTCGATGTTGTCGAGGCCGACGCCGAGGCGCCCGACCACCTTCAGGTCGGGGGCGGCGGCCAGGAGGGCCGCGCTCACCTGGGTGCGGTTGCGGACCACGAGGGCGTCCGCATCGGCCAGCGCCGCCCGCAGGTCCTCCGGCCGGTCGACCAGGGCCGGGTCGTACAGGGTCGCGAACCCGCCGAGCTCGGCCGCGATGGCGGCCTCGTCCATGAACTCGGCGATCACGACCTTCGGCACGCGGCCGGTTCGGGATGTCGTCGTCTCTGAGGGCGTCAGGGTGGATGGTGTCACGGCGCTGGGCCTCCGGTTTGCGGGGACGCGGCCCGTCAGGTGGCGGGGATCGCGGCGGGCATCGCCCGGTGGCGGGCCGGGCTCGGGGCGGTGGGGGCGGGCGCCTCCGCCATCGCCTCGTCCGGCTCGTCCAGGCTGTCGAGGTCGGGCTGGATGCGTCCGTCGAGGACGGCGCGGGCATGGGCGAGGTCGATCTTGCCCTCCCAGCGGGCGATCACCAGGGTCGCCACCATGTTGCCGATGGCGTTGGTGATGCAGCGCAGCTCGTTGAGGATGCGGTCGACGCCGATGATCAGCGCGATGCCGGCGACGGGGAGGAGCTGGGACGCCTGCAGGGTGGCGGCGAGCACGAACAGGATGGCCCCGGCGACCCCGGCCACCCCCTTCGAGGTCACCAGCGCGATGGCGAGGATCCCGAGCTCCTGCTCCCAGGTGAGCGGGATGTTGAGCGCCTGGGCGATGAAGCCGATCGCCATGGTGAGGTAGATGCACGAGCCGTCCATGTTGAAGGACAGGCCCGCCGGCATCACCAGGCCGGTGACGCCCTTCTCGACGGAGAGTCCGCCGAGCTTGGCCATCAGGCGCGGCAGGACCGATTCCGTGCTGGTCGTGCCGAGCAGGATGAACATCTCCTCGCGGACGTAGAGGAACAGCTTCCACAGGCTCAGGCCTACGTAGAACCGCATCACGCCGCCGAGGAACAGCACGATGAACACGAAGAAGGTCAGGTAGAGGGACAGGATCAGCATCCCGTACTGGGCCAGGATGCCGAGGCCGAACTTGCCGATGGTGAAGGCCATGGCCCCGAACGCCCCGATGGGGGCGAAGCGCATGATGATGCCCACGACCTTCATCAGGATCTCGCCGAAGGCGTGGATGACCCGGAGGGGGAACTGCCCCTTTGGCCCCATGGCGGCGAGGCCCATCCCCACCAGCACGGAGAAGAACATCACCTGCAGCAGGTCGCCCTTGGCGAAGGCGTCGACAGCGCTGTGCGGGATGATGTTGGCGATGATCTCCATCACGCTCTGGGCGTGGGCCTTGCCGGCGATCGTGGCGACGCTCTGGGCGTCCAGGCTCTCCACCGTGGCGTTGATGCCGTCGCCCGGCCGCAGCAGGTTGACGAAGAGGAGGCCGGCGCCGAGGGCCACGGTGGTCGAGACCTCGAAGTACACGAGGGTTTTCAGGCCCATGCGGCCGACGCTCTTCATGTCGCCCACATGGGCGATGCCGACCACCACCGTGCAGAAGATCACCGGCCCGACGACCATCTTGATCAGGTTGATGAACATGTCGCCGAGGATCTTCAGGCCGACGGCGAAGCCGGGGGCCAGCACGCCCACGACGATGCCGAGGGCGATGCCGATCAGGACCTGGCCGTAGATCGATCGCAAGAATTTCATTGGCGCGAACCGCATCGGCATTCCTCCCACGCGCGCTTCGAACGGGATGCGCCGCTGCGCGGTCTTCATCCCTTCGCGAAAAAACTCCGCCTTCGCGAAAACCCCGATGGCGTCGGGGCGGGACGCCGCGTTCCAGGCCGGAACGCGGCGGGAGAGGCCGCCGGTCAGGCGCTCCGGTACAGCTTCGTCATCACGAACTCGCGGTGGCCGAGGGATTCGGCGGCCGTGAGCCGTCCGTTCGCGGTCCGCACCACCATGTCGATCAGGGCGTCGCCGGCCTGCGGGATGGTCATCTCCCGGGTGAGCACGCCCGAGACGTCGACGTCGATGTGCTCGCCCATGGTGCGCACCGTGCGTGGGTTGCCGGTGATCTTGATCACCGGGACGATCGGGTTGCCGATGACGTTGCCCTGGCCGGTGGGGAAGGTGTGGACCACGTAGCCCGCCGCCGCCATCAGGGTCACGCACTCGGCCGCCGCCGAGGAGGTGTCCATGTAGTACAGGCCCGGTCCCCGGGCGGGGGACTCGGCCGGCTGCAGCGCGTCGATGTAGCGGCAGTCGTGGCCGATCTTCTCGAGGTTGCCGAGCGCCTTCTCCTCGATGGTGCTCAGGCCGCCGAGGATGTTGCCCTTGGTCGGCTGGGAATCCGAGAGGTCGTCGGTCTTGTGGGCCTCGATGACGTCGTCCTGGTAGGACTTCCACATGGCGAACCACTTGTCGCCGATCTCCGGCGTGGCGGCGCGCTCGCGGCAGAGGTGCTCGGCGCCGGTGATCTCCGAGGTCTCGCCGAACACGCCGTAGATCCCCTGCGGGATCAGCTTGTCGTAGAGGTTGCCCACGGTGGGGCAGGAGGACAGGCCGGTGGTGGTGTCGGACTCGCCGCACTTCGTCGAGATCCAGAGGTCCGAGATCGGGCATTCCTCGCGGGGCAGCTCGGTCGCCCACTGCACGAAGCGCTTGGCCTGGTAGCTCGCCTTGGCGATGGTGGCGATGTCGCCGTGCCCCTCGATGCCGAAGCCGACCACGGGCTTGCCGGTCTTGGCGATGCCCTCGACGATCCGGTTGGTCCACTGGTCCTCGATGCCGATCACCACCACGGCGGCGACGTTCGGGTTGGAGCCGATGCCGATCAGGGTGCGGAAATGGAGCTCGAGATCCTCGCCGAACTGCAGGCGGCCATAGGCGTGGGGCAGGGCCATCGTGCCCTTGACGAGGTTGGCGACCGCCTCGCAGGAGGCGTTCGAGAGATCGTCCAGGGGCAGGAGGACGACGTGGTTGCGCACGCCGACGCGGCCGTTCTCGCGGCGCCAGCCCATGAAGGTGGCGGCCGCGATGTCCGCCGAGGGGCGGGCGGCGCCGAGGGCGCCGGTGGCGAACTGGTCGGGGGCTCCGCCGACGAAGGGGGAGGTGGTCTCGGGGGCGTTCATGATGGTCTCTCCGGGCATCGCGACCTCACCAGCGCTTCGTCTTGAGGTTCTGGACATGGACGTGTTCGCCCTTGGCGACGTCCTGGACGATCTTGCCGATGTCCTGGCCGTACTTGATGGCCGTATCGCCGGCCTTCAGGTCGGTGAGCGCCACCTTGTGGCCGATCGGGATGTCGTGGCGGACATGCACCGCGAAGGTCGAATCGTCCTCGGTGATGACGCCGAACGCATCGGTGTCGGCACGCAGGCCCTCGATGACCGCGACGGCGACGTTGTCCAGCGGGCTGTGGGCGAGGAGGTGCGGCTTCGTCCGCCCCTCGCCCGATCCGGCGTGGCTGTTCATTCCGAGATCCTCCTGGGTGAAGCCGTCGGCTCTTTGCGGCGACTGAGTCTTATATAAGACATGAGATTTTCCGACGTCAATCCGCGAGGCGAATCTGTCTCGACCGGGGATCCGGGCGGGGGGAACGAACTCCAGCGTATCGCCTCAGCCTCCGGAGCGCGCCGTCCAGGCAGGCACCAGCTTGATCCCGCGGTAATCTTATATAAGACATAAGTACTCGCGTCGTGCGGTCCGGCCGTCACGCACCCCGACGATTTCCCGGCAGACCGAGACGCAGCGTGAGCGAGACCCTCCAGATCGTCCTGTGCCTGAGCTGCGCCGGCCTCATCTCCGGCCTGACGGGCTTCGCCTTCGCCCTGGTGGCCTCCGGCACCCTGCTGTCGATCCGGGCGCCCGTCGAGGCGACGGCCCTGGTGCTGACCTGCAGCATCCTCTCGCAGGCCCTGTCGGTGATGCGGCTGCGGACCCTGCCGCCGCGGGCGACGGCCCTGGCGATGATCGGCCCCGGCCTCCTCGGGGCGCCGATCGGCATCTACCTCCTGAACGATCTCAACCCCGCTCTGATCAAGGTGCTGATCGGGGTCTTCCTGATCCTCTACAGCGCCGGCGTGGCGCTGCTGCGCAGCGACTTCCGGGTGTCGTTCGGCAATGCCTGGAGCGACGGCGCCGTGGGCTTCCTCGGCGGCATCCTCGGCGGCATCGCCGGGCTGTCGGGCGCGCTTCCCACCGCCTGGAGCCTGGTGCGCGGCTGGGACCCGCGCATGCAGCGGGCGGTCTACCAGAGCTTCACCCTGGTCCTGCAGGTCTGGTCCCTGGCGATCCTGGCCGTGCTCAACCCGTTCCCGCCCGAGCTCCTGGGCGACCTCGCCCTCGGCCTCCCCATCGTCCTCGTCAGCGTGCTGGCCGGACTGTCGCTGTTCGCGCAGATCGACCAGCGCCGGTTCCGCGCCCTCGTCCTGGCGCTGCTCGCCGCCATCGGCGTCACCACCACCGCCCTGGCGCTCCCCGGCCTGCTGTCCTGAGGCGCGCCCCCGACGGCGGAGATGGCGGGCCGCGAAGCGATTCGGCCTCGACGGGATGCGCCGCCAGGGCGCCCGCTCAAGATTGCGCGTATCACGCAAAATTGTTGACCTCATGCGCGTTATGCGCAGAATGAGCGAATCGTTGCGGTCGATTTCCGGTCGCGTGCGACGAAAAAAATCGTCAAAAGCGAAAAAATTGCGCGAAACGCGCACGGAGGAGACGCGCATGCAGATTCCGATCAAGCGGGCCATCGAGGCGGTGCCCGGCGGCATGATGGTGGTGCCGCTCCTGGCCGGCGCCCTGATCGCCACCTTCTTTCCCGGCACCCCGAAGTTGTTCGGCTCGTTCACGGGCGCGCTCTTCTCCGGCGCCCTGACGATCCTGGCGGTCTTCTACGTCTGCATGGGCGCCAGCATCGACTTCCGCGCGACGCCCTACATCATGAAGAAGGGCGGCACCCTGCTGGTCGTGAAGGTCGGCATCGCCATCCTGCTGGGGCTGGTCTTCGGGCAGGTCCTCGGCGAGGCGCCCGTCGCGGCCGGCATGTTCGCGGGCCTCTCCACCCTGGCGGTGGTCGCCGCCATGAACGACACCAACGGGGGCCTCTACATGGCCCTGATGGGCCAGTACGGCCGCCCCCGCGACGTCGGGGCCTACACGGTGATGTCCCTGGAGAGCGGGCCGTTCCTCACCATGGTGACCCTCGGCGTCGCCGGACTCTCGGCCTTTCCCTGGCAGACCCTGGTGGGCGCGATCCTGCCGCTCCTCGTCGGCATGATCATCGGCAACCTCGACCGGGAGATGCGCGCCTTCCTCAGCCGGGCGATCCCCGTGATGATCCCGTTCTTCGCCTTCGCCCTGGGGGCCGGCCTCGACCTGACCAAGGTCTGGCAGGCCGGCCTGCTCGGCCTCGCCATGGGCGTCGCCGTGGTGGTGGTCACCGGCATCCCGCTGTTCTTCGCCGACCGGCTCACGGGGGGGACCGGCGTCGCCGGGATCGCGGCGGCCTCGACGGCGGGCAACGCCGCCGCCGTGCCGGCGATCGTCGCCTCGGCCAACCCGGCCTATGCCGAGGCCGCCGGACCGGCGACGATCCTGGTGGCGGCCTGCGTCGTCGTGACGGCGATCCTGGTGCCGATCGCCACCGCCTGGGCGTCCCGGCACTTCGGCGGCGGCGAGGCCGAGGCCGAGACCGGGAGCCCGGAGGTCGCGGCCCCCGCGCAGCCCGTCGCCGGCCGCTGACATGACCGCCGCCGATTCGGCCCGCCGCTGGCTCATCCTCGCCGACGACCTGACGGGGGCGGCCGACTGCGCCATCGCCTTCGGGCGGCGCGGCCTCGACGCGGCGGTGACCTGGGGGGAGGCAGCGGGCATCGCCGACCGGGACCTCGCGGTGCTGGCCTACGACGCCGACAGCCGCGGCCTGTCCGGGGACGCGGCGGCGGCGCGGCACGCCGTCCTGCTGGCGCGCTGGTTCGCGCCGGACCGGGTCCTGTTCAAGAAGATCGATTCGACCCTCCGGGGCCAGCCCGCCGCCGAGACCGCCGCCACCCTGGCGGTCCTGGCGGCCCGGACCGGGTCCGCCTTCGGGATCTGCGCCCCGGCCTTCCCGGCCACCGGCCGGACCACCCTGGAGGGCCGGGTCCGGGTCGACGGCCGCCCCCTGGAGGCGGCGGAGGTCTGGCGGCGCGACCACACCTACGCGAGCGCCGACCTCCGGGCCATCCTCGCCGGCGCGGGGATCCGCAGCGAGACGGTGTCGCTCGCTACCGTGCGCGGGACCGGCCGCGGCGGCGACTTGGCCGCCGACTTGGTCGCCGACTTGGCCGCGGAGCTGGCCCGAATCGCCGCGACGGGGCCGGCCGTCGCGGTCTGCGATGCCGAGACCGAGGCCGACCTCGACCGGATCGCGGCGGCGGGCCTGTCCCTGGCGCCGGCCCCGTTCTTCATCGGCAGCGCGGGCCTCGCCCATGCGCTCGCCGCCCTCCCGACGGCACCGGCGATGCAGCCCCCGTCCCACGCGCCGAGCCGCTTCGGCAGCCTGATCGTGGTCGGCTCGCTGGCCGCCGCCAGCCGCGCGGCCGCCCGCCGGCTTGCCGGACGGGACGGCGTCACCCACCTGCCCGTGGACCCGGGGACGCTGCTCGTCGACGGCCCGGCCCGGGCCGCCTTCGCCGGCCGCGTCGCCGCCATCCTCGAGGCCGGGGGCGACGCCCTGGTGGAGATCACCACCGCGGGCGAGCCCGACATGGCCCTCGGACCGCGCCTGGCCCGGGGCCTCGCCGAAGCCCTCGACCCGGTGGCCTGCCGGATCGGTGCCGTGGCGGCCACCGGCGGCGAGACCGCCGCGGCGCTGCTGGCGCGCTTCGGCGTCGACGGCATCCGCCTCGTCGACGAGATCGAGCCGGGGGTCTCCCTCGGCCTGACCCTGGGGCGCCTCGCCGTGCCGGTCGCCACCAAGGCCGGCGCCTTCGGCGACGCCGACTCCCTCATCCGCATTCGCGAGCGCCTGCGCGCCGCCCGACTCGAAGGACGCTTCTCATGACCCGCCCCACGCTCGCGATCACCATGGGCGACCCCGCCGGCATCGGGCCGGAGATCATCATGAAGGCTCTGGGGCATGCCGACGTCCAGGCGACGTGCCGGCCCCTGGTCATCGGCGACGCCGAGCGCCTGCGGCAGGCCGGCCGGATCGTCGGCTCCGGCCTGACGGTCGATGCCCTGTCGGCGGCCGGGGAGGCGGATTTCGACGGCGGCGCTGTGCAGTGCCTCGACCTCAAGGTCGTGCCCGCCGACCTGCCGTTCGGGCAGGTCTCGCCGGTCGCCGGCGAGGCGGCCTACCGCTACATCGAGAAGGCCGTGGCGGTGGTCCAGGCCGGGCAGGCCCAGGGCATCTGCACGGCGCCCCTGTCCAAGGAGGCGCTCCACGCCGCCGGCCACAGGTTCCCCGGCCACACCGAGCTCCTCGCCCACCTCACCGGCACGCCGGAGGTCTCGATGATGCTGGTCTCACCCAAGCTGCGGGTGATCCACGTCACCACCCATATCGGCCTCATCGACGCCATCGCGAAGATCGAGCCCGGCCTCGTCGAGCGCGTCATCGCCCGCGGCCACGCCGTCCTGGTGAAGGCGGGCCTCGCCGATCCGAAGATCGGCGTCTGCGCCATCAATCCCCATGCGGGCGAGAACGGCCTGTTCGGGCGGGGCGAGGAGGCGGAGAAGATCGCCCCGGCCATCGCGGCCTGCCGGGCGAAGGGCTGGGACGTGCGCGGACCGCTGCCCGCCGACACGCTGTTCTTCCTCGCCGGGCGCGGCGACTACGACATGGTGGTGGCCATGTACCACGATCAGGGCCACGGCCCGATCAAGGTCCTGGGACTCGAGGCGGGGGTGAACATCACCGTGGGCCTGCCGGTGATCCGCACCTCCGTCGACCACGGCACGGCCTTCGACATCGCCGGCACGGGGATCGCGGACGAGCGCAGCCTGATCGAGGCCCTGCGCCAGGCCGTCGACCTCGCGCCGAAATCGATCGCCGCCTGAGCCCGCGTGGGTCCTGTCGCGCCGCCGCCGATCCGGGCGAAACGCCCTGGCCAGCGGCCGCGACCTCGGCCATGACGAGGGATCGAAGCCGGGAGAGCCACGAACCCATGTCGATGCGCAGCCAGGAGCGTCGGGCGTTGCTGCTGGAGGCGCTGAGCGTCGGCGAGATCGACGTCGACGACGTGGCGGCCCGCCTGAAGGTCTCCGCCTCCACGGTCCGCCGCGACCTCCAGCACCTCTCCACCACCCGGGCCGTGCGCCGGACCTATGGCGGGGCGATCCTGACGCGCCACCCGCCCGAGACCACCCTGACCGAGCGGCTCGCCGTGAACGGCGCGGAGAAGCGGGCGATCGCCCGCGCCGCCCTCGACCTCGTGGCGGACGGGGACACGCTGATCCTCGACGCCGGCTCGACGGTGGCGGCCTTCGGCCAGCTCCTGGCCAAGCGGCGGCTGCGGATCATCACCAACAACCTCGCGCTGCTGCCCTTCCTGGCCGAGGCGCCGGACCTCGACCTCGTCGTCCTCGGGGGGGCGCTCCGGGCCACCAGCATGAGCACCGTCGGCCCCCTCGCCATCGAGGCCCTGCGCCTGATGACGGCGGACCGGGCGATCGTCAGCGCCGACGGCGTCGTGGCCGGGCGCGGCCTGTGCGAGGCGAGCCTCGACCAGGTCGCCCTCAAGTCCCTCATGATGCGCCAGGCGCGCGAGGTGATCGTGCTGGCCAATGCGGGCAAGCTCGGCCGGGCCGAGCAGACCGCGTGGGCGCCGCTTCCGCGCGACTGGACCCTGGTGACGGATTCGCCGGAGCCGCGCGAGGAGCTGCGGCGCCTGGCCGAGGCCGGCGCCCGGATCCACGTGGCGCCCGACCGGGACGGCTGATCCGGGCTCCGCTCGATCGAAGCGGTGCCCGGATCGGCAAGCCGGCGCGGCGCGTGCGCGAAGCCCACATCCGCCATCCCGAAGGGATCCGCCGGATTGGGTAGTAGGCGCGCGCCGGCTACCGCCGCGCCGTCCGTCCGGGCTAGGATCGGTCGATCCTGAGCCGGGGGCCGGACGCGTGACGCGACGCCTGATGAAGTTCCTCCACACGATGGGGTCGACCGGCCTTCTGGGCGCGATGGCGGCCCTCGTCGTCATGCTCGGCGCGGCGCCGCCGCCGAGCGCCCTCGACGGCTACGCCGCGGCACGGGCCGCCATGGGGGCGGTCGCCACCTGGATCGTCCTGCCGAGCCTGGCGCTGACCCTGGTCTCCGGGCTGCTGGCCATGACCCTGAACCGCGGCTTCCTCAACGCGGGCTGGGCCTGGCTGAAGCTCGCCACCGGGGTGCTGATGTTCGAGGGCGTGCTCGTCTACGTGCAGGGGCCGATGCGCCAGGAGGCGGAGCAGAGCGCCCTGGCGCTGGCGGGACGGGTCGATCCCGCCACCCTGGCGGCCAGCCTCGGGCCGGAGCGCGGGACGCTCTGGGTGTTGCTGGCGGTGGCCACGGCGAACGTCGTCCTGGGCATCTGGCGGCCGCGGCTCCTGCGCCTGCCCCGCTAGGGATCCGCGGCCGGACCGCGCGGTCTCCCGCCTCTTCCGAAGGCTTTCCCGGGAAAAGCCGCCGTTACGACAGGCACAGGACAGCATTGTGCCCCGCCGCCAGCGATGATCCGGCGGCCAGCCGCGTCCTAATCAGGAACGGATTCCGCACAACCTCGGTCAGAGGCGATAAACGCGCCCAGCGGCCCGTTTAATCCCGAAAAATCCCGCCCCGTCGTAGAATTATTCTGCTTGCACCGATCCGTGGCATACCAAATAATGCAGGTGTGCTGCCCGACAAATGAACCATAGGATTCGCCTCAGGCGTGCGGGCCGCAATCGAGCATTCCAATCGGGATCTTCAACACAACGCATCCCGTCCCAAGCAGAACGAGGAAACGAGCTCATGGCGATGACTGCTGCCGCGCCCCCCGCAACGAAACCATCCGTCAATCGATGGTTGCAACTGATTCTCGGCGTGGCCTGCATGGTCGCCGCTGCCAATATACAATATGCCTGGACACTCTTCGTCCCCGAGATCCAGAAGACCTTCGGCTGGGATCGCGCGGCGATCCAGGTCGCGTTCACGATCTTCGTCGTGGTCCAGACCTGGCTGACCCCGATCGAGGGCTACTTCATCGACAAGTACGGCCCGAGCCGCGTGGTGATGTTCGGCGGCCTGATGACGGGACTGGCCTGGGTCATCAACTCCTACGCCACCTCGCTCACCGGCTTCTATGCCGGCTCGGTGGCGGGCGGCATCGGCGTCGGCTGCGTCTACGCCACCTGCATCAACAACGCCCTGAAGTGGTTCCCGGACAAGCGCGGCCTCGCGGTCGGCCTGACGGCGGGCGGCTACGGCGCGGGCTCGGCCCTGACGATCATCCCGATCGCCAACATGATTTCGCAGGGCAGCTACGCCCAGGCCTTCTTCATCTTCGGGCTGATCCAGGGCGGCATCATCATGCTGGCGGCCATCGGCCTGCGCGCACCGTCCAAGGGCGAGGTCACCTTCTCCACCAAGGTGCTGCAGACCCGGCGCGACTACACCCTGCGCGAGGCCCTGCGCACGCCGGTGTTCTGGGTGATGCTGCTGATGTTCACCTGCACGGTCACGGGCGGCCTGATGGCGGTGGCCCAGCTCGGCGTCATCGCGCAGGATCTCGGCGTCAAGGAATTCCAGGTCAACCTGTACTTCTTCGCCATGGCCGCGCTGCCCTTCGCGCTGATGCTCGACCGGATCATGAACGGCATCTCGCGTCCGCTCTTCGGCTACGTCTCCGACCGGATCGGGCGCGAGAAGACGATGTTCATCGCCTTCACCATGGAGGGGATCGGCATCGTCGCGCTGGGCTACTTCGGCACCAACCCGTGGGCCTTCGTCATCCTCTCGGGCATCGTGTTCCTGGCCTGGGGCGAGGTCTACTCCCTGTTCAGCGCCACCGCTGCCGACACCTTCGGCTCCAAGCACATCGGCAAGATCTACGGCGTGCTCTATTGCGCCAAGGGCTTCGCCGCGCTGTTCGTGCCGGTGGGCAACCTGCTGATGCAGGCGACCGGGACGTGGGCGACGGTGCTATACACCGTGGCGGTGATGGACCTCGTCGCGGCCTTCCTCGCCATCGCCGTGCTGCGGCCGATGCTGAAGCGCCACCACGCCGCGCAAGGCGTGGCCCAGCCGGCCGGCGCCCTGGCGCACGCCTGACCCGCCCGCGCCCCGGCCCCCCCGGGCCGGGGCATCCCCGGGCGTCCCGCCGCGCCCGGCCCGACGCGACGTCCCCCTCTCGAGCCGGGCCCGGAGCCCGGCTCGAAGCCGTCCGCCCCCGGGCGATCCCGAGCGGTGTCGGGCGGGCCCCCACCGGGCAACATTCCGGGCAAGGTTTCGAGCAAAGGTTCCGAGCAAAGGTTCCGCGATGGTCCTCTCCGTCCTCCTCGCCCTGGTGAGCATTCCCTTCGCGATCGTCGTGCTGCAGACGGCGGACTTCAATCGCGACGTGTTCGCCGTGCTGTACGTCTCCTCCCTCGGCCTCGTCCTGTCGGCCATCCTGCTGGTCGGCGGCTACTACCTGCTGCCGCTGCCGCCGATCGTCCCCGAGCCGCTGCACCGATGATCGCGGGCTCGGGGCCGCGGAAGCGACCGGCCTCGTCCGAGCGATCGTCCCGACCTTCGCGGCCCCACCGTCGCTTGCCGGCCGTCGAGGCCGGCCCCGGTTGCATGACCGCCTTGCGGTATGTGGCATACCAAATCCCGTTGTGCGGTGCGACAATCCTCCGTCGCACCGCAACCGGGATACTTCGATGCTCTCTCTGTTCGTTCTCGGCCTGGCCGCCGTCGCCATCGGCCCGATGCTGGCCCTGCTGGTGGACGAGGAGGCCTCCGGACCGGCGGCCGCCGACACGGGCTCCGCCGGCATGTTCGTCGCGCTCAACGACAATGCCCTGTCGACGGCCCGGCGCGCGGCCTGAGCGAGGCTCGCTCCCGACGTTTCGACCCGCCCGACGCCCGTCGCGGCGGGTTTTGTCATGCGCCGGCCTGGGCGGACGGCGTCAGGGCGTTCTGGGAGGCTTGGCCGCGGCGGCGCGGGCCGGCCGCGCCGGCCTGGCTTCCGGCGCCGTCGGATCCTCGATCGTGAGGGCCCCGCTCGGGTCGTCGAGCACCGGGATCCGGTCGAGGCTGAGGGCCGAGCGCGCCCCGTCCCCACGCCCCGAGGTCGGCGGCGGGGCGGCGGGGTCCGGGCCGCGCGCGTCGCGGCTCGGCCCGGCGTCGACCCCGGCTCCCACCGTCGCGGCCGGCCCCCTGGCGGGCGCGAGAGGGGGCGCGGGCTCGGCCACGGCCCGGGCGACCGGCTCGGCGGCCCAGACCCGGGCGGCGGCGGGCGCCTCGTCCAGGGCCGGGGAGGGCGCCTTCACGGTGAGAACCAGCAGGATGGGCAGGCCGAGGCCGGCCACCAGGGCGAGGCCCGCGATGGCGCCGGAGCGCATGCCGCGCAGGATCGGATGCGGCGCGGCCTCGGAGATCGAGCGCAGCGGTCCGATGCGGTGCCGGGCGGTGCGGCGCCACCGCCGGGGACGGGCGGGGCGGCGGGACAGGCCTGCGGAAGACTCCACGCCCAAGACTCCCCGCCCATGACACAGCGTTGCGAAACCGGGCCAGTCCGGCAATTCGAAAGTGTTCGCCTACCGATACCGACAAATCAACATCTTTTGTCAGTGAAGCGTCGGCCGGGACCGACGCATCTCTGATGTCGCGCAGATCAGGCGCCTGCCGCCTCCTGGTCGACCAGCCAGACCAGGCGGCCAACACTGCGCAGGTGCCGGACGGGCAGGTCCTCGCCGCGGGCGAGTCGGCGCAGGGGTTCCTGCTTCCCCGCTCCCGTCACGAGGACCAGGGTCTCCCGGGCCGAGGCGAGGGCCGGGAAGGTGAGGGTGATGCGCGGCACGAAGGGGGCGAGCCCCGCCTCCGGCACCGGCGCCGTCCAGGCCTGCCGCTCGGCCAGGGCCGGCTTGGCCGGAAACAGCGAGGCCGTGTGCCCGTCCTCGCCGAGGCCGAGGAGGACGAGGTCGAACAGGGGCCGGGCGGGATCGAGGACGGCGGCGCCGTAGAACGCCCGCAGGGTCTCGGCATAGGCGCGCGCCCCGGACTCCGGGGTTCCGCCCGTGTCCATCCCGTGCAGGTGGCCCTCCGGGATCGGCGCGTCGCCGAAGGCCTCGCGCGCCATGCGGACATTGCTCGCCGCATCCGTCCACGGCACCATCCGGTCGTCGCCGAAGAACCAGTGCAGGCGTTCCCAGGGCAGCTGCGCCCGGTAGTCCGGGCCGCTCAGCCGGGCGTAGAGGCGCTTGGGCGTGGAGCCGCCGGAGAGGCAGACTGCGATGGCCGGACGCGGCGCCGAGCCGCACAGGGCCACGAGGCGGGCGGCGGCGGCCTCCGCCACCGCGTCGGCATCGGGCAGGATCTCGGCGGCCTCGGGCAGGGGGATCATCGGCGCGGAACCTCGATGGGGGCGGGACGGGTCCGGGGGCGGCCCCCCGGACGCGCGGGCGACCGCCGCGGGGTTATTTCGGCTCCTGGTGGCCGCCGAAGCCCTTGCGCATGGCCGAGAGCAGCTTGTCGGCGTAGCTCGCCTCCTCGCGGGAGCGGAAGCGCGCGTAGAGGGCGGCCGAGAGCACGTTGGCCGGCACGGATTCCTCGATGGCGGCGTTCAGGGTCCAGCGGCCCTCGCCGGAATCGGCGACGAAGCCGGAGAAGTCCTCCAGGTGCTCGTCCCGGGCCAGGGCCCCGGCGGTGAGGTCGAGGAGCCAGGACGAGACGACGCTGCCGCGGCGCCAGACCTCGGCGATGTCGCCGATGTTCAGCCGGAAGCGCTGGGCCTCGGGCAGGTCCTCGGAATCGGCGTGCCGGAGGATGTCGAAGCCCTCGGCATAGGCCTGCATCAGGCCGTACTCGATGCCGTTGTGGACCATCTTGACGAAGTGGCCGGCCCCGCTCGGACCCGCATGGATGTAGCCGGCCTCCGCGCGGGGATCGCGGCCCTCGCGCCCCGGGGTCTTCGGGATGGTGCCGAGGCCGGGCGCCAGGGTCCGGAAGATCGGGTCGAGGCGCTCCAGGGCGGCCGTGTCGCCGCCGATCATCATGCAGTAGCCGCGCTCCAGGCCCCAGACGCCGCCGGAGGTGCCGACGTCGACGTAGTGGATGCCAGCGCCCTTCAGCGTGGCGGCGCGGCGGATGTCGTCCTTGTAGAAGGAATTGCCGCCGTCGATGATGACGTCGTCCGGGGCCATCAGGCCCCCGAGACTCGTCACCGTGGCCTCGGTGATGGCGCCCGCCGGGAGCATCACCCAGGCGGCCCGGGGCACGGAGAGCCTGGCGACGAAGTCCTCGAGGCTGTCCGCCCCCGTGGCGCCCTCCGCCACCAGGGCGGCGACCGCCTCCGGGTTCTGGTCGAAGACCACCGCCTGGTGCCCGTCCCGCAGGAGCCGGCGGACGATGTTGCCGCCCATCCGGCCGAGGCCGATCATGCCGAGTTGCATCCCGTGTCTCCCGTGCCCGCGACGGCGCGCCGGATTCGCGCCCGGCCGTCGCACGCTCCCTCGTGCGAAGGGCTAGCGCATTTGGCCTGCCAGGGCGAGGCGGCGGACCGGCCGCCGCCCCTGCGTCCGGCGCGCGGGTCTCGCCCTTGCCGGACGCCGTCGCCGCCCTCAGGCGGAGGTCGGCCCGACGCCGGGCTCGGCCAGCACCGGGCTGGCGCCGACCTCGGCCGCCTGCGCCTCGACCACGGCGGCGGCCGTGACGTTGACGATGCCGCGGGCGGTCACCGAGGGCGACAGGATGTGGGCGGGCTTGGCCGGGCCGATGAGCAGGGGCCCGACGGGCAGGGCGTCGGCCAGCACCTTGGCGAACTGGAAGGCAATGTTGGCCGCATCCAGGTTCGGCAGGATCAGCACGTTGGCCGCGCCCTTCAGGCGCGAGGCCGGCATCACCCGGTCGCGAATCAGCTCCGACAGGGCGGAATCGGCCTGCATCTCCCCGTCGACCTCGAGGTCGGAGCGGCGCTCGCGGATCAGGCCCAGGGCGGTGCGCATCTTCACCGCCGAACGCGAATCCGACTGGCCGAAATCCGAGTGGCTCAGCAGCGCGATCTTCGGGGTCAGGCCGAAACGGCTGACATGCTCGGCGCATGCCACGGCGACGTCGGCGATCTCCTCCGCGCTGGGATCCGGCCGCACATGGGTGTCGGCGAGGAAGTAGGCGCCCTCCTTGGTGACGATCAGGCTCATGGCGGCGAAATCGAGCACGCCGGGCGCGAGGCCGATCACGTCGCGGATCACCCGCAGGCGGGTCTCGAAGCGGCCCTCGAGGCCGCAGATCAGCGCGTCCGCCTCGCCGCGGCGCACCGCGATGGCGCCGATCACCGTGTTGTTGGTGCGCACCAGGGTGCGGGCGGCGTCGGGCGTGATGCCGCGCCGGCCGGCGGCCTCCAGGTAGGTGGCGACGTAGTCGCGGTAGCGCGGATCGTCCTCGGGATCGATGAGGTCGAAATCGACGCCCTGCTTGAGGGAGAGGCCGAAGCGCTTGATCCGGGTCTCGATCACCCGGGGCCGGCCGACGAGGATCGGCCGCGCGACCTTGTCCTCGCAGATCGCCTGGGCGGCGCGCAGCACGCGCTCGTCCTCGCCCTCGGTGTAGATGACCCGCTTGGGGTTCTCCTTCGCCTTGGAGAAGATCGGCTTCATGATGAAGCCCGAGCGGTGGACGAAGCGGTCGAGGCTGTCGGTATAGGCCTGGATGTTCTCGAGCGGCCGCCCGGCGACGCCCGAATCCATCGCGGCCTGGGCCACGGCCGGGGCGATGCGCAGGATCAGGCGGGGGTCGAACGGGCTCGGGATCAGCGAGCGCGGGCCGAAGGGCCGGGCCTCGCCGCCATAGGCGCGGGCGACCACGTCGGAGGGCGTCTCGCGGGCGAGCGCGGCGATCGCCTTCACGGCGGCCTGCTTCATCTCCTCGTTGATCGAGGTGGCGCCGACGTCGAGGGCGCCCCGAAAGATGTAGGGGAAGCACAGGACGTTGTTGACCTGGTTGGGGAAGTCCGAGCGCCCGGTGCAGATCATCGCGTCGGGGCGCTTCTCCTGCGCCAGGTCCGGCATGATCTCGGGGTAGGGGTTGGCCAGCGCCATGATCAGCGGCTTGTCGGCCATCGTTTCCAGGTATTCGGGCTTCAGGACGCCGCCGGCCGAGAGGCCGATGAACACGTCGGCGCCGGGGATCACCTCGGCCAGGGTCCGGGCCTGCGTCTCCTGGGCGTAGACGTCCTTCCAGCGGTCCATCAGCTCGGGCCGGCCCTTGTAGACCACGCCCTTGATGTCGGTGACGGTGATGTTCTCGACGCGGGCGCCCAGCGACACCAGCAGGTTGAGGCAGGCGAGCGCCGCCGCACCCGCGCCCGAGGTGACGATGCGGACGTCGGAGAGCTGCTTGCCGGCGAGCTCCAGGCCGTTGAGGACGGCGGCCGCCACGATGATCGCGGTGCCGTGCTGGTCGTCGTGGAAGACCGGGATGTTCATCCGGGCCCGGCACTGCTCCTCGACCTCGAAGCACTCCGGCGCCTTGATGTCCTCGAGGTTGATGCCGCCGAAGGTCGGCTCCAGGGCGCAGACCACGTCGACGAGCTTGGCCACGTC
This sequence comes from Methylobacterium sp. Leaf88, assembly GCF_001422795.1. Taxonomy (NCBI): domain Bacteria; kingdom Pseudomonadati; phylum Pseudomonadota; class Alphaproteobacteria; order Hyphomicrobiales; family Methylobacteriaceae; genus Methylobacterium; species Methylobacterium sp. Leaf88. The sequence goes on along the minus strand of NZ_LMMK01000053.1, from coordinate 41,258 downwards.
GTGCTGGGCGACCTCGATGTCGAACACGTCGATGCCGGCGAACTTCTTGAACAGGACGGCCTTGCCCTCCATCACGGGCTTCGAGGCGAGCGGCCCGATGTCGCCGAGGCCGAGCACGGCCGTGCCGTTGGTGAGCACCGCGACGAGGTTCTGCCGGATGGTGAGGGTGGCGGCCTCCTGCGGATCCTCGTGGATCGCCATGCAGGCGGCGGCGACGCCGGGCGAGTAGGCCAGCGCCAGGTCGCGCTGGTTGCCCAGCGGCTTGGTCGCCTGGATCTCCAGTTTCCCGGGCCGCGGCAGTCGGTGATAGACGAGCGCTCCCGACTTGAGATCGTCGGACATATTGTCGCCCATGGTCGTCCTCCTGAGGATTGCGCGCTGCCCCGGCGTCGGAGCGCGTCTCCCATCATCGGCGGGATCTTCGCTGGGGGCTCCTGTTGCACCGGCTGCCGGATGGGCGCAACCCGCGCGCGGAGACCCCGAATCGACCGTGCCCGCCCGCTCTTCGGGCCGGTTTTCCCTTCGGCACAAACTCCTACGGCGGGGCATTCCTGTCGCGGCCGGACCGCGGCCCGACGCTGACGATCGGCGGATTTTGTTCCATCGCGACGGGGATTGCGTTCCTGGCCGCCCCCGCGACGCGCGCTCCGGACGGCCCGGCGTTGCGGCCTCGCGCCGAATCCCGTACCCGCTAGCGCTCGCCGTCCCCACCGCACGACGTGAAACGATCCAAGGCCCGCGACGATGTCCGACACGCCCCCCGACCGCCTCGCTGTGAATCCCAACAGCCCGTACTACGACGAGAAGATGCTCGAGCGCGGCATCGGCATCCGCTTCAAGGGCGTCGAGAAGACCAATGTCGAGGAATACTGCGTCAGCGAAGGCTGGGTCCGCCTCTCGGCCGGCAAGACCCTGGACCGGGCCGGCAACCCGATGACGGTGAAGCTCAAGGGCCCCGTGGAGCCCTACTTTCGCGATGACGCGCCGGCCGAAGCCTGAGGCTCAGGCCGACGCCGCCTCCAGGGGGAACGGCGTCGGCGCCCCGTAGGGCGCGATCCTGGTGCCGCGGCTGTTGTCCGCCTCCCAGCCGTGCAGGAATTTCGCAAGCGCGGCCCGGTCGCCGGCGCGCAGCGGTTCGGCGACGCTCAGGACCATCCGGCGGCGTCGCCGGAACCCGTCAATGTCGGGGGACCGGTCTTCGCGAAGCTCCGGCTCCAGGGTTTCGCAGAGCGCCCCCGCCGCATCCAGGAGGCTCGTCAGAAGATCGGCCCCCGGCAGGAAGGTCCGCACCATCCTCCCGTGCGGGGTACGGATGTCCTCGTGGGAACCGCGGTCGATCGGGACGCGCAGGGCCACGTGGCGAACCGGACGAAGCCGGAGACAGTCAGATCCGATCTGAATCAGGTCGTCGTATCGCACCGTCAGCGGTCCGCTCGTCCGATCTCGCCGCTGCAGGGACCATACATCCTCAAGTTGCATTCTTTCGCGCTTGGGGAAGTCGGGAATCGCGCCTCCGGCGTCCCGATCAGGCCGGACCCGCCCGCTCCCGCTTCGCCCGCTCGCCGTTGAAATTCCGCACCGCCACGGCGACCGCCTCCGCCAGAGCCGCCTCGGAGGTCGGGTCGCGCAGGACGAGGCTGGTGATGGCGTCGGGGTGGTTCTTGCGCTGCTTCGGCGTGCGGGCGTGGTTCGAGACCCGCAGGGCGAAGGCACAGGCCGCGGGCTTGAGATAGACGCTGTCGCTCCGGGTGTTGCGGGCCACCACCGCGAAGCCCTGCGCCGCGAGGATCGCGACGGCGTGGGCCAGGGCCTCGGCGGGCCGGAGGACGGTCATGCGCGCGACGTCCCGTGAGCCCACGGTCTCGGGCCGCTCCCCCTGCGGGGACGGCCCGAAGACGGCCGCCTCAGGCGCCCTTCTCGGGCAGGTTGAGGCGGATGTGGAGCTCGCGCAGCTGCTTCGGCGTGGCCTCGGCCGGGGCGCCCATCATCAGGTCCTCGGCGCGCTGGTTCATGGGGAACAGCACGACCTCGCGCAGGTTCTGCTCGCCGCAGAGCAGCATGACGATGCGGTCGATGCCCGGCGCGATGCCGCCGTGCGGGGGGGCGCCGAGCTTCAGGGCGTTGAGCATGCCGCCGAACTTCTCCTCCAGCACCTCGACGCCGTAGCCGGCGATGCCGAAGGCCTTCTCCATCACGTCGGGGCGATGGTTGCGGATCGCGCCCGAGGACAGCTCGGTGCCGTTGCAGACGATGTCGTACTGGAACGCCTTGATGTTCAGGATCGTCTCGGCATCCGCCGGGTCGAGGGCCAGGAACGCCTCCCGGTCGAAGTTCGGCATCGAGAACGGGTTGTGCGAGAAGTCGATCCGCTTCTCGTCCTCGTTCCACTCGTACATCGGGAAGTCGGTGATCCAGCAGAACGCGTACTGGTCCTTGTCGGACAGGCCGAGCTCGTCGCCGATGCGGATGCGGGCCTTGCCGGCGAGCGCCGCCGCCTTGGCCTCGGTGCCGGCCGAGAAAAACACCGCGTCCCCGGCCTTGGTCCCGGTCTTCTCCGCGATCAGGGCCTGGACTTCGGCGGGGATGAACTTGGCGATCGGGCCCTTGCCGGTGAGCGTGCCGTTGTCGTCCTCGAAGATGATGTAGCCGAGGCCCGGCGCGCCCTCGGCGCGGGCGAAGTCGTTGAGCTTGTCGAAGAACGAGCGCGGCTGGGTCGCCGCCCCCGTGGCCGGGATGGCCCGGACCACGCCGCCGGAGGCGATCACGCCCTTGAAGGCCTTGAACGCCACGTCCTCGCGGGCGAACGCGGCCGTCACGTCGGCGATGATCAGCGGGTTGCGCAGGTCCGGCTTGTCGACGCCGTATTTCAGCATCGCCTCGGCATAGGGGATGCGCGGGAAGGTGCCGGTGACGCGCTTGCCCTCGGCGAATTCCTCGAAGACCGAGCGCAGTACCGGCTCCACCGCCTGGAACACGTCCTCCTGCGTGACGAAGCTCATCTCGATGTCGAGCTGGTAGAACTCGCCCGGCGAGCGGTCGGCGCGGGCATCCTCGTCGCGGAAGCAGGGCGCGATCTGGAAGTAGCGGTCGAAGCCCGCGATCATCGTCAGCTGCTTGAACTGCTGCGGGGCCTGCGGCAGCGCGTAGAACTTGCCCGGGTGGACGCGGGACGGGACGAGGTAGTCGCGCGCGCCCTCCGGCGAGGAGGCGGTGAGGATCGGCGTCTGGAACTCGAAGAAGCCGCCGTCCCGCATGCGTCGGCGCAGGCTGTCGATGATCGCGCCGCGCTTCATGATGTTGGCGTGCAGCTTCTCGCGCCGCAGGTCGAGGAAGCGGTACTTGAGCCGCGTCTCCTCCGGGTAGTCGAGGTCGCCGAAAACCGGCATCGGCAATTCGCCCGCGGGGCCGAGCACCTCGAGGTCGTCGATGTAGACCTCCAGCGTGCCGGTGGGCAGGTCCGGGTTCTCGGTGCCGGCGGGGCGGGTGCGGACCCGGCCGTCGATGCGGATGACCCATTCCGAGCGCGCCGCGTTGGCGGCCTGGAAGGCCTTCGAATCCGAATCCACCACGCACTGGGTCAGGCCGTAATGGTCGCGCAGGTCGATGAACAGCACGCCCCCATGGTCGCGGATGCGGTGGCACCAGCCGGAGAGGCGGACGCTCTCGCCGACGTCGGACGGCCGGAGCGCCCCGCAGGTATGGGTCCGGTAACGGTGCATGACGGGCTGCTGCATAACGGGCTGACGGATCACGGGCTTTGGGGATTGAGCGGCGCACCATTCACGCGGGGGAGGTGAAGTCAAGGCGACGGCGATGCGCGGGTGAGGCCCGAAGACCGCCGAAACCCGGCGGATCCAGGCCCGGAACCCTTCCGGAATCGCCCGGCAATTCCCATATCAGGCTTATGAATTCAAACGCTCTTTTCGACATTCTGCGTCAGGCGGGAGCGATTCACGAGGCCGCGACCGCCGCGCCCGCGACGGGCGAGCGGCAGGAGGGCCGGTGGCGCGTCCTGCCCCTCGAGGGCACCTTCGAGATCGTCTACGAGGATTCGCGCGGGGCTTGGAGCACCCGGCGGGTCGAGGCGCGCGAGCTGAAGCTCGGGCCGGGCCGGACGCTCTTGGGCGGCATCGACCGGGGGCGGGGCGGCTACCGGGGATTTCGCGCCGACCGCATCCGCCGGCTCGTCGATCCGGCGAGCACCACGCGGCTCGAGGCCGGCATTCTCGACTGGCTCCTGGCCCGGGCCGAGGCACAGCGCCGGGAGCGCGCGGCCCAGATCCGGGCGCTGGCGGCCCGGCGCCGCCCGGTGAAGACGCGCGCCGGGCCGCGCGAGGTCGCCGCCTAGGGGTATTCGCGGCTTCGAATTCTGGTGACCGGGTCCGGCGTCCCTCGCCTGGGGCGAGAACCTTCGGTATAGCCGATTCATGGATCTGATCGCCACCACTGCGGCCCTGGCCGAGGCCTGCACCCGCCTGTCCGCCCATCCCTTCGTGACCGTCGACACGGAGTTCATGCGCGAGACGACCTACTATCCGAAGCTCTGCCTCATCCAGATGGCGGCGCCCGACGGCACGGGCGTGCTCGTCGACCCCCTCTCCCCCGACATCGACCTGGCGCCGTTCTTCGCCCTGATGGCCGACGAGGGCGTGGTGAAGGTGTTCCACTCCGCCCGCCAGGACCTGGAGATCATCTGGCTCCTCGGGGGCCTGCTGCCGCAGCCGTTCTTCGACACCCAGGTCGCCGCCATGGTCTGCGGCTACGGCGACTCGGTCTCCTACGAGCAGCTGGTCAACGACGTGGCCAAGGCCAAGATCGACAAGTCCTCGCGCTTCACCGACTGGTCGCGCCGGCCGCTCTCGGACGCCCAGCTCAGCTACGCCCTCTCCGACGTGACGCACCTCGTGAAGGTCTACGAGGTGCTGGCGGGCCAGCTCCTCTCCACCGATCGCGGCGAGTGGCTCGACGAGGAGATGAGCGTGCTCACCTCGCCGGAGACCTACCGGGCCGATCCGGCCTCCGCCTGGCGCCGCCTGGCGGGGCGGATGCGCAAGCCCCGCGAGATCGCCGTGCTGATGGAGGTCGCCGCCTGGCGCGAGCGCGAGGCCCAGAGCCGCAACGTGCCGCGCGGGCGCATCCTCAAGGACGAGGCGGTGATCGACGTGGCGACCTCGGCGCCCCGCAGCGTCGAGGCGCTGGGGCGCCTGCGATCCATTCCCGCCGGCTTCGAGCGCTCGCGCACCGGCACCGACATCCTGGCGGCGGTGGAGCGGGGCTTCGCACGCGACCTCTCGGACATCGCCCCGCCCGAGCGCACCCGCAGCCGGGGCGGCAACGGGGCGCTGGTCGAGCTGCTCAAGGTCCTGCTGAAGGCCGTGTGCGAGACCGAGGGCGTCGCCCCGAAGATCATCGCCACGGTGGACGACCTCGAGGCCATCGCGGAGGACGACGCGGCCGACGTGGCCGTGCTGCACGGCTGGCGCCGGGCGCTGTTCGGCGAGAAGGCCCTGGCCCTCAAGAGCGGCCGCCTCGCCCTCTCGGCCGAGCGCGGCCGGGTGGTGGTGCGCGACCTGGCGTGAGTCCGTCCGGCGCGAGTCTTTCGGGCGCGACGCGCCGCGGCGGAGGCCCGGTCGGGCGGCCGTCGTGGAGCTGAAGTGGCTGGAGGATTTCCTCAGCCTTGCCCAGACCCGCAGCTTCTCCCGCTCGGCGGAAGCCCGCCACGTCACCCAGTCGGCCTTCAGCCGGCGCATCCGGGCCCTCGAACTCTGGCTCGGGGTGGCCCTGGTCGACCGCAGCACCTACCCCACCACCCTGACCCCGGAGGGCCGCCGCTTCCGCGACACCGCCGAGGAGAGCGTGCGGGTGCTCCTCGGCGCCCGGGCGGACCTGCGCGCCGGCCTCGACTCCCCCGAGCCCCTGGTGCGGATCGCCGGGCTGCACACCCTGGCCCTGACGTTCTTTCCCGCCTGGTTCCGGACCCTCGCCGCGCGCACCGGACCGGTGGCGACGCGGCTCCTGCCGGACGACTTCCACGACTGCCTCCAGGCCCTGGTGGAGGGCGGCGCGGACTTCCTCCTGACCTTCCACCATCCGGGCGTGCCGATCCCCCTCGACCCGGCGCTCTACCCCCACCGGGTCGTCGGCGCCGACGCGCTGGTTCCGGTGCGGAGCCCGGACCTCGCCGCCGGGGCGGAGGGCCGGCCGGTGCCGCGCCTCGACTACGGACGGGATTCCTTCCTCGGCCGCGTCAGCGCGCTCGCGCAGGCCGAGCTCGGCCTGCCGCCGGGGCCGGTGGTCCACGCCAACCCCATGGCCGAGGCCCTGAAATGCATGGCCCTCGAGGGACACGGCCTCGCCTTCGTGCCGCGCAGCCTCGTCACCCGGGAACTCGCCGAGGGCCGCCTCGTCGCCGCCGGGCCGGCGGTGCCCCTGGAGATCCGCCTCTACCGCAACGGCGCCCCGGCCCACGGCCCCCGGGCACGCGCCGCCGTGGCGGCGATCTGGGCGGCGGCGTCCGAACCCGCCTGACGCTCGGGGCAGGTTCGTCCGAACCCGCGTGACGTTCGGGGCGGGTTAGTCCGAACCCGCATGGGCCGTTCCGACACGGCATTGGCCCCCGCGCCGGTCTTCGCGCATCCCGTCCGCGGGACGCGCGACGGGGATCGGGACGATGGCGGGGAGCGAAGGGCCGGACGTGCCATTGCTGGGCGTGCCATTGCTGGGCGTCCTGGGCGGGATGGGGCCGATGGCGACGGTGGATTTCCTGCGGAAGCTCGTGGAGGCGACGCCGGCCGCCCGCGACCAGGACCATCTCGCCGTGATGGTGGCCCAGGCCGCCGACATTCCCGACCGGACCCGGGCCATCCTGGGGGAGGGGCCCGACCCGCTGCCGGCGATGACCCTGGCCCTGCGCCGCCTCGAGGCCGCCGGCGCCACCCGCCTCGCGATCCCCTGCAACACCGCCCATCACTGGCACGGCGCGCTCCAGGCGCTGACCCCCGTCCCGATCCTGCACATCGTCGATGCGGTGGCGGCGGGGCTCGCCCGCCGGGGCCTCGCGGGCGGGCCGGTGGGGCTGCTCGCCACCGACGGCACCCTCCGGTCCGGGCTCTATCCCCGGCACCTCGGCCGCCACGGCTTCACCTGCCGCGTGCCCGCGGACCAGGCGGCGGTGATGCGGGCGGTCCGCCTCGTCAAGGCGGGGCAGGGGGCGCAGGCCCGGCCCCTGCTGGAGACCGCGGCCGCGGGGCTGGTGGCGGAGGGGTGCCGGCAGGTGGTGATGGCCTGCACCGAGATCCCCCTCGCCCTGGCCGATCCGGCCGGTCCGGCGAGCGCGGTCCTGCTCGACGCCACCGACGCCCTGGCGCGGGCCTGCGTGGCGGCGGCCGCGCCGGCCCGCCGGGCGGCGTGATCCGTCCGGCCGGCTCGGCCCTCCGTCGTCTGCCTCAGTTTGCCTTGGCGTTGACCTCGAGGCGGTCGAACAGGGCGGCCGGGGTCGGGGCAGCGCTGAACTCCAGCATGCCGATGCCGGCGGCGTTCTTCGGCCGCAGGCTGACCGAGAGGGTGCCGGGCTTGGTCACGAACTGGCCCATCGCGGCGCCGATCGCCTTGGCGCCCGCCGAGTTGCCGAGGATCGCGGGCACGCCGAACACGCTCGCGGTGACGTATTCCTGCTTCAGCTCTTCGGGCTTGAGGCTGAGGACCTTCGACTGCGCGGCGATGAAGCGGTCGAACAGGCCGGTGTTCTCGATGGTCAGGTCGAGGGCCTTGGCGGTGGCCGACAGCATGGCGAAGCTCGACACCGCCATGTCCGGGTTGAAGACCTCCGGGCCGATGCCGCCGATCATGCCGTTGAGGCGCAGGCTGCCCATGTCCTTGCCGGAGACCGAGACCTCGCCGAGCTTGAGCTCGCGGGCGGCCTCGTCCCAGGAGGTGTCGGCCACCAGGGCGAGGTCGAGGTCGCTGTAGCCGTAGAGGCCGAGGGAGCCGAGGCCCGGCACCCCCGCCACCGCGGAGGCCGGCAGGGTGAGGCCCGACAGGCTCAGGCGCCCGGCCGTCGGCACCCCGTCCCGCGGGGGCGCGAAGTTCATCGAGCCGTCGCGCAGGCCCACATGGGTCGGGGCGGGCGGCGCCCGGTCGGCCAAGGCCTTGTCGGCCAAGGCCCTGTCGGCAGGGTCGCGGGGCGCCTTCGCCTCGGGCGGCAGGTCGAGGCTGAGATCCTTCAGGGCCAGGGTGCCGAGGGCCGGCGTCAGCAGGCGCAGCTCGCCGTCCGAGGGCGGCGTGGTCAGGGTGGCGAGCTTGCGCAGGGCCGCGACCGTCGGGCCGAGGGAGAAGCCGTCGAGGGAGAGCCGGGCGAGGCGCGCCTTGGCCCCGTCGATGCCCGCGAAGCGGATGTCCTCCAGGAGGAGGCCGGCGCCGGTCAGCCCGAGGCGGGCGATGCCGAGGCTGAAGGCGTCCCGGGGCTTGGCCTCCTGGATGCTGAGGCCGGTGGCCTCCAGGGAACCGACGGAGACCGCCTCGGCGAGGTCGGCCCCGAGGCTCATCAGCCGCGTGCGCTCGGGCGGCGCGAGCCGCTCGTAGTCGACGGCCGTGAAGGCCTGGAGCGCCCCCGTCCAGGTCGCCGGGATCTGGCGGCCGCTGAGGTCGCGCCCCTCGATCCGGGCGATCTTCACGGCGGTGCCCCGGGCATCCACGTAGGCGACGTCGTCGACCGCGAAGGTGGCGTAGATCCGCTGCAGGGCGCTCTTGCCGTCGCCCGGCTCGCCGTAGAGGCGGGCGAGGACGGTCAGGTCGAGATCGGTCGCCCGCATCCGGCCGTAGGTGCCGGTACCCTTCTGGGGGCCACCCTCCAGGAGGATCGAGGCCCCGGCGGCGGTGAGCTCGGCGGCGCGCCCGGCGCGGACGTCGCGGGCCACCACGTCGCGATAGGTGACCACCGGCGTCGCCCCGGCGGTGCCGGTGCGCTCCACCCGCAATTCGGGCATCGCCAGGCTCGCGGCGTCGAGGCGCACGAGGCGGGCGGCCCAGGATTCGCCGGGGCCGGGCTTGAGCAGGGCGGTGAGTTCGTCCTTCGAGAGGCGGGTGCCGCTGGCGGTGAGGCGCGGGGCCTTCAGCACCGTGTCGCCGAAGGTCAGGGTGACGTCCTGCAGGGTGACGTCCTGGACCGCCGAGGCGGCCTCCTGGGCCCGCGCCGCGCCGGGCTGCACGGCGCTCCCCGCGCCGAGGAGGACGAGGACGCAGGCCGAGGCACCGGTCGCCCACGCGAGGAGGGGGCGGCCTTTCGAGCAGGTCATGGGCTTATCCGGATCGCTGGCGAAGAGGCGCTTTCAGGGGAAAGGCCCGGAGGCGTCGGGGAGAGGGCCCATCCGTGCCGCAGTTTCACGCGGGAGGCAATCGCGGGGGCGGGCCCCCGCGGGGGCCGCGCCGCATTCACAGCGAGAACGAGGTTCCGCAGCCACAGGAGGCGGTGGCCTGGGGGTTCTCGATCTTGAAGGATTGCCCGATCAGGTCGTTCACGAAATCGATGGTCGAACCGCTCATGTATTCCAGCGACATCGGGTCGACCAGGACGGTGGCGCCGTCGCGCTCGATCGCGACGTCGTCGGCGGCCCGCGCCTGCTCGATGTCGAAGGCGTAGGAGAAGCCCGAGCAGCCGCCGCCGTTCACGCTGATCCGCAGGGAGGCGCCGGGCGGCTCGGCGCCCATGATCTCGTTGATGCGCTTGGCGGCGCGGGGCGTCAAGGTGATGTCGGCCATCGGGGTATTCTCGCGGGGTGCTCTCGAGATCCGCCGGCCGTCCCGGCCGATCGTGGACCGTGGCGGCGTTGGAACAACTGCTAGGGAACACAAGATATGCCTGGGACCCTAATGCTGCAACGCGTCGGGGGACCGGGCCGAGGCGGGCGGACCAGGATCGGTCGATGAATGTGGGGCGGCGACACGTGATGCAGGCGGACGAGACAGGCCCCGGCGCGGCGCGGCGGCGCGGCGAGCGCTGGCGGGCGCCCTACGCCACCGATCCGGCGGCCACCCGCGGGCGCCTGATCCCGGAGGCGATCTCGCCCACGCGCAGCGACTTCCAGCGGGACCGCGACCGCATCATCCATTCCTCCGCCTTCCGGCGCCTCAAGCACAAGACCCAGGTCTTCGTCCATCACGAGGGCGACCATTACCGGACGCGGCTGACCCACACCCTGGAGGTGAGCCAGATCGCCCGGGCCCTCGCCCGGGCGCTGGGCCTCGACGAGGACCTCGCCGAGGCCCTGGCGCTGAGCCACGACCTCGGCCACACCTGCTTCGGGCACACGGGAGAGGACACCCTGGATGCCTGCCTGGCGGACCAGGGCGGTTTCGACCACAACGCCCAGGCCCTGCGCATCGTCACCCGGCTGGAGCGGCGCTATGCCGGCTTCGACGGCCTCAACCTCGCCTGGGAGACCCTGGAGGGCCTCGTCAAGCACAACGGCCCGCTGCTGGAGCCGGACGGGCGCCCCACCCGGCGCTGGGCGGGCCGCGGCATCCCGGCCGCGATCCTCGAATACAACGCCCTCAACGACCTGGAACTGGACCGCTTCGCCGGGCCCGAGGCGCAGGCCGCGGCGCTGGCCGACGACATCGCCTACGACAGCCACGACCTCGACGACGGCCTGCGCGCCGGCCTGTTCGACCTCGCCGACCTCGCCGCGGTGCCGTTCCTGCGGAGCCTGCTCGACGAGATCGAGGGCCTGTACCCGAGCCTCGAGCCCTCGCGAAGGATCCACGAGCTGGCGCGGCGCGTCATCACCCGCTTCGTGGAGGACGTCATCACCGAGAGCACCCGGCGCCTCGCGGCCCTGAACCCGCGCACCGTGGCCGACATCCGGGCGGCGCAGGCCCCGGTCGTCGCCTTCTCGGCGGCGATCGCGGAGGCGGATGCGGCGATCAAGGCCTTCCTGTTCGCCCGGATGTACCGCCATCCCGGCGTGCTCGCGGTCCGGGCCAAGGCCAACACCATCGTGTCCGACCTGTTCGACCGGTTCACGGCGGAGCCCGGGGCGATGCCAGCGGAATGGTCGGCGGGGCTGGACGGGGCGGAGCCGGGACGCGTCGCCCGCCGGGTCGCCGACTACATCGCGGGCATGACCGACACCTACGCGGTGCTGGCCCACCGACGCCTGTTCGCGACGACGCCGGACCTGCACTGGAGCCCGGGCGACCGCAGCCTGCCCCTCACCGACCCGTAGGCGGCCGGGCGGCCGGGCGGCCGCGCGCCTCTAGAGCGTCAGCCCCTCGTGGAACAGGTCGGGGGAGATCGGCAGCATGAAGTGCACGCCGATGCCGCCCTCGAAGTGGCGCACCACCCGGCCGGGGGTGCGCCCGACCATCAGGCTCATGCCGATGGCCGGAGTGCTGGTGGTGCTCAGCGCCACGCCCGACATGGAGATGTCGATGATCCGGGCCGGCACCTCGCGCCCGCTCTCCAGGCGCAGGACGACGCCCGTGACCAGGGGCGTCAGGCGCTCGTGCGTGCGGCCCTCCGGCAGGCCCAGGCTCTCGCGGTTGGCGAGCCAGGTCAGCTGCGAGGCGATCTTGTCGCGCTTGCGCGGGGTCGCGCTGAGGCGGACGGCGAAGCCGCCGGGAATCAGGCGCGCGATGGTGCCCTCGATCCGGCCGACATGCTCGAGATAGAGCACCACCCGCTCGCCGACCTCGCCCGGGACGGCGCAGTTAAGGCGCACGCCCCCCGGCGACATGTCGACGGTCTGGCACGGATATTCCCGCCGGTCCGCCAGCATGTAGCGCCCCAGCATCGAGACCTTGACGCGGTGGTGCCGGCGCAGGTCCGAGATGCGGACGTCACGGGGCAGCCTCGCGGGCGGACGGGTGGCGACCTCGATCATGGGGACAGGGCGACTCGTTTCGAGGCTTCACTGCCCATCAGGCTAACACCCGCTGGTTACGAAAGGTTTGCCCGTCAGGCGCGGCCGCCGGGGTGGACCAGGAGGTGGCCGCGGCGGAGCGGCGCGCTGTCGTTGGCAGGCTCGGGCAGGTTCTGCAGGGTCGCCCGGGCATCGCGGGAGGCCGGGGCGGTCTCGTGGCCGAGGATGCGCAGGGAGGTCGTGCGCATCCGCGTCAGGGGACGCAGGCCGAGCCAGTGCGGCACGCAGGTCGGGCTGAGGGCCCCGAGGATGCGGGTCTGCGTCTCGCCGTGGTGGCGCAGGGGCAGCAGCAGGAGCTCGAGGTCGATGGTCTCGTCGCGCTCCGTCAGGCCCTGCAGGCCCGCCACGGCCCCGACGGTGTCGACGGCCACGGCCTCGACCAGCAGCCACGGATCGGCGTCGGGCCGTCCCCAGAGGCCGGCGAAGTCCCGTCCCTTCAGCTCACGCCCGAACAGGGCGCAGACATGGGTCCCGGCCAGGCGGACCGAGGCCGCCCCGCGCGCCATGTCGACCTCGAGGATCAGGCTGTCGGCGAGCAGGTTCCGGATCTCGCCGGGCTCGATCTCGCTGCGTTCCGGCGCGGCGCGGCCATTCCGCAACCGGTCCCAGTAGGCGTGGAGCAGGCGGCTGGTCGGATGCTTCATGGGAGTCCCACAATGGCACGGTCCGGCGACGGACCTTCTCGGATCGGGCGCTTTCGGGACGGTTCTGGGCCGCTCCCGAGGTCTGTGCCAGGCTCGGCGCAGAGCTTATGCCGACCATCCTCGCGGCGCCCCCTTAACCCTTCATCAAGGTTAACGGGTTGACGGAGTTGTCCACCGCCAAGTTTGCACGTGCCCCGTGCCGGCGGATTTTCCCGCGCGGCGGGGCCCGTTCCCGCATCGCGGAGCTTGTTTCCCGCATGGCGGGGCTTGTTTCCCGCATGGCGGGGCTTGCGGCCCCGCCTGCCGCCCCGACATGGTGGCCGCATGGATGCCAGCCCCGACCTGCCGCCGCAGAACCGCGTTCCGATCTTCAACATGCCGGGCGTGGTCACCGCGTCGATCGGCGTGCTCGTGGGCATCCACGCCCTGCGCGAATTCGTGCTGCCGGACACCTGGGACATCGCCGCCCTGATCGACCTCGCCCTGATCCCGGGACGCTGGAGCGTGGCCGTCGATCCGGCCCGGGCGGAGGAGCTCCTGCGGGCCGCGACGGCCCTGGCGGGCGACCCCGACGTGGTCGAAGCCCGGCAGGCCTTCGCCCGCTACGTGGTGGCCGACCCCGCCGTGATGCCCTGGACCTTCGCCACCTACGCGCTGCTGCACGGCTCGTGGATGCACGTCATCTTTAACACCGTCTGGCTCGCCGCCTTCGGCTCGCCGGTGGCCCGCCGCTACGGCGCCTGGCGCTACGGCCTGATCGCCCTCGTGGGCGCGGTGGCGGGCGGCATCCTCCACGTCCTCCTCGACCCCCTGAGTACCGCCCCCCTGATCGGGGCCTCGGCCGGCGTCTCGGCCCTGATGGCGGCCGCGGCCCGCTTCGTGTTCCAGCCACCCCCCGTCTATGCCGGCGCGCCCCCCTGGCAGCGCCCGGCCGCGCCCCCGCTCCAGACCATCCCGGAGCTGATGCGCAACCGCACCGCGGTGGTGTTCCTGGTGATCTGGCTCGTGACGAACTTCCTGTTCGGCGTCATCGCCCTGCCGCTGGGCGCCGAGGCGACCTCGGTGGCCTGGGACGCCCATCTGGGCGGCTTCGTCGCGGGCTTCTTCCTGCTGCCGCTCCTCGACCGGGCCCGGCGCTGACGGCGGGCTCACGCCGCCCCGGACCGTGAATTATCCTGCGTCCTCGGCGACGGGATCCTGCGGGATCTTGCTATATGCGGTCGCGCGCCACACAATCGCCGCAGACCGAGCTGGGCACCCTGCCGTTCTGGCCAAGCCCGGCCGCCCCGTCCCAGGGGTGACTTGAGGGAAAGGACACGTCCATGACCGTTGCTCGCATCCTCGCCGAGAAGGGCCGCTCCGTCGTCACGGTGGAGCCCCAGCGCACCCTCGACGAGGCCATCCACCTCCTGGCCGAGAAGCGCATCGGCGCCGTCGTCGTCAGCGATGCGGACGGGGCGGTGCGCGGCATCCTCTCCGAGCGCGACATCATGCGGGCGCTCGCCGCCAAGGGCGCCAACGCCCTCGACGCCCGGGTCTCCGAGCACATGACCGCCGAGGTCACCACCTGCACCCGCGCCAGCAGCATCGAGGAGGTCATGCACCTCATGACCGAGGGCCGCTTCCGCCACGTGCCCGTGATCGAGGACGACCGGCTGGCCGGCCTCATCTCCATCGGCGACGTGGTCAAGCGCCGGATCGAGGCCGTCGAGGCCGAGCACCGGGCCATGCGCGACTACATCACCATGGCCTGAGTCAGGTGCGGGCGTGAGGCAGGATCGGGCCTGAGTCAGGTCCGGGCGGCGGCCGCCGCCACGAGGCCGCGGATCTGCGGCAGGGCGGCGCGCGCCGCCTCGCGGCCGATGGCGATCCCCTCGGCCGCCCGGTGGAACTCGAACAGGCCCATCCCGGCCAGGCGGGGCACGATGGCGATGTCGGGCGGGTCGCCGGCCAGGCGCGCCCGCGAGATCCGGTCCTGCGTGATGTTGAAGGCGTCGAGCATCACCCGCGCCATGCCGGGGGTGGCGAGGCCGTCGGCCGGCCCGGACGCGCGATCGGACGCGGCACGGCGCGGACCCGGCCGGCGCAGGCTCCAGCGCCGGGGCCGGCGGGGGGCGGGCGCCACCGCCTCGGCCGTGACCCGCGCGGGCGCCGCCTCCCGCACGCCGGGGCGCGGGTCGCCGTTGAGGTTGACGCAGATCACGAGGTCGGCCCCCAGGGCCCGGGCGATCGTCACCGGCACCGGGTTCACCAGGGTCCCGTCGAGGAGGAGCCGGCCGCCGCAGCGCACCGGCGGGAAGATGCCCGGCAGGGCGTAGGAGGCGCGCAGGGCCTCCACGAGGCTGCCCCGGGTGAGCCAGACCTCCTCGCCGCTGTCGAGGTCGGTGGCGACGCTGCCGAAGCGGATCGGCAGGCCCTCGATCCGGCGGTCGGCGAGGTCGTGCTCCAGGCGCCGCTTCAGGCGGTCGCCCGCGATCAGGCCGGAGCGGAGCCGCAGGTCGAGGAGCCCCATCACGCTGCGCCGGGTCAGCGACAGGGCGAAGGCCTTGAGCAGCCCGAGCTGGCCCGCCGCGTAGCAGCCGCCCACCACCGCGCCGATGGAGCAGCCCGCCACCACGGCCGGGTGGAGTCCGGCCTCCTCCAGCACTTCGATCACCCCGATCTGCGACCAGCCCCGGGCCGAGCCGCCACCGAGGGCGAGGCCGATGCGGGGGCCGGGGGCGGGGGGCGCCGCCACGGGCTCGACGGCCCCGGCGGGGAAGCGCGCGTGCGGGGAGGCGCCCTGGCGGACCTCCGCGGCGGGACGCACCGGGGACAGGCCGTCCCACATCAGCGACACCGAAATGCGGGAGAGGGGGCGAAGAAACGCGGGACGCGGCGACCGCGACGGGGCGGGCGCCGCTCCGGACGGGCACGCCGCGCGCCGGGATCAGGCATCGGCGGGCCGCAGAATCGCCTGGCCGGTCGCCGGATCGTGATCGACGCGGCGGTAGAAGCAGGCGCGCCGGCCGGTGTGGCAGCAGCCGCCGTCGCCACCGACCGCGACGCGGATCAGCACCGCGTCCTGGTCGCAATCGACCCGCATCTCGACCACGCGCTGGACCTGACCGCTGGTGGCGCCCTTGTGCCAGAGCGCGCCGCGGGAGCGGGACCAGTACCAGGCCTCGCCGGTCTTCAGGGTGAGGGCCAGGGATTCGGCGTTCATGTGGGCGAGCATGAGCACCTGCCCGTCGGCGGCGTCGACGGCGATGCAGGAGACGAGGCCGTGTGCGTCGAAGCGGGGGGTGAAGGCGGCCCCCTCCTCGACCTCGGCCCGGCTGCCCGGTTCCGGGAAGGCGCGGGTCATCGGGAGACAGACGTCATCGCGGGCCGGCTCAGGACTTGTTGCGCACGAGGGTGAGGAAGCGGACCTGCTCGTTGGCGTCGTTGCGGAAGGCGCCCCGGAACTGGGTGGTGATGGTGGAGACGCCGGCCTTCTGGACGCCGCGCATCGCCATGCAGAGGTGCTCGGCCTCCACCATCACGGCGATGCCGCGGGGCTTGAGGATGCTCTCGATCACGTCGGCGATCTGGGCCGTCATGGTCTCCTGGGTCTGCAGGCGGCGGGCGAAGGTGTCGACCACGCGGGCGAGCTTCGACAGGCCGACCACGCCCTTGGTCGGGTAGTAGGCGATGTGCGCCAGCCCCATGAAGGGCACCATGTGGTGCTCGCAATGGGAGTAGAACGGGATGTCGCGCACCAGCACGATGTCCGAGTAGCCCTCGACCTCCTCGAAGACCCGCTCGAGCAGCGCGTCGGCGTCCTGGCCGTAGCCGCCGAAGATCTGGCCGTAGGCCTTCACCACCCGGGCGGGGGTGTCGCGCAGGCCCTCGCGGTTCGGGTCGTCGCCGGCCCAGCGCAGGAGGGTACGCACGGCGGCCTCGGCCTCCTCGCGGCTCGGACGGCCCGTGGCGATGGCCTCGGGCACCCGCTGGGCGGAGGCGGGCAGGGGAGCGATCTCGGGCGCGGGCGCGGGCGCTTCGCCCCGCGCGTTGTCGTTGCGCATGGCGCTGAGGGCGCCGTTCTGGCGGGTCGGTTCCATCCCGGATTCCTCCGTCTCGGTCAGGCGGTAGGAGAGGGACTTGAGCGCGGCATCCATGGCATCTTCCGCCCGGGCGATCCGGGTCGTCATCGGGTGGCTGTCAGGCTTTGCGTACATCGTCGAACCATGGGGCCGTCGGGTGAGGACGGCCGATGCCCGGACGGTGCCGTCTGCGGTGGCGCAACCCCGGCCGTGGGCGCGACCCGGGTCGACGAGCCGCCTCCTCGCGAAACGGTGCGTGGGGGCCTATATCGTCGTTATCGCGCCGTCGCGCAATGCAGGCTGCGCGGATCAGATCTCCGGGATCGGAAGCCGGCTGTGCGCCCGGCCGTCCCGGCGGAACGGCAAATGGACCCGGCGGGACCGCAAGTGAACCCGGCGGAACAGCCAGAGGATCGGAATTCCATGCTCGACGACATCTACAACCGTCGCATCCTCGAACTGGCCGCCGACATCCCGCGCCTGGGACGCCTGGCGGCCCCGGACGCCAGTGCCACCGCGCATTCGAAGCTCTGCGGCTCCACCGTCACGGTGGACCTCGCGGTGCGGGACGGCACGGTCACCGACTTCGCCCACGAGGTGAAGGCCTGCGCCCTCGGCCAGGCCTCGTCCTCGCTGATGGCCCGCCACGTGGTCGGCACCAGCGCCGGGGAGCTGCGCGCGGTCCGCGCCGCCATGCGGCGGATGCTCAAGGAGGGCGGCCCGGCGCCCACGGGCGCCTGGGCGGATCTCGCCGTCCTCGAGCCGGTGCGCGACTTCAAGGCCCGGCACGCCTCGACGCTCCTGACCTTCGACGCGGTGGTGGACGCCCTCGACCGGATCGAGGCCGGGGCTGTGGCGGCCGCCTAGCATGCTGCTCCGCCGCATCGCCCACGGGGCGATCCGCACCTATCAGCTCACCCTGTCGAGCCTGGTCGGCCGCCAGTGCCGGCACTGGCCCTCGTGCTCCCACTACACCGACGGGGCGATCCAGCGGCACGGGCTCTGGGCGGGCGGCTGGATCGGGTTCGCCCGCATCTGCCGCTGCGGCCCCCTCGGCACCCACGGCATCGACCTAGTGCCGGAGGCCCTGCCGGCGCGCGCCGCCTGGTTCACCCCCTGGCGCTACGGCCGCTGGCGCGGCGTGAACGCGCCTCCCTCGCCCTTCGCCTGCGAGCCCTGCACCTGCGCGGCGGTGGGGGAGGGGGCCGCCCCTAGACCGGCGCCGCCGTGATCCACTTCAGGAACACCAGCGTCCCCGTCACCGTGAGGGCGCCGCCGATGCGGGTGGCAATCTGGGCGAAGGGCATCAGCGCCATCCGGTTGGCGGCGGTGAGGATCGCCACGTCGCCGGTGCCGCCCTGGCCGCTGTGGCAGGCGTTCACGATGGCGGTCTCGATCGGGTACATGCCGAGCCGGCGCCCGACGCCGTAGCCCGTCGCCATCAGGGTGACGACGGTGGCCACGATGGTGATCAGGTTCGGCAGCGTGAAGGCCGCCACCAGCTTGTCCCAGGGGGTGAGCGAGACGCCGATGGCGAAGAGCAGCGGGTAGGTCATGCCGACCTGCACGAACTTGTAGACGATGAAGCCGCCGGCCTGGAGCCGGGGCGAGACCGCGCTGGCGAGCTTGGCCAGCACCGCCAGGAACAGCATCGCCACGGGGGCGGGCAGGCCGGTGAGGTGGTGGCACATCACGCCGAGGAGGTAGAGCGTCACCGCCGTGAGGCCGGCCGCCGCCACCGTGGCGGCGTCGATCGGGCCGGTCTCCACGGGCGTGCCCGCCTCCATGTCGTTCTCGGTGTGGGGCTGCAGGCGGCCCTCGCCGGTGAGGTGCGGTTTGCGCCTGCCCACCCAGTTGAGGGTGCCGGCCAGGATGATCGCCGTGAGGCTGCCCAGCATCACGGGCGGCAGCACCTGGGCGAAGACGTCGCCCTGCGGGATCCCGAGGATGGTGCCGTAGCCGATGGAGAGCGGAATCGCGCCCTCGCCGACGCCGCCGGCCATGATCGGCACGACGATGAAGAAGAAGGTGTGGTGCGCCCCGAGCCCCAGCAGGGTGCCCACCAGGGTGCCGACGCAGCCCGCCGCCAGGGAGCCGAGGCCGAGGGGGACGAAGATCTTGAGGAAGCCCTTGATCAGCACAGCCCGGTCCATGCCCAGGATGCTGCCGACGATGATCGCCGCGATGTAGAGGTAGAGGAAGTTGGTGAACTTGGTGAAGTCCGTGATCGCCTTGACGATCGGGCCCGGGATCAGCGCGTAGTAGACCAGCGCCGAGGGGATGAAGGTGGCGAAGATCGCCCCCGCCCCGATCTGGCGCAGGACCGGCAGGCGCTTGCCGATCTCCGCGCAGGTGAAGCCGCCGAGCACCAGGACGGCGATCATCGTCGGCGCGTCGGCCTTGATCTCGCCCTCCGCGGTCAGCACCCAGAGCAGCGCCACCAGGATCAGGTAGACCGGCAGCGGGATGATGCCGATCTGCAGGTCGACGAGGCGCCACCAGCCCTGAGGCCAGAAGCGTGTCCCGGTCTGGACCCCGGGCAGGTGGGCCGTCGTGGTGATCGCGACGCCTTCGGGGTGCGCCGTCGGTACGGGGCTCGGCATGAACGTCTCTCCCGGCGAAAGCCCGTTTGCCCCGCGGGGCCGGCTCGTCCGTGTTTTCTTGGATTTTTTTCTGGTCTCGACCGTGCGGCACGGAAGGCCATCGGCGAGCATCAGTCGGGTTGGACCGGCTTTGTCAATTGATCGGCCGGCACGGGCCGCGATGGTGATTGAGGATCCCTGGCGATTGTCAGCAACCCGGGGCGGGAGCGGCCGCCGGGGGCCCGGGACCGGATGCGCGGAATCCGCGTTCCTTCCCGATGCGAATGGGTCTAAACGGCCCGGCGCGGCGCCGCATCGGGGCCGCGCCGACCCCGACCCGCCCCCCGCTTACCTGCCGCGTACGCAGGAGTGAGCCTCCAAGGAGCCCCCGGCCATGCCGATCCTGACCTTCCCCGACGGCAACACCCGCAGCTACGACGCCGCGATCACCGGCCGTGCCGTCGTCGAGGGCATCGCCAAGTCCCTGGCCAAGCGCACCGTCGCCATGGCCCTCGACGGCACCGTGCGCGACCTCGACGACACGATCGCGCAGGATGCCCGCATCGAGTTCCTCGACCGCACCGACCCGCGCAGCCTGGAGCTGATCCGGCACGACTGCGCCCACGTGCTGGCGGAGGCGGTGCAGGCCCTGTGGCCGGGCACGCAGGTCACCATCGGCCCGGTGATCGAGAACGGGTTCTACTACGACTTCGCCCGGGACGAGCCCTTCACCCCGGAGGACTTCCCGAAGATCGAGGCGAAGATGCGCGAACTCATCGCGCGCGACGCCCCCTTCACCAAGGAGGTCTGGAAGCGCGACGACATCCGGGCGCTCTTCGCCGGGAAGGGCGAGGCCTACAAGGTCGAGCTCGTGGACGCGATCCCGCCCGGCGAGGACCTCAAGGTCTACCGCCAGGGCGACTGGTTCGACCTCTGCCGCGGCCCGCACATGACCTCGACGGGCAAGGTCGGCACCGCCTTCAAGCTGATGAAGGTGGCGGGCGCCTACTGGCGGGGCGATTCCAACAACCCGATGCTGACCCGCATCTACGGCACCGCCTGGGCGACCAAGGAGGACCTCGACGCCTACCTGCACCGCCTGGAGGAGGCCGAGCGCCGCGACCACCGGCGCCTGGGGCGCGAGATGGACCTGTTCCACTTCCAGGAGGAGGGGCCGGGCGTCGTGTTCTGGCACGCCAAGGGCTGGACCGTGTTCCAGGAGCTGATCGCCTACATGCGCCGGCGCCTGCGCGGCGACTACCAGGAGGTCAACGCCCCCCAGATCCTCGACAAGGCCCTGTGGGAGACCTCCGGCCACTGGGGCTGGTACCGCGAGAACATGTTCGCGGCCCAATCCGCCGGCGACGAGGCCGAGGACAAGCGCTGGTTCGCGTTGAAGCCCATGAACTGTCCCGGCCACGTGATGATCTTCAAGCACGGTCTGAAATCCTACCGCGACCTGCCCCTGCGCATGGCCGAGTTCGGCGTGGTCCACCGCTACGAGCCCTCGGGCGCCATGCACGGCCTGATGCGGGTGCGGGGCTTCACCCAGGACGACGCGCACATCTTCTGCACCGAGGACCAGCTCGCCGACGAGTGCCTGAAGATCAACGACCTGATCCTCTCCACCTACGCCGATTTCGGCTTCGGCGAGATCGTGGTGAAGCTCTCGACCCGCCCCGAGAAGCGGGTGGGCTCGGACGCCCTCTGGGACCATGCCGAGGACGTCATGACCCGGGTGCTCACCCAGATCGAGGAACAGTCGGGGGGCCGGATCAGGACCGCGATCAACCCGGGGGAGGGCGCCTTCTACGGGCCGAAGTTCGAGTACGTGCTGCGCGACGCCATCGGGCGCGACTGGCAGTGCGGCACGACCCAGGTGGACTTCAACCTGCCGGAGCGCTTCGGCGCCTTCTACGTCGATGCCGAGAGCGGCAAGAAGCCCCCGGTCATGGTCCACCGCGCCATCTGCGGCTCCCTGGAGCGCTTCACCGGGATCCTGATCGAGCACTTCGCCGGGCATTTCCCGCTCTGGCTCGCGCCGGTGCAGGTGGTGGTCGCCACCATCACGGGCGATGCCGACCCCTACGCCCGCGCGGTGGTCGCCGCCGCGACCCGCCTCGGCCTGCGCGTCGAGGCCGACCTGCGCAACGAGAAGATCAACTACAAGGTCCGCGAGCACTCGCTGGCGAAGGTGCCGGTGATGCTCGTCGTCGGCCGCAAGGAGGGCGAGGAGCGCACCGTCTCGGTCCGGCGCCTGGGCAGCCAGCACACCCGCACGGGCGGCCTCGACGAGACCCTGGCCGCCCTGGTGGCGGAGGCGACCGCGCCGGATCGCATCCGGGCGGAGGCGGTGGCCGAGACCGTGCCGAGCGCCGACGTCGCTCTCGACGGCCAGCACGGCGAGGCCCCGACGCCGTAGGGCGGCGGGTTCGGCCTCCGGGCGGTTGCGTCCTCCGGGCGATGCCCGGGGGATGCCCGGATCAGGGGGCGCAATTGGCGGCGTAGAGGGCCAGGATGCGCTGCAGGGCGGCGTAATCCTGCGGCGTCGCCGGGTTGCGCAGTTCGGGCCCGTCCGGGACGAGGCCGGCGATGCCCGCCGCGAGGTCGGCGACGAAGCGGCGGGGCCCCACGGGATTGCCCATGCGGTTGGTGGTGTCGACGACGCCGCAGAAAGCCCCCGCGCGCCCGGCACGGAGCTGGCCGTAACGGGCGGTGGCGGGCGTTCTCAGTCCCTGTCCCAGGAGGGCGATCACCCGGTCCGCGCGTTCCGGACCGATCTCCCGGTCGGAGCCGTCCGCCACGAGCGCCCGCGCTGGATCCGTCCCCTGCGCCCGCGCGGGACGCGGCACCAGGAGAAGCGGCGCCAGGAGCAGGACGAGGGCACCGATCGCAAGTCGCCTCATGCGTGTCGTCTCTCTCCGCCGGTCGGGACGCCTCGGCTCAGCCCGCCTTGGCGATCACCTCGACGTCGCGGTTCAGGCCGCTCTCGACCTTGAATTCGCGGGTGTAGACCTGCCCGTCGTGGCGGGCGATCAGGACGTAGTCCCCCTCCGCCAGGGTCACCTGCGGGAAGGCGCCGATGGCCTCGCGGATGGTGTCGCCGCCCGGCGTCAGCACGCTGAAGGCGGTGCCGGCGAAGGCCTCGGCGCCTTCGGCCGCCACCAGCTTCAGGGTCAGGGTGGCGGCGCGGTGGTTGAGGGTGGCGTCCGTGACCTTGCCGTTCTCCACCTTGAGGTCGGCGCGCTGGATCGCGTTCGAGCCGCCGTAGGTCGAGACCACGTGGTAGGTGCCCTCGGGCAGGCGCAGGAGCTCGCCCGCCTTGACGCCGCTGCGCACGAGGCGCCCCTCGGAGTTCGTCCCGATCGGCACGAAGACCGAGAAGGCGAGCTGGTCGGCGCCGAGCTTCACGTCGCCGATGGCGCCCGAGAGCTTGAGCGCCCCGGCGCTGACCTTGAGCTGCTCGGCGGCCGGCTGGCCCGCCATGACGACCCGGCGCGCGGCGCTGGCGAAGCCGTAGGTCACGGTGGCGACGTAAGCACCCGGCGGCAGGGTGAAACTCGGCTCGGCCGCCTCGGAGCGGGCGACGATGCCGGGCTTCGTGCCGTCGGTGCGGTCCTCGTAGATGCGCCAGGCGAGGCCGGAGCGCAGGGGCTTGTCGCCGCCCGCGAACACCGCCGTGAGGGTCAGGGCCGCGCTCGCCGCGCTGGGCAGCGGCGGCGCCGAGGGGTCCGACATCGACGGGGAGGGCATGGACGGGGAGGGGAGGTTGGGCCCGATCCGGTTGTGGAAGGCGTTGCCGTCCTGCGCCGCGGCGGTGCCGGGGTGACCGCCGAGGAGGAGGGCGCAGCCCAGCCAGACCGATCCGTACCCTGCCCGCGCCATCCCGCACCTCCCAATCCCGACCGGGGCATCCCGCCGGCGTTGCCAATCTGCCGCCGGCGCGCCATGTCACGGACGGCCGCCGCGCCCGGTGCCCGCCCTCTGGAACCGGACCATGGCGGCGGCAAGGCCATCCCGCCTCCGAGGGCCGGTCGTCTGCGGCCCGGCCCCTCTCGCCCGATCCTGCTCCAGGGACGCCATGAACGCCACCCTCGATCTCCTGCGCACCCGCCGCTCGGTCCCGCCCCTCCGCCTCGCGGGGCCGGGGCCGGACGGGGCCGAGCTCGACGCGCTCCTCACCATCGCGTCGCGCGTGCCGGACCACGGCAAGCTGGCGCCCTGGCGCTTCCTGGTGATCGCGGGCGAGGCCCGCACCCGCATCGGCGACGCCATCGCGGCGGCCTATGCCGCCGACCACCCGGAGGCCGACGCCGCGCGCCTCGACCTCGAGCGCCACCGCCTCGCCCTCGCCCCCCTGGTGGTGGCGGTGGTGTCGCGGGCCGGCCCGCACATCAAGATTCCCGAATGGGAGCAGGTGCTCTCGGCCGGCGCGGTGGCGATGAACCTCGTGGTGGCGGCCAACGCCGCGGGCTACGCCACGGCGTGGCTCACCGAGTGGTTCGCCTACGATTCCCGCATCCTCGACGTCCTCGGCCTCGTGCCCGGCGAGCGCCTCGCGGGCTTCATCCATATCGGGCACGCCCAGGAGGTGCCGCCCGACCGGCCCCGCCCGGCGCTCGCCGACATCGTCACCCGGCTCTGAGGGGCACCCCATGCATTACGACGCCGAGACCAAGGGCCTGCCGCACAACCCGCTGAAGGCCCTGGTGGCCCCGCGCCCGATCGGCTGGATCAGCGCGATGAACCGCGACGGCGCGGTGAACCTCGCGCCCTATTCCTACTTCAACGCCGTGGCGGCCGGCCCCGACATGGTCATGTTCTCCTCGGCCGGGCGCAAGGACGCGATGACCTTCGCGGAGGAGGGCGGCGAGTTCGTCTGCAACCTCGCCACCTACGACCTGCGCGAGGCGGTGAACGCCACCTCGGCGCCCCTGCCCCGCGGCGAGAGCGAGTTCGCCTTCGCGGGCCTGACCCCGGCACCCTCGCGCAAGGTGCGCCCGCCCCGGGTCGCCGAATCGCCGGCCGCCCTGGAGTGCAAGTGGCTGCAGACCGTGCCGCTGACGCCGCTCGACGGCAGCGACGCCTCGCATTTCCTGGTGATCGGGCAGGTGGTCTCGATCTACATCGACGACCGCTTCATCCGCGACGGCCTCGTCGACACCGGCGCCATGCGGCCGATCCTGCGCGGCGGCTACTTCGACTACTTCACCGCCGAACCGGAGACCCGGTTCGAGCTGCGCCGGCCGGCGGGCGGGGGCGGGTAGGCGCCCGACCGCCCTTCCGTCACGGCAGCCGGGCGCATCGCCGCCAATCCTTGATTTTTATAGCACCCGGTGCTACGATTTGGAATGTCGGCCGATACACCCAGAACCTTCAAGACGGCATGGTTTTTCCGAGCCGCTCGAAAGGCTCGCATCCAGGACGACGCGCTGTGCGCTGCAATCCGGGATGTGGCCAGAGGTCAAGCCGACGATCTCGGGGGTGGCGTCTTCAAGAAGCGCCTGGACAAGAACCGGTATCGCAGCATCATCCTTGCGAAGGGGGGCCGATACTGGATCTTCGCATACCTGTTTGCCAAGAAGGACAAAGCGAACATCGCGGACGACGAACTGGAGGACTTTCGAACCCTCGCCAAGGCTTACGGGGCGATGACCGAGGAGCAGCTTGCCGAACTCATTGCGGACAGGGACCTGACGGAGATTTGCCATGGCGACGAAAGCTAGGTTCAGGAACGCGGCCTCCGAGGCGATCCACACATCTGCGGCCATGCTTCACAAGGTCGGTGCCCTCGACAAGGCGACGATGCGCGACTTCGATGCGCGTCATCTGGCTGTCCCGAGCGCCATCGATCCTGCTCAGATCAAGCGGATCCGTGAGGCCAACAACGTCAGCCAGCCCGTCTTTGCACGCTATCTCAACACGAGCGAGAGCACCGTCGAAAAGTGGGAAACCGGCGCCAAGCGGCCGAGCGGGATGGCGCTCAAGCTGCTGAGCGTCGTCCAGAAACACGGATTGCAGGTCCTCGCCTGAATCTCCCCTCCGCCGGTCTCGCCACGCAACCCGTGACGTCCGATGCCGCCGGCGGCTGGGCCCCTCACCGCCGCCGGCCCAGGCGCTCCGCGATGGCGATGCCGCCGATGACGAGGGCCAGCGCCAGGGCGTCGTGCCAGCGGACAGGCTCGCCCACCAGCAGGATGGCGAGGCCGGCCCCGAAGATCGGCACGAGGTTGACGAAGAGGCCGGCCCGGTTCGGGCCGATCAGCTCGACGCCGCGCAGGAAGGCGAGTTGCGCGATGAGCGAGGGCCCGAGCGCCACGAACAGCACGATGGCCCAGCCCTTGCCGGTCGGCCAGATCGTGTGGCCCAGCGCCCATTCGGCGGCGAGCGGCGGCAGCGAGGTCACGAAGGCGGAGAGCGCCACGGCGGTGAAGAAGCTCAGGCCCGAGACCCGGGGCCTGCGGGAGAGCGCCACGGTGTAGCCGGCATAGAGCCCGCAGGCGACCAGCATCAGCACGTCGCCCCGGTTGAAGGCGAAGGTCGCCAGCACCCGCCAGTCGCCGTGGGTCGCCGCCACCATGGCGCCCGCCAGCGTCACGGCGACGCCGAGGAGCTGCGCCCCCGTCACCGCCACCCGGTGGACGAGATAGTTGATCAGGATGACGAGGACCGGGATCGACCCCTGGAACAGGGCGATGTTGATGCCGCTGGTGAACAGGCCGGCGGCGTAGAACAGGCTGGCGTAGAGGGTGTAGCCGCACGCTCCCATCAGCAGCACGTAGCGCCAGTGGCGCTTCAGCCGGTCCCACTCCGCGTTGAGGCCGGCCCGGGCCGGCAGCGCCAGGGCGAGGCAGGCGAAGGCCCAGCGCAGGCAGGTGAGCACCTGGGGCGAGACCTCGCCCGCCGCCCACTTGCTCGCCACCACGTTGCCGCCCCAGAGCAGCATCGTGAACACGAGGAGCGGGTAGGCCGTGGCCGCCGGCTCGGCCGCGCGTCCGGCGGGCGTCTCCGGGACGCGCATGGGGCGGATCTCCCTGGGCTCGGGCCGGGCTCGCGGCCGGCGACCGGGGGATAGCCCGCCGGGGGCCGCGGGGACAGGCCGTCCGGCGCAACACCGCCATCGAAATCCGTCCGCGGCCGCCGCGGCGCGAATCCCCGCGGCCCTGCGGAGAACCGGCAGCGTGCCCATCCCCCGGTATCGCTCGGCGCACCGATTCCCTCTGCGGGTGAACACGGTTATGCCGGGCGGAACACAGCGGCGACACGGCCGCGGACCAGGGGGAGGGCGAGACAGTCGGTGACGTGGCGATCGCTCCTCCTCGCCCTCCTCCTGGTCGGCGTGCTGGCGGCCGGCCTTGGCGGCCTCGCCGTCTCGCCCCAGGGCGCCCTCCTCCTGGGCGAGCTGCGCGAGCACGTCGAGGCCCTCCAGGCCCGCCCCGGGCCGGCGAAGCCCGCGCACCTGCCGGCCCAGCGCACCGCCGTGGAGGAGGGCCGCACCGTGGTGCGCCTCTCGGCCGCCGAGCGCGCCCGCATCGGCATCACGACCGAGGCCCGGCCCCTGGCCGAGCACCGGGAGGAGTTGCAGGCCTATGGCAGCGTCCTCGACCTCGCCCGGGTCACCGACCTGACCAACGCCTATGCCAGCGCCCAGGCCGCGCTCCAGACGGCCCAGGCCCGCGCCGAGGTCTCGCGCAGCGCCCTGCAGCGGGCCAGGACCCTCGGCCCCTACGCCACCACCGTGCAGGTCGAGACCGCCGGGGGCACCGCCCAGACCGACCAGGCCGCCCTGGCGGCGGCGGAATCCCAGGTGCGCACCCTCTCGGCCACCGCCCAGCAGGAATGGGGGCCGGTGATCGGCCGGGCCATCGTCGCGCGCGCGGCCACCGTCACCCGGCTGATCGAGCGCACCGACTTCCTGGTGCAGGTCACCCTGCCGCCGGGGGAGGGCCTGAAGGGCCCGCCGGCGGCGGCCTTCGCCGAGGTGCCGCCCCAGAGCGCGCGGGTCGCCCTGGCCTACGTCTCGCCCGCCACCCGCACGGATCCGCGCATCCAGGGCCTGAGCTTCTTCTACACCGTGCCGGGCGACAGCGGCTTCCTGCCCGGCATGAGCATGCTGGCCTTCCTGGCCTCCGACCGCAGCGTCACCGGCCTCAGCGTGCCCGAGGACGCGGTGGTGCACTGGCAGGGGGCCGCCTGGATCTACCGGGCGGTGGGGCCCGACGCCTTCGCCCGCCACCGGCTGAAGGCCGACCCGCCGATGTCGGCCGACGCCTACGTGGTGGAGGACCTGCCCGGCGGCACCGAGATCGTGCTCTCGGGGGCGCAGGCGCTCCTCTCCGAGGAGATGAAGAGCCAGCTCCAGGTCTCGGGCGGCGTCGATGACGATTGAGGCGTCGGGCTCCGGACCGGGAGGCCCCCGCGGCCCCCAAGCGGCCCTGGTCGCCTTCGCGGTGCGCTTCCGCGGCGTCGTCCTGGCGCTCAGCCTGGCGCTCGCCGCCTACGGCTTCGTCGTGCTGGCCGATGCCCAGTACGACGTCTTCCCGGAATTCGCGCCCCCCGCCGTGGTGATCCAGACCGAGGCCCCCGGCCTCAACCCGGAACAGGTCGAGGTGCTGGTGACCCAACCCGTGGAGGTCGCGGTCAACGGCCTGCCGGGGGTGGTCTCCCTGCGCTCGAGTTCGATCCAGGGCCTGTCGGTGATCACCGTCACCTTCGGGGCCGGCAGCGACATCTACCGGGTGCGCCAGCTCGTCACCGAGCGGCTGACGGCGCTGGCCGGCCGCCTGCCGCAAGGGGTGCTGCCGCCGGCGATGACGGCGCTCACCTCCGCCACCAGCACGGTGCTGCTCGTCGGCCTGACCACGCAGAGCCGCTCGGACATGGACCTGCGCACCCTGGCGGACTGGACCGTGCGCCTGCGCCTCCTCGCCGTGCCGGGGATCGCCCAGGTCTCGGTCTATGGCGGCGCGGTGCGCTCGCTGCAGGTGCAGATCCGCCCGAACGACCTCGTGCGCTTCAACATCGGCGTCAACGACGTGCTCGCCGCCGCGCGGAAAGCCACGGGCGTGCGCGGGGCCGGCTTCGTGGACACGCCCAACCAGCGCATCGCCCTCCAGACCGACGGGCAGTCGCTGAGCCCCGAGGCGGTCTCTCGGACCGTGCTGATCAACGAGGGCGGGGCCAGCGTGACCCTGGCGGACGTCGCCACCGTGGTCGCCACCGGCGAGCCGGCGATCGGCGCCGCCCTGGTGGACGGCCGGCCCGGGGTGCTCCTCATGGTCGGCGCCCAGTACGGCGCCAACACCCGCGCGGTCACCGCGCGGGTCGAGGCGGCCCTGGAGGACCTGCGCCCGGCCCTGGCGCGCGAGGGCGTGACCCTGCACGCCGACCTGTTCCGGCCGGCCAACTTCATCGCCATCGCCAACGGCAACGTGCTGCAGGCCCTCGGGCTCGGCGGCATCCTGGTGGTCGTGGTGCTGTTCGTCTTCCTGTACGACTGGCGCACCGCCGTGATCTCGGCGCTGGCGATCCCGCTCTCGCTCATCGCCGCCGTGGTGGCGCTCCAGGCGCTGGGCGAGAGCCTCAACACCATGACCCTGGGCGGGCTCGCCATCGCCATCGGCGAGGTGGTGGACGACGCGGTGATCGGCGTCGAGAACGTGGTCCGGCGCCTGCGCGAGAACCGCCGCCTCGGCGGCCCGCGCCCCGAGGGGCGGGTGGTCCTCGACGCCATCCTGGAGGTGCGCACGGCGGTCGCCTACGCCACCATCGCGGTGCTGCTGGTCTTCCTCCCCGTCCTCGCCCTGTCGGGCATCGCCGGCCGGCTGTTCGGCCCCTTGAGCCTCGCCTACATCCTCGCCGTGGTGGCCTCGCTCGCCGTCGCCCTCACGGTGACCCCGGCCCTGGCGATGGGGCTGCTGACGAACCGGCGCGAGGCCTCGACCCTGGACCCGCCGGTGATGCGCGTCGCGCGCGGCGCCTACGCCCGCCTGCTCACCCGGATCGACCGCGCCCCGCGCGTCCTCATGGCCTGCGGCCTCCTCGTCACCCTCCTGGGGGCCGCGATGCTGCCGTTCTTCGGCTCGACCTTCCTGCCCGACCTCAAGGAGGGCCACCTGATCCTGCACATGGCGGCGGCGCCCGGCACCGCCCTGCAGGAATCCCTGCGGCTCGGCACCCGCATCACCGCCGAACTGAAGGCGATTCCCGGCATCCGGGCGGTGGCGTCGCAGATCGGCCGGGCCGAGGCCGGCCAGGACACCGCCGGCACCCATTACAGCGAGATCCACATCGACCTCGAACCCGGCCTCGACGGGGCGGGGCAGGGGGCGGCGGAGGCCCGGATCCGGGCCGTGATGGCGGGCTTCCCCGGGGCCGCCTTCTCCCTCAAGACCTTCCTCACCGAGCGCATCGAGGAGACCGTGTCGGGCTTCACCGCCCCGGTGGTGATCAACGTCTTCGGCACGGATCTCGGCGCCATCGAGACGGCCGCCCGGGACATCGCCCGCGAGCTCGCCGAGGTGCGGGGCGCCGTCGACATCCAGCAGAGTTCCCCGGCGGGCCTGCCCCAGGTCAATGTGGGCTTGCGGCCCAACGACCTGCGCCACTGGGGCCTCTCGGCCATCGAGGTGATGGAGGTGGTGCGCACCGCCTACCAGGGCGACATCGTCGGCCAGACCTATGCGGGCAACGCCGTGTTCAACGTCCTCGTCATCCTCGATTCCGCCACGCGGGGCCGGCTCTCAGCCCTGAGCGACCTGCCCTTGCGCGGCTCCGGCGGCCGGGTGGTGCGCCTCGCCCAGGTGGCGGACATCTACGAGACCTCCGGCCGCTACCAGGTCCAGCACGAGGGCGCGCAGCGGGTCCAGGCGGTCACCGCCAACGTGACGGGGCGCGACGTCGCCGGCTTCGTGGCCGATGCCAAGCGCAAGATCGCCCGCGCGGTCGCCCTGCCCCCCGGCACCTATGTGGGCTTCGCCGGCTCGGCCGAGGCGCAGGCGCGGGCCCGGCGCGACCTCCTGGTCTATTCGGGGCTGGCCGGCCTCGGCATCGTCCTCCTGCTGGCCATCGTGACGGGAAGCCTGCGCAACCTGCTGCTGGTCCTGGTCAACCTGCCCTTCGCCTTCGTGGGCGGCGTGCTGGCGGTCTTCGCCACCGGGGCCGTGCTGTCGCTGGGCTCGATCGTCGGCTTCGTCACCCTGTTCGGGATCAGCTTGCGCAACACCATCATGATGATCGCCCATTACGAGCACCTCGTGGTGGAGGAGGGGCAGGCCTGGGACCGGGACACGGCGGTTCGCGGGGCCGCCGACCGGATGGTGCCGATCCTGATGACCTCCCTGGTCACCGGCCTCGGCCTGCTGCCGCTGGCGCTGGGCGCCGGCGAGCCCGGCCGCGAGATCGAGGGCCCGATGGCCATCGTGATCCTGGGCGGCCTCGCCACCTCGACGGTGCTCAACCTCCTGATCCTGCCGACCCTGGCCCTGCGCTTCGCGCGCTTCGGCACGCCGCAGGGCAGGGCGCTCGAACCGGTCGCCTGACGTCTCCGCGCCGGCCGCGGCATCCCTGAGCTGTGCGGCGCCCGCCTTCCGGCCTAGAGTTTGTCAGGGATCAGCGGAAACCGGTGATCCCGAAAAGACAAACGTCCGAGACAGGACAGGCCCTCGGGTCTCGACCGCAGGACTCCGCCATGCGCCCGACGCCGCTTGCCCGCCTCGTGCAACGCCAAGAAGGTGCCGGGCCTCCAGACGACCTACGAGACGGAAGACGGTTTCGAGGGCGTCGACACCGCCCGCATCCTCACCATCAACCCGGACGGTATCGCGGCTGAATACGTCCTGAAGATCTGGGGGCGCTGAGGCCGGGACCGTCCCCGTCGTCGCCTGCGGTCTGCCCGGACCTTGTCGAAGGCGGGATCAATCGTCCTCGCCCAAGGGGAGCGGCGCGGGTTTAGGACCACGGGCCATCAGTCACCGCCGTGCTGACATCCACCCGGACGAGACGCGCGGCTCCTGCCCGACCGTCCTCGTCGACGCCCTGCGATGGCTTGGCATCGCCCGCAAACACACCCGCCCTCCACGTCTGGCGATAGACGTGACTCCTGTCACAACCGCCGCAGAATGGTCGCGCGAAACAGGAGCGCGGGGCCCTCCAGAAGATACCGGCGCCACAGGCGCCCGGGATCCCGGACGAGCCGCACGACCCATTCGAGACCTGCCTGCCTGACGAGGGGCGGACACAGCCAGATCCGACCCGAGAGAAACTCGAACAGGGCGCCCACGCACAGGAAGGTGGCCGATGGAAGGTCCTTCCTGAGCAAGAGCGCGAGCTCTTCTTGAGACCCCTGTTCCATCCCAATGATGACCACATCGGGCTTGGTGTCGATCAGCGAGGTCCGGAGCGTCTCCCGTGACGCGTCATTGAGGTATCCATGATGAGCGCAGACGATGGTGGCACCTTCCGTCGCGAAGTAATTCGAGACGGCTTGTAGAGTGTCGCCCGCCCCGCCGATCAACGCCATTTTCTTGCTCAGGACCCCGAGCGTTCGTGCGAACTCGTGAATGAAACTATTGGCCGTGACCTTGGGAATCCATACGCCATTCACGAGAAGCGATATGATCGACACGCCGATCCCGTCGCAGTAACACAGGTCGCAGGCCCTGATAGAGAGAGCGATGCGCGTGTGCTTCAGAGCGAGGGCCAAGGTATGAAGATGGGAGTAGGTAATGACACGCCCCTCACCCCCCTCGACGATCGCTTTTAGCTTCTCGACGAAAATTTTCTCACTGCAGCGCAGAATCGTCAGCGGACCGACTTCGATAAAATCGAATCGGAGATATCGGTTCGGGGGCAGCATTATTTCCTCCGACTCGAAGCAAGCTCAAATCCGAACACATAGCTTGGAAGTTTTGAGCGGCCCATTGCTATCTGCTGAAGACATCCTTCACAGGGAGTAATTGTCAACAGGGCCGAGTCTGGATTGAAACTGCGGGCGCTCTCTTCACAAATTGTGGATCAAGCGGCATCCTGGCGACAATTTTCAACAGCCTGATCGAGCAGGCTTGAGCGGGATCGTGAATGCGGGACTGGGCGGGTGAAGTCCGAGCGCGGCCCGGCACGTTCGACGCGCTCCGGAGCGACCTTCGTCTTCTGACTGACCTGCATGTCTTACCGCTGCCGCGTGGGCAGATCTGGCTGCTGGCAGCGTCGGTCGTCTTGTCGTCCCTGTGCCTCTTCGCGATCGGGCGAGGCATACGGATCTGGACCGATGCGCTCCTCGACGAGGCCTCAAAGGCGTCCGGGACCTCGCTGTTCACGTATGTGGCTGTCTCCGCCGTCCTGGCTTCGGCGTCGGGTCTGCGCATCTACGCGGCCACGAACCTGGGCGAGGAATTCGGCGCGCGACTGCGTATCGCTCTGTTCCGGGCCGTTCTCGGTCAGGACCTGCGCTTCTTCGAGACGAATGCGCCAGGCACGCTCAACGCGATGTTGATCGCGGACATCTCGACGTTGCAACTCGTGGTCCGCTCATCCCTCTCACCCCTGATCCGCAACGGGATCTTGGTGACGGGGGCGGGCCTCCTGATGGCGTGGACCGATTGGCGCCTGACGGCCCTGTCGCTCCTGATCCTTCCCCTGCCGGTCGCGGCCTTCCTGGGGATGTCGGCGAAGCAGAGACACCTGTCATCGCGCGTCAGCGGACGCATCGGCATCCTAGCGGGATACTCGAGCGAGGTGTTCGATGCCATCGCCACGATCAAGATGTTCGGCCGGGAGGAGGAGGAGGTCGCCCGGTTCTCCCAGCGGATCGGCGAGGCGCGGGCGCTGGCACTTCGCCTTTCGCAGGCGCGCGGCGCGCTCCTGGCCCTCTCGGTCCTGCTCGGCGCCGCGACACTCGGCGCCGTCCTGATGGCGGGAGGCCACGCGGTCGCGGCGGGGCGGATGACAACCGGGACCTTCTCGTCCTTCCTGTTCTTTTTTCTGCTGGCCGCGGCCTCCTGCGCGACACTCGGCAATTTGTGGAGTGGGACGATCGAGGCCGCAGCGGCGCTCAAGCGCATCATGCCCCACCTGAGAACCGATTCCACGCCAGGCGGACCACGCGGTGTCTTCGCCCCGCCTGTGCCAAGTCGCGCGCCCATGGGAATTGCCTTCGAGGCCGTGACGTTCCGCTACCCCGCCCGCCCGGACCGATCGGTCCTCGACGCGGTGTCCTTCGACGTGGCGCCCGGTGAGACGGTGGCGATCGCGGGGCGGTCCGGAGCCGGGAAATCGACGCTGATACGCCTCCTCTTGCGCTTCGACGCGCCGGATCGCGGTCGCGTCCTGGTCGGCGGCCAAGACATCGCCGAACTCGATCCCGCCACGGTCCGATCCTGGTTCGCCGTGGTTCCGCAAAATCCGTTCATCTTCTCGACAACCCTGGCCGAAAACATACGGCATGGTCGATCCGATGCGAGCGACGCTCAGGTTGCGACGGCGGCTGCGTCCGCTGGGGTTCACCTCTTCGCGAACGATCTCGCCGAAGGGCCCGATACGCATCTCGGCGAACGAGGGGTTCGACTGTCCGCCGGGCAGCGGCAACGCGTCGGTATCGCGCGTGCTCTCGTCAGGGACACCCCGATCCTGATTCTCGACGAAGCGACCAGCGCGCTCGACGCATGGACAGAAGCCGTCGTCCATCGGACGATCTTCGGACCACGCCAGAGACCGACGACACTGGTGATCGCCCACCGTCTGAGCACCCTTCTGGCGGCGGATCGGGTCGTCGTTCTCAATGGCGGTCGGATGGTGGCGACGGGACGCCACGACGACCTGCTGCACGAGTCGGAATTCTATCGATCTCTGCTGCGAGTAGAGATAAATACGGCCGAGCAACCGCTGGGCGTCCCGTGAGGAAGCGGAGCAGCGTCCAGATCGTCGCCCCAGGTCCCTGACGTTGAATCAGGGCCAAAAGCTTGACGGGGATGTTCAGCCTGAAGATGTGGCGCGTTGCGAAGAGACTCCATCGTTGCCGGACGGATCCATGCGCGGCTTGGAAGATCTCGAATGCCTGCGTCTGTCGCAGGGCGTCCCGGTTGCGGACCAACACGGCAGTGAAGTCGCGGGCCAGGGCCGGCGTCCAATCGTGAACCCATGCCCGCCCGACATCATCGACCATCCTGGCGATCGTCTCGTCCGACAAGGCGGCGATCCGGTCAACGATTCGGGCCACCGCCGCGGGTGTCGCAAACGCCTCCAGGCCACGACGACTCGCTTTTGGCAGCCCCAGGATGCTGACGCCATCGTTGAAGCAGAAATCGAAGTCGAGGGCGATGTAGCGACCCTGCTCATCGACACATTCGTTGTCAGGCGTCTCGATCCGATCGGTGTCGCCCAACCAGGCTAAGACCACGATCTGCAGAAGGGCATCCTCCCGATTCGTGATCGGTCGGTGCATCGCTTCGTGGAAGGGACGTAAGCCCGTGAGGTACGCGCAGGCGATGCCCTCGACACGGCGGTTCCGATCCAGCCTCAGAACGACGTCCCGGAACGGTGCGATCGGCAGGCCAAAGGTTTCGGCCATCAGGTGCGACGCCACGATGTGGGCCACCTCCCGCCGTCGCCGCTCGGCGGACGTGACCAGCGCGCGGTAAGCGCTGCCGGTGTTACGCTTGAAGAAGAGCGCGCGGCCTGATCCATCGCGGATCATGGCGCAATCATTCCTGCCCCGGGTGATTGCCCAAATCGCCACGACATCGATCGCTTCCGGTGCCCGCACGGCTCAGCCTCCCGGTGGATCACCCGGAACACCGACTTAAGCCGACGCCTGGTCACCTCGTAAACCTCGGAGTGCCGGTTCCCTGCGCAGAAAGGCCCTCGACATGACCGGCTCGCCGGTGGTCCGGATCGGGAGCGCGACGACAGTGCCGTGCCATGGATACTCGCAGGACGCCGGAAAGCAGACGAATGTCAGATGCCCAACGCGGCAAAGGAAACCGGAGACCATTCGAACCGTTAACGCCAAGCTAGGGATCGGAACCGCGCGCTGTCATCGGGACCAAAAGGACGGGTATGGCTCTGAAACCAATGATCCTACTCTGTTCGGTTTCATTGCTGATGGGTGGGTGCGCCCACGGGGTGCAGGGACCAGGGCGATATGCCTCTCTCCCCCGTGGCGAGAGGGCAAGCGAGGTTGCCGATGTCGTGATCCCCGGCACCGTGACCGCGCGGTGGTCGCGCCAGCAAGGCCGCGGGACGGATCCGATCACGGTGCTCCAGCACTCCGTGGGCACGAAAGCCGACCAGAAAAACCTGCGCGTGGGCACGCGCACCGA
This sequence comes from Methylobacterium sp. Leaf88, assembly GCF_001422795.1. Classification (NCBI taxonomy): domain Bacteria; kingdom Pseudomonadati; phylum Pseudomonadota; class Alphaproteobacteria; order Hyphomicrobiales; family Methylobacteriaceae; genus Methylobacterium; species Methylobacterium sp. Leaf88. The sequence goes on along the minus strand of NZ_LMMK01000053.1, from coordinate 5,734 downwards.
GCGGTCCCTGTCGGGTGGACCCGAGCCCATCCGTACCGCAAGCATCCCTGCCTTGGGGGCAGGCGACGTTCGGTCTCCGGGCGAACGTTATGACCGAGAAGCTAACATGAACCGTCTCGTGAAGGGCGGTGAAGCCGCGGCCAAGCCGATCTGCTCCGGGTGCTGAGGCAGTGCCTTTGCAGTTGCGCGCACGCGAATAGGTCGGATCACGGAAGACGTATTCGTTTGCCCCCGCCGCCCGGCGCCAGATGATCACCGATCATCTGGCGCGCTCCCGAATCCCTGAACGGCTCACAAGAGAAAATCAGAGGCATGGAGGACAGCTTTCGTCACCATGTCGATGGCGAAGTCGACCTTTCCGTCACCGTTGACGTCAGCCTGCACCTGACCACCCGTGCTGTTCGCGGAGAACCGCAACTCCCCTGCATGCTTCGTGAAAGCGCCTGCCCCGATCCAGATGAAAGCCTCGTGCGCGTTCGTGAGCGTGTTGGCGTCGATCAGGTGCAGATCGATCTTGTCCTCGCCCTGAACGAAGTCTCCAATGTAGTCTCGCCCTGCAGTTGCGGCCGTGCTGTCGCTGAGTTTCTCGAAGCGGAACGTATCGTGACCGCCCCCCCCGTAGAGGATGTCCTTGCCTTCCCGGCCCACCAGCACGTCGTCGCCGGCGCCCCCCCTGAGTCCATCGCCCTTGCTGCTGCCCAAGATCAGCTCAGCGGTGGCTTTGCCGGTGATGTTGCCACCTGAGGCCGGTGCCTGGAGCACGAGGCTCGGATCGGCGGGGTACGCGGGCGCTGCGGGTGCGGCCGGCTTGGTCGGAATCGGCTGAGGCACCTCGATCGGGGCCGAGGTCAGGGGCGGCAGGGGCGGCGCGCCGGGCGCGGGCACCGGCAGCGCCGGGACAGTGGGGCCGTGTTCCGCGAGGATGAAGTCGCCTGTGCTCATGGCCAGCTTTCCAGTCAGCTCGAGCTGAAAATCGGCCTTGAGGTCTCCATCGGCGTCGATCTGGATCGTGGTCAGGCCTCTGCTGGTCTCGTAACGCAACTGCCAGTCGTGACCCGTGAAGCTCTCCGAGCCCAGCCACTGCCAGCCAGAAAGATCTTGTGGTGCGCCCGTGATGGCCGCCAGGTCGATCCGATCTGCGCCTTGCTTGAAGTCCGAAATCAGGTCGATGCCATCACCGGCCAGCGACCCGTAGACGAAGATGTCCTTGCCGGCACCTCCAGTGATGTAGTCGCGCCCGCCGCCGCCAACGATCACATCGTCTCCACTCCCACCCTTGATGAAGTTGGAGCCGCTGCCACCAAGGAGGTAGTCACCCTTGGACGTCCCGTAGATCGCCGCATTCGCGGAGAGA
>NZ_LMMK01000053.1:4141-4298 GCF_001422795.1 Methylobacterium sp. Leaf88 | reverse complement strand
TTCCTGACCCGGAGCGACGGGCCGCCCGCTGGCATGCATGTTGTCGGCGTAGATCATGTCCTTGGGACGGGTCGTCTGCTCCAGGTCGCCGTACTTGCCGTAGTCGATGACGTTCCCGACGACCTGCACGCCTGTCACCGTGCCGACTTGACTTCCC
>NZ_LMMK01000053.1:256-4012 GCF_001422795.1 Methylobacterium sp. Leaf88 | reverse complement strand
GATCGACACGCCGTCGGATGGTGCATCCAGGAAGGCGTTGTGCGTGAGGGTCGTGTTCTCACCGCGCGAGATGATGAAGTCGACGTAGCCGATTTTGTCGAGCTTCAGACCGTCGAACGTCGAGTGATCGACGGTCAGGTTCTTCGTGCCGGGAAACGCATTGATGGCGTAGTTCCCGACCGAGGCATCGAAGGTCGAGTTCTTGATCGTGACGTTATCGGCCTGCACGTTGATCGAGACACCGCGGAAGTCGTACCCGTCCAGGGTCACGCCTGCCTTGGTGATGACCAGCACGTTCATGGCCTTGTTGTAGTAGACACCATCAGCTGCCTTGAGGCCGGCAAAGCTCTTGAGCTGTGCGTGGGGCTGAAGCGCGCCCACCGCCACGTCGAGGCCGGCGACACTGGTCAAGCCGTTGTTACGGCCAATCCCGAAAAGATCCGAAGCGACATACATGGTTCAGCCCCCGAGCCGATAGCGCATCTTGATTGCGCGCTGCGATCAGTTCTCAGGGGCAAGCTAGGAGTGGGGGTTAAAGCTTTCTTTTAAGCTATGCGTTGGATTCGTTGGATCTCAGTCGACTCCAGGCTTTTGCGCGAAGAAATCGCACAACCTTTCGGTTTGATTACTGCAACGTTACAGCTCGTACTAAACGACATCTGCCGACGCGCGCAGGGTGCGGATCTGCCTTGGGCGGGGACCGATCGACGGTCGGTTTTCCTGAGAGTCACGCGGACCGTGGACGCCGCTCATCCGATGAGGGGGGAGGCGCAGCGCGGCCGAGGCCCCGAGATCCTGCCAAACCTCGGGGAGACTGGAGCACGGGCGGCCTGCGAGCACGCGCGTGGGCTCGCAGGCCGTGTCGTCTCGAAGGTCTCTCGATCAGGAAGGACCAGGGCGATCTCGGATCACGCGTCTACCTATGCCTCCGGGCCGAGCCGACCTGAGCGATCAGACGATGAAGAGATCGCTCAGCGATATATGGTCGGGTGTGACGTTCTTGAGGATGATCGTATCCGACCCGCCGTTGCCGACCGTGATGATCGTATCGGTGCCGTTGTGGCTCCACAGATTCACCTCTCGGCCCGTCTCGATGATGATCCGGTCTTGATGGGGACCATCCGCGTGGAAGTTGCGGATCACGTCCTGGCCGAAGCCATCGGCGAAGATGAACGTCGCACCGCCATTCGAGCTGGTGAAAACATCGTTGTGCGGCGTGCTTTCAACGGTCGCGAAGGTGCTGAGCTTGCTGACGAATAACGATCCGTCCGGGCGTACGACCTCTTGGAGCCGGATGGCACCATCGGTCTCCGTGATCTGGATGTGCGTGCCGTCGGCCGCGACGTTCATGGCGTAATGCGCGCCGTCGAGGAGCGTCTTGGTTTCGTACGTCAGCACGCCGGCCTTGTCGAAGCGATCCTCCAGGACGATCTTGCCGGTCTGATCATACGCGACGTGGCGGTGAGGGATGCGCGCGCCGACGCTGTCGTCCCACTGATCGACGGTCTTCGACAGGGCTCCGGTCTCGAAGCTATGGACGACCTTCGTGACGGTCCCCGTGAGGTCGTAGGCGACGCGAAGCCCTTCGGTGTCCGACGTGAGCACCTTCAGCGCGGGCGTTTCGTAGGGGCCGAAGTATTCGTCCTGAGAGGTCCAGGAAAAATCCGGGACCCGATCCGTTTCCGGTTCCTGTCCGGGGCTCGGAGACCGGGCATCGATCTCGACCGAACTGTGTTTGATGAACCCGGCGGCATCGTAGTCCCAGGCACGCGAAATGCCGTTCGTGACATCGTCTTGGGAAACGATCCAGCCTTTCTCATTGAAGACAGATACGATGATCGATTTACCCCCCTTGTCATTCAAAGACGTAGAAGTGCCATCCGAAAGATATTTTAGGGTCGAGAGAACTCCCGTTCGAGAGTCGTAGCTGGACCTGAAGGTCTGCCGGCCCAGTTCGTCGACGATGATGCTTTCGACGACCCACGGGCCGTCCTGGAATTCATATTGCCCAGGCGGTAAATCACTGTGCGGCGGAATGGGCGAAACAATTTGTGGCGCTGGCATCTGATTCTCCCTGAGCCTTTAAGCGATCACGGCAGATGCGGAATTTCAATTGCCACCCAGAAACAGCGTTAAAGATCTTTGTTTTCTTGCAAATTTGTCGTTATTGGAATGGTATTTAGACGATTTGACTGTGTCTCCGCGGCACCGATTTCCGCGAAATCTGTGCATTTGCCGAGGCAAACATCAGGAACGGATCCAGGGGTACGAGCCGCTGGCGCGACCTGGAAAACAGGAGGACGATCGCGGACCTGACCGGCCGGCTTCGGATCGGGCCGATGGAGAGGATCAGCCAGGATCGACGGGCCCCATCGCTTCAGGCTCGATCCGTCACACCCCAGGCCGGGATCGAACGCCGCGATCGGCCGATGCCGTCGGGCGCTGCCGGTCGAAGCACACGGTCTCTGCAGGCGGCACCACGCGATAGCGAAGGCGTTGCCGATCGTCTAAGACTGCAGACGCAATCGAATTGGCGACGGCTCTCGCCGACTCCTCGGCCCAACCGGCCGAGATTCCCGCCCATGAGGCTCTATGCTGACAAGCGATTCGCGCGCGACGCCGGGAATGCCCTTCGGCAAATTGGCTTCGGGGGATCCGGAAAGTCTTGGTTTCCTGTCTGGCGTTCTTCGTCGCCAGCGTCGGCTCATCATTCGGGTCGTCCTGATTGCCCTTGCGATCGGCACTCTGATTTTCCTGTTCGCCCCGTCGTCCTACAAGGCGTCCGCAACGGTCCTGGTCGATTTCAAGCGACTGGCCGTCGTCGATGAAGAGTCGAAATCGACGGGCCGAATCGACAGCTCGGCTCTGCTCAGCCAGATCGAAGTCCTAAATTCGACCGGTGTTCTCGAACGGACCGTGATCTCCGAAAAGCTGGACACCGATCCGGACTTCATCGGCTCCCCGTCGATGATCCGGACGCTGTTCGCGGGTCTCGGCCTCGCCGATGACCCGGAAGCCGAGCCCATGGACGTGCGTCGCTCGAGGGCGATCGAGGCCTTGCGTAAGGCAACCAGCGTAGAGCGCGCAGAACTGTCCTACGCCATCACCGTCACGGTGACGGCGCGCAGCGGCGAGAAGGCCGCACGCCTCGCGAATGCGCTCGCACAGGCCTACATCGACGATCAGATGGATGCCAAGCGCTTGCCCTCCGAGAAGGCGAGCGCTTGGTTCTCGGAACGCATTACACAGCTCCAGAACGACGCAATTAAAGCGGAACGCGCGGTCACGGACTATCGTCTGAAGAATAACATTGTGACGACGGATGGACATTTTATCGAAGAACAACGTGTCTTCGATTTGAGTCAGGTCGCTTTGAAAGCCCGCTTCGCCCGTGCCGGCGCGGAAGCAAAGGTCGCACAGATCAACGAGATGGCGAGGACCGGCGGGGTGCAGAACGCGCTCGTCGACGAACTTTCGAACATCGTCATCATCCAGCTTCGCAAAGCCTATGCCGACGCGAAGCGCCAGATGGCGGATTTCACCGTCCGGTATGGCGCGACGCACGAAGCGACGATCAAAGCCCGCGCGAAGATGAACGAGCTTCAGAGTTCGCTGAACGACGAGGTCCAGCGCATTCTCGAAGGTGCGCGCAGCGACTTCGCCATCGCGCAGATCAAGGAGCAGAGCGTTCAGAAGGAACTCGCCGACCTGTCGGAGCGATCGCTGTTGGCGCTCGAGGCACGCTTTCAACTCGCG
>NZ_LMMK01000053.1:0-183 GCF_001422795.1 Methylobacterium sp. Leaf88 | reverse complement strand
CGCGACACCTTCATGTCGCGGTACGTCGACGGCATACAGAAGCAGAGCTTCCCGATGACCGAGATTCGGATCCTCACGAATGCCAAGGTGCCGACGCTCCGCTCCTTTCCGAAAGCCACGAAGGTCTTCGGTGGAAGCCTGGCGCTGGGCTTGGGGGCGGGCTGCCTGATGGCCGTGGCCCGC
>NZ_LMMK01000052.1:21252-166480 GCF_001422795.1 Methylobacterium sp. Leaf88 | reverse complement strand
GCGACACCGAGTTCGCCGTCGTCCGCGCCGGCCTGAACTACAAGTTCGGCTCCTACTAGGATCGACGGGACTTTTCGGTTCGGCCTGAGCGTCCCCAGCCCCGATCATCTGGCCGCTTTCGTCGTCACGCGCCTCGAGGAGAGATCCTCGGGGCGCTTTCGTTTGGCTGCATCGCGAGCCTTGGCACGTGGACGAAGTGCCGGACGTGTCGACTCCCTGCCGACGGATCACCGTGACCGCGGCGCGGCCCAGCGCGTCGTCCGGAAGCTGAGCGCCGAGCCGCCGCTGCTCGCCCCTGACCGGAGCGGCCCGGATGGCATGAGCCCCCATCCGCCCGCCACCGTCGCCACCAAGCGCGGCGGCCTCTTGGCCGGTGCCCCACCGCCTGTGGGATCGCACACCTGCAGCCGGGGATCGAAAACGAACAGGTCCGGGTCGCGGCGACCAAGCTGCGCGTCGGCGGCTTTCCGCTCTTCCGCACGGCCAGGCGGACCATCGCGGGCTTCGAGCCCGGGTGCGGCTGCGCAAGAGTTCCGGGTGTGCGAGAGTTCCGGGTGTGCGAGAGTTCCGGCTGTGCAAGAGCTTCGGCTGGGCAAGAGCCTCGGTCTCGTCGGCGCCCCGTCGCGCGCCGGACCCGCCGTTCGCCGTCTGCGATCTCCCCCATGAAGTGCGGCACGCCCCTTCGCGGTCCTGACGCCCCTTCGTGGTCCTGGAGAACGCCCCGGACGGGTTCTGTCGGCCGAAGGAAACGGCGCGCCGGGTTGGACATGGATCGACCGGCCGGTGCGCAGCGGGGTCCGTCAACCGGCCAAGGCGCGCATCTCCGAGACACCATCGTGGAGCACGTAACCACGGCCCCAGACGGTCTCGATGTAGTTCTTGCCCGACGAGGCGTTCGCCAGCTTCTTGCGCAGCTTGCAGATGAAGACGTCGATGATCTTCAGCTCGGGCTCGTCCATGCCGCCGTAGAGATGGTTGAGGAACATCTCCTTGGTCAGCGTCGTGCCCTTCCGCAGGGCCAGCAGCTCCAGGATCTGGTACTCCTTGCCCGTGAGCTTCACGTAGCTGCCCGCGATCGCCACCGTCTTCTCGTCGAGGTTCACGATAAGGTCGCCGGTGGTGATCACCGACTGAGCGTGGCCCTTCGAGCGGCGCACGATCGCCTGGATGCGGGCGACGAGCTCGTCCTTGTGGAAGGGCTTGGTCAGGTAGTCGTCGGCGCCGAAGCCGAGGCCCTTCACCTTGTCCTCGATGCCGGCCATGCCGGAGAGGATCAGGATCGGCGTCTTGATCTTCGCGGCCCGCAGCGTGCGCAGCACCTCGTAGCCCGAGATGTCCGGCAGGGTCAGATCCAGCAAGATGATGTCGTAGTCGTAGAGCTTGCCGAGATCGATCCCCTCCTCACCCAAATCCGTGGTGTAGGTGTTGAAGCTCTCGGACTTGAGCATCAACTCGATGCTCTGCGCGACAGAGGCGTCGTCCTCAATCAGCAGCACACGCATGGGCCAGGATCCTCCAAAGGTTGAGGCATCCTGAACGCGCATCGGCAACAAACCGTTAAGGTTGCACCGCCGCTCCACAAAACACCGGCCTTGAAGCCCCGATCATCCGGATCGTGGTTCATGACGCAGCCCCGCCGCCCGATCTGTTCACGGGCTGGCGGGGAGGATCGTCCATCTCACGGGCGAGCCGGTACGCAACGTGGCTCGCCGTCAGGATGCCGGCCTTCGGTTACCCGAAGGCTCACGGCCAATCCTCGTCCCGCGTGTCGATGTGGGACCGCCACATCGGGGATGCGCGTCCGTCCCGCGCGGCGGGTGCCGTGGCGGCCGAACCCTGCGCCGTTCCCTGAGCGTAGAACGTCGCAGAGCGTCTGATTCCGCCGTCGCCGGCCCGTCTCGGCTGTCGCCGACCGTCGTGAAGCGACCGGCGACCGCGCTGGCGGGCCGCCTTGCAGGCGATTCAGGGCTACGCGGCCTTGCCACGCCCCTTGGCCGTTGGCTGTGGCGCCTCGCTGCGATCGCCGACCCGGCCGAGGCCGATCGACTTTGCCAGGGCTGAACGCTGGGCGGCATAGTCCGGCGCGACCATCGGGTAGTCCGCCGGCAGGCCGTAGCGCTGACGGTAGCTGTGCGGATCGAGGCCATGGCCGGTCAGGTGACGCTTGAGCGTCTTGTACGTCTTGCCGTCGAGGAAGCTGACGATACCGGCCGGCGTCACCGATTTGCGGATCTGTGCGGGCGTCGCCTTCTCGGGGGCCTCCTCCGGAACGGGCTCGGCCACCCCGGTGGTGAGCCGCGCGAGCGCCGCATGGACACTCCGAATCAGCCCCGCCAGCTCGGATGTCGGAAGCGAATTGTTCGCGACATAGGCGGAGACGATGTCACCGGCGAGGTCGACAAGATCGGAGTTCTGGTTGTCTGCGCTGTCCGTCATGCTACCATCTGGTTGTAATAAGCTCAGATAAAGGCATGATAGATCTAGGACTGATATTCAAGAGGGATGTGGTCTGCTTGCCCCGTTCGTACACACGCTATGACCTATAGCCTTTCCGAACGCGCTCAAGCTGTGCCATTAGGATCAAGGTACGAAAGGCCTTGGATCAAATATCCGAGACGCGATTCTGCGATGGTCGCGATCGGCCGATCCTTGAAACAAAAACGGCGGGGCTTTCGCCTCGCCGCTGGTCGCATCACAGAGGTGGAGGCTCAGCGAGCCGGTCCGCCCGAGGTCTGACCGTACTGCTGGACGGGGAAGCTCGGCTGGTTGGCGTTGCCCTCCTGGGCCGAGTCGTGGCCACGCACGGTGCGGATCGATCCGGTCGTGATCGCGTCGTAGCTGCGGCCCTCGAGTCCACCGGGCGCCGTCACGGTGGGGATGCCGGCGGGAGCGGTGTAACTCTGGGCCAGGGCGGGCGAAGCCATCGCGCCGACGCTCAGGACGACAGCAGCAACGGCAGAAGCAAGACGCATGTTCATGGCACAATCCACTTGGGTTTGCGCGGTCTCCGTCAAATGGCGGCGGGCCGTGACTTGTTCGGTGACCTTGATTTAGGCCTGCCTCGTCTGGAATGTCGTGCCGTTTGGCACTCGGGTATCGGACCCACCCCTCGGCCTCGGGAGTATGCCGTCATGATCCGCCCACGAACGACCGTACCGTCCTCCGCCGCACCGCACAGTCCGGCGGCGCCGCCTGCGCCCCCATGGCAGGAGGCCATCGTGCCGATCGCGAAGGCCTTGCTGGATCTCGTCGCAGCGGTCGAGAGCGGCCCGACGGCCGGACCCGCGGTGAAGGCCTTCCAGGCCGCGATCCGGCGGAAGGGCGAGGACGCCTCGGCAGCCGGCGGCCCCGAAGCCATGGAGGCCGCGCTGCGCTGCGTCGCCGATGCCGCTCGGGACCGTGCCGCGCGACGCGAGCACATCATCGACGAGGCCTGGGCGGGCTTGACCGGCTGGCGGCCCGACGGTCGCTAGCGCGGAGGCCCGCAGTCGCCGTCGGAAAATCGCCACGGGCGGTCGTCCGGGTCGCCTCCACGGCGGACATAGCCTGCTCCGTCGCCGTACGGACGTCCCTCGTCGAACCGGCGAGATCCGCATGCCGGGACGCTCGGCGCCGACTCCCTCGTGGGCCGGAAAGGCCACCGGCACCGGCCGGCGTCATCCGACGTGAACCATCAGAACGACTGAAGCCCGGCGGAGGGGTCGCGGGTTCTCTCGATCGCGGCCTGGATGAGATCCCGGAGCAGGTCGGGCGCGAGCTCCGGATCGTCCTGCGGGATGTCGGCCGCTTCCGAGGCCGACGTCAGACGCTTCAGGACGAGCCCGACGCGTTCTTCGACATGCCCGTTGAAGAAGGGGTCGCTCCGGACGTGCTCGCTGATCCAGTCGCGAACGAAATTCGATGGGTTCTCAGCCATGATATGCCTTTGCTGGGCCGAGGGCGGCCCATGAGAGATCGAGGCCGGGCTCGGCGGAGCGCGCACGGCCTCCGCTCAGACCGTCGACATTGCGTGGGATTGGAAGAACCGGAGCATCTCACGGCTGGCATCCGGGCCGGCCGGGTCCGTGTAGGAGCCCGCAGGGTTGCCACCCGCCCAGGCGTGACCGCCTCCGTGGAGAACCCATTGTTCCGAGGTCCAGGGGCCGTCGGGCGCCGTCAGGATCGTCCGTGTGTAGGCCATGCCGCCCTCCGATCGCCCCGTGATGGTGCTGGTCTTGAACGGGACGTCCGGCCGAGCCTGCGCCATGGCCTGATCGCCGTTGACGGGCGACACGGTCCTGTCGTTGTCCCCATGGAAGACGATGGTCGGCACTTCATGCGCAAGACGGTGCAGCGCAGGCAGGGCTCCCCGGCGCATCGTCGAGAATGCGGTCGCCATCGACCCCGCTGATCCGCCTGCCAGACCGGAATGAATACCGACCGCCGCGTAAAGGTCCGGATAGGCGAGAGCCATCACGGCCGCCGCGGCACCCCCCGAAGAGAGACCCGCGACGTAGACCCGTCCGGGGTCGACGCTGAATTCGCTCATGATCTGATGGGTCAGTCCCGCCAGAATGGAGGGCTCACCCCGGTCGCGCTGCTGGTCGCCGTCCCTGAACCAGTTCCAGCTCTTGGCCATGTTGGCGGATCTGGGCTGATCCGGATAGGCGACGAGGAAGCCGTGTTCCTCGGCGAGATGGTCCATCCGTGTTCCGATGGCGAAGTCGCGCGACGTCTGCGAGCAGCCATGCAGCATCACCACGAGGGGAAGGGCCGCTTCGCCATAGCTCGATGGCACGAACAGGTCATAGGCCCGGCTGCCGGCCTCGTTGCTGAACCGCCGCTGCAGCGCCTGCGGCCAGTCGATGGCCCGCTCACGGGTCATCGTTGGGGCCGTGCCGAGATATCCGGTCATGAGAATGCTTTCGCCGGCCAGGCCGCGTGAGGTGGTTCCGGGTCGACTACGGCAGGGCGCCGATCATGCCCTTGGCCTCGCTCATGGTGTTCTCGCAGGCGCGTTGCTGGCCCTGGCGATCCTCGCCGGATGCGCGCGCGATCAGGATGCGGGCTTCAGCGATGTGAGAGGCTGTCGAGAGGGTCTCGGGATCGGTCGGTGCATCGAGACGAACGGCACTGATGCCGCGCGGCGAACCCGTGCGAAGGGTGTGACCTTCCTGGAGGCCCGTGATCTGGATGGCTCCGGCACTGTCGAGCCGACGCTCGATCGTGCCGATCTGCTCCCCGCATGAAGAAGCGAGCGCCGGAAGCGGTGCGAGGGCAACGAAGGAAGCGAGGAGGGCGATCACGCGCATCGGGAGGACCTTTCGGGGTCGGCGCAGCATCGTAGGCGTCGCTCGGCGAGCGAACCGTCGATGCCGTCCCTCACCCGTCGATGCGAGGGTAGCGCCCCATCAACGAGCCACAACAACGTATGTTGCGGCGCAACAGGAAACGCAGGTCAGATGCGCGTTTGCCCGTGTGACGTCGAGGGAACGGCCGGAATCCACCCTGAGCAGGTCCCGGCCCCCTGCCTGGCAACGAAAGACCTTTTTCGATCTTCGGCATGACGCGCACGGGACTGGCCGACGACGCGCCGTCTCCCGATCGATGTCGCGCCCTCCGAAGGGCCATCTCGCCCGTCGGTTCTGCGGCTCCTCCGGACCCGGAGGACCAAATCAGCCTTCCCTCTCGGCTTTCTCCTTGGCCAGCCGCAACGCCTTGAGGCGTACCGTTTTGTCCTCGGTGGCCTGCTGGGTCGCGTCGTAGTCAGCGCGGGCCTCGCCCCCGGCGCGCGCCTTTTCCAGGTGCTTCGCAACCTTCGTTTCGCGACGATCCCGGGCGCCGCTGTCGTCGCTCGTCATGATGCTCTGCCTTCCAGCTGGTTCTCGATCGGGACGGGGCTACCGGTGACTGAACCCCGCCGGGCACGCGACCCGGCATGCCTGGCTGCGCTTGCCCTTCGGGACGAGGCGTTCGCCGGCATCAGGGCAGATCACCGCCGCAAGATAGACCCTGAAACCACGACGGCCCCCCAGTCGCCGAACTGGAGGGCCGTGAAAATCGCGTGGCTGTGAGGCAAGGTCACGGCCTTCGACAAGGCATACCGCGCCCTCGGGTGTCAAGGGAGAACACCGAGCCTCCCGTCGGGACATCGCGCCTGGACCCGATGGCGGCCCGCAAGGGACCGAGGCGGCCGCGCGAACGCTCGCGCAGCTGGAAGAGGCGTCGCGTCAGGTCCGGCAGAGGCACGGGGTCACGCCCCTTGAGCGTCCCCGAGGCCCGGATCCTGGCCGAAACGCCCCCACGGGCCTGAAGCGGGCACATCCGGCCGGGCAATGAAGCAAACGAGATCCGGCCGGATCATTCGGGAGATTCGGAGGTTGGCTGAGTGAGACCCTTTTCAAAATCTGCGGAGAAACCCCCGATGAAAGCCCTTACATGGCAGAGCAGGGGTAAAATCTCCTGCGAGACCGTCCCCGATCCCAAGATCGAGCATGGCCGCGACGTCATCATCAAGGTGACCGCCTGCGCGATCTGCGGCTCCGACCTCCACCTCATGGGCGGCTTCATGCCCACGATGGAGTGTGGCGACGTCCTCGGCCACGAGACCATGGGCGAGGTCATCGAGGTCGGACGCGACAACCAGAAGCTCAAGGTCGGCGACCGCATCGTGGTGCCCTTCACCATCTGCTGCGGCGAGTGCCGGCAGTGCAAATGGGGCAACTGGAGCTGCTGCGAGCGCACCAACCCGAACGGCAAGCTGCAGGCGGAAACCTACGGCTATCCGCTCGCAGGCCTGTTCGGGTTCTCGCACATCACGGGGGGCTTCGCCGGTGGGCAGGCCGAGTACCTGCGGGTGCCCTACGCCGATGTCGGCCCCATCGTGGTGCCGGAGGGGCTCACCGACGAGCAGGTGCTGTTCCTCAGCGACATCTTCCCGACGGCCTACCAGGCCGCCGAGCACTGCGACATCGGTCCGGAAGACACGGTGGCGATCTGGGGCTGCGGCCCGGTCGGCGTGCTCGCGGTCAAGTGCTGCCTGATGCTGGGCGCCAAGCGCGTCATTGCCATCGACAGCGTCCCCGAGCGCCTAGCTCTCGCGCGGCAGGCCGGTGCCGAGACCATCGATCTCGCCACCGAAAACATCCAGGACACGCTCATGGAGATGACCCACGGCCTGGGTCCCGACTCGGTCATCGAGGCGGTCGGCATGGAGTCCCACGGCGCCGACACGACGCTGCAGAAGGTCTCCTCCGCCATCATGGAGCACACCGTCAGCCTGGAGCGCCCCTTCGCGCTGAACCAGGCGATCCTGGCCTGCCGTCCCGGCGGCAACGTCTCGATGCCGGGCGTCTTCGCCGGTCCGGTCGGTCCCGTCGCCCTGGGCGTCCTGATGAACAAGGGGCTGACCCTCAAGACAGGCCAGACCCACATGGTGCGCTACATGAAACCGCTGATGGAGCGCATCCAGAACGGTGACATCGATCCGTCCTTCATCATCAGCCATCGCTCCAGCAACCTGGAGGACGGCCCGGCCCTGTACGAGATGTTCCGGGACAAGAAGGACAACTGCACCAAGGTCGTGTTCAAGCCGCACGGTTGAGCAGCCATCGACGGGGCCGGAGCGCCGACGCCATGCGTGCCGGTCCCGAACCAATAAGAACAAGCGGAAGGAAACCGAATGCCGAACTCCACCTTCGATGAGCGCAACATCACGTGGCGGACGTTGGATTGGCTCCCGCACATCGCGTTTTTCGTCTACAAAGTCGACGAGGAGAACCGCATCGTCGACGTCGTGTTCAAGTTCGCGGCGAACCAGCGGGTGATGCTCCATCGGCACAAGTGCCCCTACGTCACCCTCGTGATGCAGGGCGAGCTTCGGTTCTACGGTGAGACTGGCGAGCCGAAAGAAGTTCGCCCCACCGGCAGCTTCGTCTCCGGCGCAGCGAACGGCGAACCGCACATGGAAGGCGGCGGCGATCAGGACGCCATCGTGTTTTTCAGCAACCGCAACATCGAGGACGCGCTCTACGAGTTCCTCGATGAGAGCGGAAACCCGGTCCAGGTCCTTGGTATCGCGGACTTCAAGGCTCAGCTCGAAGACCAGATTGCGACGGGAACGTTTGCGAAGGTCGCGGCCCGAGCGGCGTAGACGTCTCCCCCGTGAAGGGTCCGGCGCTGCGGTCGAGGGGCCAGCGGACAGGCTGCCCATATGGATGGCGTGGCCTGTCCTGCAGCGGGCCGAGAAATCATGCGGGCGAGCGGCTGGCCCGAGGTGTCGGCCTTGCGCGCCTTGGTGCCAACCAGGGTGCGCCTGGTGTTTGGCCGAGCGGGGCTATCGGCTGAGAACGTCGAAGCGTGGGGCCGCGGCGTTCGCGAGGCGGATCCACCGCATCCCCATCGGAGGGGCCGATCCGGGAATCTCGTAGGGCCTGCGCGCTCGGAAGGCCGGTGCGGTGACGGGCCTGTTCAGCGATGCGGCCGACCTGCTTCGGGCCGCAGGCGATGCGGCGGTGGATTCCGGCGGAGGGACCGACACGCCGCGGAGGCCTTCGCTGTGCGGATGGCACATTCCGACGGTCGGCAACGGACGGGGCAGACCTTTATGGACAAGGCCTTTATCGACCAGGCCATCATCGTCATGGCATGGGCGGGGCTGCCGCAATGGAGCCGGTGACCGCAGGCCGCCAGACACCTTTCACGAGGGGGATCGGCGCCGGCACGCCAGGAAGACACGCGCGCCGGATGCGAAGCTCGAACAGCTTCGCGGTCAGCTCGAAGAATTCCTTCTCTTCCTGCACCACATCGCAGGAAACCTCGATCGCATCCAAGATATCGCGGATAAGCTGGGAAATTTCTCCTTCACTTTTTTCAATTTGGCGATCCAAGTCCCAGGCCCGATCTGCGTTGTTCATGCTGATCTCCCATGCCTCGCCAATCGATCAACGTCGAGCCAAATCACCCCACTGTTCGCGTGAGCGTTTCACAGTTTTTGGACGGAAGGAACTGCAATTTTTGCAGATCAGCAAAGTGGGTGAACAGCGGCTGACACTGAAACATAGATCAATTTTGAGGCGCAGAGATGATCTGCCGTGGATAGTGCCTCAAGATGCAGCCGACGAGCACTTGCTCAACTCGGTGATGTATCGTTCGCGACATACACCTGACACGTAAGCGGCGCGGCTTTCGCCCCGCCACTGACCGTCCGAGATCCTGCAAGGGGCCGCTCGAGCCGACAGGCCAATCGTTAAAGAGGACCCGCTCCGGTCAAGAGTCGGCGCGGATCACCGAAGGCAGATCGGTGGGTTCGAGCCGTTACAGGCCCAGGAAGGCGTTGGCCGAGCCGACGATGGTGAAGACGAGCCCACCCGCGAAGACGGCGATCATGGCGTAGGAGAAGCCTCTCAGCAGCATGCCGGTGTCCCCCCTTCCCGCGATCAGCAGCGGTTCCCGCCCGAGGTCTGGCCGTATTGCTGGGTGGGGAAGTTCTGCTGGTTGGCGTTGCCCTCGGCGGCCGAGCTCATCGCACAACGATCGGGATTGCGCGGCGGCGCGAAGCGGCGGCCGTCCAGAGATCCGGTGGTCTCAACGTCGTAGGGCGCGAACGTGGTGTAACGAGAGGGGCTGTCGTAAGCGATCGCGGACGAAATCGAGGCAACGCCAATGACAAGGGCGGCGGCGAGGGCGGCGATACGGATCTTCATTGAGACCGACGCGCGCCTTTACAGCACGAACCAAGTCACCGGATCATTTCTATTTGTCTGAAAGAAATGTAGGGAGCCCTTGTCATTCTCGACGTGCCAGGAGACACGTGATGCGCCGGATGAAACACGGATGAGGGACATCTGGTTTCGGCTCTTGTGGTACGGACCGTGAAAAAGATTGTCTAAAGGCCTGCTTTCGAACAAGGTAGACCAGCGCCGGTGTTCGGGCCGATCGTGGTTCAGGTGGCAGGGCTGGCGGAAGTCCGCGAGGTTTCCAGGCCCTTGGTTCGCCGTGTCGTGATCGCGATGCCCGGTGGCCAAGACCCCGCGCGTGGTTCGGACGGTATCCGACGCGCATGTGGGATCGCGATCCCGGTCCGTCTCATCCACCATGAGACTGCGGTTCTATTTTCCCGACAGAAACGAGGCGTCTCGACGTTGCTCGAACCACGCCTCGCGAGGATGCCGGGAAAACGACCGCATCCGAGACACGTCAATAAATAAGACCAATGCCTGACTCGGACGGCTTGCAAACGCTCGCTGGCTGCAGACGGAACGTCAGGACCTAGCATTCCCGAAATCGACCGGCATGCTGTGCGACGATCACATTGCAATGATGTCGGGGATTGTGTTCTAAGCTACGGCGCAACCTTTCCGGTCGAGGCTGCTTAGGTCGACATACTGAGCGCGGGGCATGGCCCAGGAGGGCACATGCTCAATCCGTTCATCCAGAAGCTCGGACGCCGCTTTGCACTCTCCGAGTCTGACGAGCAGGCCCTCAGGAGCGCGAGCGCACACCTTCGTGGGGTTCACGCCCGCACCACCCTCATCTCGGAGGGGGACGTGCCGGATCACGTCCACCTCATCCAGAGTGGGTTTGCCTGCCGCTACAAGGTTCTTCCCGGCGGCGGACGGTCGATCGTCGCCTTTCTGATCCCCGGAGACTTCTGCGACCTGAACGTCTCGATCCTCGGCGCGATGGACCACTGCATCGGAACGATCAGTTCCTGCGACGTGGTGCGGATCCCTCGCTCGGTCGTGAACGATCTCACCGCACGTCACCCGGCCTTGAACCGCGCCCTGCAGTGGGCTGGCCTGGTCGACGAGGCGATCCTCCGGGAGTGGCTGGTTTGCATGGGTCGGCGTTCGGCCGACCGGCAAGTCGCGCATCTGTTCTGTGAGCTCCTGATCCGTCTGCAGACGGTCGGGCTCGCCACGGACAACAGCTACCCGTTCCCTCTCACCCAGCTCGACCTCGGTGATGCCATGGGGCTCTCGAACGTGCACATCAACCGTGTGCTGCAGGAGTTGCGGGGCCTGGGGCTGGTCATCATCAAGGAGCGGCGGGTGACCCTACCGAACGTTGCCGCCATCCAGGGCTATGCGGGCTTCAATCCGAACTACCTTCACCTGCACCCGAAGGCCCCCCCCGCACCCGGCGTTGTAGGGCGTCAGCGGCATCCTCAGGGACAAGACGTCACACCCATTTGTTAAATCTTTGGTCGGGCGCGTGGCCTATGCTGCACCGTATCGCGGCCACGTTGTCCCGGCCTTCCGCGCCTGTGAGACCCCGTGTGCTCCCGCCTGCTGCGCGTGGAGAACGCCGTGCCTCGCTACTTCTTCGATATTCACGACGGCAAGACGACGCGCGACGACGAGGGTATGGACCTTCGCGGCCCTGAGGAGGCGGCTCAGTATGCCAAATCGGTCCTGCCGGGGATCGTCGCACACGAGGTCCCCAAGGATGGCGAACACCAGGCCTTCTCGGTGCTCGTGACGGACGAGGACGGGCATCCGATCTACTCGGCCGCCATGACCTACACGGGCACCTGGCTGATCCGATGAACAGGGTCTCGCACGCCGAGTGAAACGCCGTGCCACGCCGCAGCGGTGTACGACGCCCACGGCGATCCGGGGCTGAAGGAGCCCGTTTTCGCCTCCAGGGCATGCGGAACTAGGCATGAGCCCTTGCCGAGGTAGGCCGCCGACCTGGGGGACAGCCTGCGGCGCGTTCATCCGATCGGATCGCTCCATCCCTCTCGATCTGCGCCGAGGGACAGTCGCGGCCGCGCATCCTGTCGCAGAAACGTCAGTCGATCATCCAGCCTCCCCGACAGAGAAATTTGAAACAAACAACACCGGCATCGTATCGCGTTCGTCATGCATGACCTTGCACGCGAAACGCCGCCCGTCCGCCTGTGTTGGTGGAGTGTAGCGCTGCGGTCTCGCGCATCGGATGCTGAGACGAAGCATTGATTGAACCACACAGCAAACGCCGGCGTCGATTTGATCTTTCGTTTGGCAGGGTCTGCATTTCTTCTAGCCCGCGCTGGCAATCGCTTTAGAACTCTCCGGCCAACCCCGCGCGGACGCCCTGCTGATTGGCCTGGCTGTAGCTGTAGCCGGCCGTCAGCGCGATCGGGATCGTGGTATCCAGCCGATGCGCCAGCCCGACTCCTCCGGCCCACTCGCCCCGGAACGTGGCGCCGTTGAGCGTCCAGCTTGTCTTGCCGGGCTGCGACGGCATGGAGGCCGAGGTCATCGCCATGGCGGCAGCGATGCCTTGGCGCGCTTCGCGCCGCGTTGCCGTGGCGTACTGGCCGATGCCGTTGATCTGCGCCCCCAGGGTCTCAACCTGGTTCGCCAAGCCTGCGATATGGCCAGGTCCATAGTCGGAGGTCGCCAGGTTGCCGGCGGCATCGGCGGTCACGAACGCGGTGGCGCCCGTCTGGACCGCCCTGCTCTGCGAAGAGCCGACTCCGGCCAAGGTGTAGCTGCTGCGCTGCGAGCCGATGGCGATCTGATTGGCCCGAGCCGTGGCGACACCCGCACCGATCGCGATGGCATTGTCCTGCTTCGCCACGGCCCCCCGTCCCAGGGCGATCGCGTCGGAGCCTTGCGCGCTCGCATTCATCCCGACGGCCGTGGCGCCCGCGCCAGCGGCATTTGCCGAGCGGCCAAGGGCCGTGCTGTTCTCCGCCGTCGCGCTGGCGAAGGCACCGAAGGCCGAGGCTTCGTTCCCGCTGGCCAGCGCGTTGTAGCCGACGGCCGTGGTCGGGTCCGCGATCGCCCGTGCCCCGTAGCCGATGGCCGTCGATCCATCCCAGGTCGCCTGAGCCGCCGTGCCGATGGCGGTGGTCGCGGCAGCCATCGCCTGGCTGCCTTGTCCGAAGGCTGCGCTGTCGGCGCCGCTGGCGAGGCTGCTCGCACCGACGGCCGTCGTCCGGTCCCCTGCCGCCGCGCTGTCATGGCCGATGCTGGTCGTGCCTTCGCCCCGTGAGGTGGTCATGGAGCCCACGGCAACGCTCGCGACCCCCACGGCCATGGCCCCGTAACCGCTGGCATAGGCATCGGCGCCGGAGGCGACCGGCTTGACCGCGCCACGGGTGTTGTTCGACCGGACCGGGAAGTCCTGAAGCTTGGCTTCGACGGCCTGCGCCGTCGTGTTGAGCTGGCCAAGGTTGACCGCATCACCCGCGGCCTTGCCGTCGGCGACGCCGCTGACCTGCCGCGGCCCCTCCGTGCCGGACACGCTGACGACGGTTCCACCGGCCTGTGCCGCGACGGTGACGGCTCCTCCCGAGCCCGTCGGCGACAGGCTCACCGAACCGCCGGAGGTGCTGGATTGGAGAGAGGCCATCTGCTGCGCCACCGCCCCGATGTCCGTGGCGTTGCGGGCCAAAGCCGTATCGACGGCGCTGAGGGCGCTGCCGACATCGGTGTAGGTGCTGCCGCGAATGCTGTAGCTCGGTCGGGTCCAGCCACCGACGGCATCGAAGCGGGCCCCGCCCCCCAGCATGCCGGCAAGCTGGGTGTTCGTGGCAAAGAGCTGCCCGCCGTTGATCGCATCGGTGGAACCGCTGCCGAGGCCGCCCCCGGCGACATTGACGATGCGCCGCTCGGCGCCGACGCGTCCGATCGAGAGCGTGTCCGCCTGATCCGCAAGCGCGCCGTTGCCCAGCGCAACGGCGCGCGCTGCCGTGACCGTCGCCCCCTGGCCGAGCGCCAGGGCATCACGGGCCGTCACGGACGGCGCCGCGAGGCCGGAGGGATTGCTCGTGGCCAGCGGCAGATCGCCGATGCGGGTGCCGACCCCCGTCACCGCCGCATCCAGCTGGGCGAGCGTGACGGCATCGTTGCCGGCGGTTCCCGCGGCGAGCCCCCTCAGCGTCCGGGTGCCCTGCGAACCCGTGAGATCGACGACGTTGCCGCCCGTCCCTGCGGCCACCGTGATGCCGCCGCTGGCCCCGTGCTGTTGCACGAGACCGATCGCGCCATCGTCCAGGCTGCCGCGCAGGGCGGTCAGCGACGTCGAGAGCGCACTCACCTGCTGGTTCGTGCTGTAGAGCTGGCCGCCATTGACCGCGTCGGTCGACCCCGAGGCGAGCGTGCCGCCGGCCAGGTTCACGATGCGGCGCTCGGCTCCGGGAGCACCGACCGAGACCGTATCCGCCTGCGTCGCGACCGAGCCGCTGCCGAGCGCCACCGAGCGCGCCGCGCCCGCCGCGGCACCGTAGCCCAGGGCAACCGCATCGCCCCCGGTCGCCGCGGCGATCGGCAGAACGGACTGGCCGTTGATGGCGACGCCTGGGGAACTTCCCGTGCTCACGTTCGTCAGGGCCGCGCTGAGCTGGCCGACATTGACGGCATCGTTGGCGCTCAGGCCGGCGGCCACACCGGTGACGCGCCGATCGCCCGCACGCCCCGACAGGCTGATCTGGGTCCCGTTCGTGGTCGCACCGACGCTGAGATCACGGCTCGCCGGATCCTGCTGAACGAGTCCGAGGGTGCCGTCGGCGAGGCCGGTCTGCAGGCTGGAGAGCCCCGCCGACACGCCCGTCAGATGGGTCGTGTTCGCGGTCACCTGCCCCTGGAGGTTCGTGACCGTGATGGCATTGGCCGAGCCGGCGCGCTGGAGGGCCGCGATCCCGGTGCTGTTTCCCTCCGTTCGGGCATCGAGGGCGCCGATGGCGCCCGAGACGGTGCCATAGCCGAGCCCGGCCACCGTGAAGGTCGGACCCTTGAAGGTTCCGGTGACCGGATCGAAGGCCGCGCCCCCACCCAGAGCTTGACCGACGCCCGTCAGGCCTCCCTGCACGCCCGTGAGCCGTCCGGTGGTCGCCGCCAGGGCTTCGTTCGTGGCATGGAGCTGCCGTCCGGTGACGGCGTCGCTCGAGGCGGCCGTCAACGCCCCATCGCTGACGTTGACGATGCGGCGGGTCGCTCCGGCCGCGCCGACAGACAGGGTATCGGCGCCATCGGCGATCGAGCCGGCGCCGAGGGCGATACTGCGCGCGCCCGTGGCCTGTGCGCCGTAGCCGACACCGACCGCGTCACGGCCCGTCACCAGCGGCAGGGCGCCACCCGAGAGATTGTCGCTCGCGAGCGCCGGCGCTCCACCCCCACCGAGGCCGGCCACGAGGGTATTGAGCTGAGCCAGATTGACGGCGTCATTGGCGCCCGTTGCAGCGGCCACGCCGGTCACACGGCGATCGGCCCCCCGCCCCCCGACGCTGACGAGGCTCCCACCGGTATCGCCGGCAACCGTCACGGTTCCTGCGGCACCATTTTGCTGGACGAGGCCGACGCTGCCGTTGGCCAGCCCGATCTGCAGGTTGGCGAGACTGTTCGCGGTGCCGGCAAGGCCGTTCGCGTTCGTCGTGGTTTGGCCCTGTAGCGTGCTCAGGCTCGCGGTGGTGTTGGCGATCTCGCTCGTGTGGGCACTCACCTGGCCCTGGAGACTGGCGAGGCCGACGGCGTTGCCCGCAACCGCCTGGTTCGTGGCGTGGAGTTGCCCACCGTTGATGGCGTCCGTCGAGTTGGTCGCGACCGTGCCGGCCGCCATGCCCGAGACCTGACGGGGCCCCGCGGTCCCGGCCACGCTGATCCGGCCCCCATCGGTGCCACTGCCGACCGAGAGGTCGCGGGTGATCGCGTTCTGCTGCACGAGACCGATCGTTCCGCTCTGGACGCCGGCGCGCAGGCTGGTGAGGTCGCCGGTCGTGCTCGCAAGGGACGTCGCCGTCGTGCCCAGCTGCCCCTGCAGGGTCCCCAGCGAGGCATTGAGGGTGGTGGTCGTACTCGTGAGCTGGCCCTGCACGCTGGTGATGGCCGCGGTGTTGCCCGCAAGGGCCTGGTTCGTGGCGTTGAGCTGCGCGCCGTTCACCGCATCGGTCGAGCCCGCACTCACGGATCCCGACGCGACACCGCTGAGCTGGCGCGCGCCGAGGGTTCCGGCGATGCTCACGCGCGTACCATCCGTCGCGGCGCCCAGGGTCAGGGTGCGGCTGGTCGGATCCTGGCTGAGGAGCCCGAGGGAACTGCTGCCGACGACGGTCTGCAGGCTGGCGAGGCCAGCGCTGTTCGATGCCAGTTGCTGGTTCGTGGCGTAGAGTTGCGCCCCGTTGACGGCGTCCGTCGAACCACCGGCGACGAGACCGGGCGCCAAGCCATGGATCCCGACGGCGCCGAGCATGCCGCCCTTGCTGAGATCGATCGAGGCGGTCGCCGCACCGCCGCTTCCCGGGACGTACTGGACCGAAAGGGTGTCGAGCGCCCCGAGAGCACCGCCGATTGACGCGTACGCGGTCCCGCCGATGCTGTAGCTCGGAGCCTGATAGCCACCCGTGACGGCATCGAAGCCGGCGCCGCCGCCCAGGGACGACGCGAGGGCCTGGCCGGACGTGCGCAGCTGCGTGAGAGTGACGGCATCGTTGCCATTGATCCCGGCACTCACACCCGTCACACGCCGGTCTCCACTCAGCCCCGAGAGGCTCAGCAGCGTTCCGTCGGTCCCCTTGCCGATCGTCAGCGTGCGCGCGACGGCATCCTGCTGGACATGGTTGGGCAGGCTCGTGACCTGGTTCTGCAGGGTCTGCAGACCGGCAGCCGTGCTCGTGATCGCCGCGGTGTTGCCGGTAACGCGAAGGTCGAGAGCGCCGAGGGCCTCGCCGACGTTGGTGAAGGAACTGCCCTGGACGGTGAAGCTCGGCGCCGTGAAGAGCCCGGTGGTGGCGTCGAACTTGGCGCCCCCTCCGAGGCCGCTGGCGAGATTGCCGCCGACACTGGAGAGCTGCCGCAGATTGACGGCGTCGGTGGGCTTCGTCCCGCCGGCGACGTTGATGATCTGCCGCTCCGCGCCGGCATCGCCGACCGAGACGGCACCGCTGGTGGAGGCGACCGTGGTCCCGCTGAAGCTCTCGACGGCTCCGCCGAGTCCGGGTCGGTTGGCGACGGATCCGCTGCCGAGGGCGACCGCGCCTGCCGCGCCGACGGTCGTCCGCGCACCCAGAGCGAGGGCGGCGACCGCTGCGCTGTGCGCGTCGGTGCCGAGAGCGATGCCATCGTCGGCGCTGACGCTCCCACGCAACCCGATCGCAAGGGCTTGATTGGCCGTGACGGTGGCGCTCGATCCCAGCGCGATCGCGTTGGCCTTGCCTGCGGCCGTGACGGAGCCGCTCCCCAGGGCGATGGAGGTGACGTCGCCCGCGCTCGCCACGGTCCCGGTCAGGCTGCCGAGACCGGTGATGCGGCCGCCACCGATCGCCAGGCCCTTGCTGGCGTCGAGGGTCAGGCTGGAGGCGCTGAGATTGCAGCCGGCGGGACTGTTGACGCTGACGAGGTTGCCGTTGGCGTCGAAGACGCCGACGCGCAAGGTCACATCCGACAGGGGCGCAATGACCCCCTGATTGATGTTGTCGACCAAGCCCGTCAGCGTCGTGCTCACCGCGCCGAGCAGCCCCCCCGACGCAATCGGCGTGGGAGACGTCAGATGGGGTAATCGTACGCCAAGTCCCGCACACACATCGACCAGAGACGTCGACTGCGCCTGCGCCTGCGCGGCGGTGGCGCACAACACAGCCGCCAAGCTTGTCGACGAGAGGCTTAAACCGCGAAATGCGCAGGTTGCTCCGGCCCGTCGATCACGCTCCGGGCCCACACCGCGCGCACTGATTGATCCGATCCACATCATCGCCTGAACCATCGACCCTGATATGATCGATGTTAATAACCCAGCTGGTTAATAGATTTATAATTCTAGGGATGGCCCGAAAATATTCATTCGGGTCTCAATCGCCCCGATAAGTTTGCAACAGGTACTCGTTCGCCAATAGCAAATTTTTACCAGAAAGGCCTGCGCGTCCTACCAGATAAATCAGAACTAACCATGCCAACCGAGTAATCCAAATAAAAGTCTACGTAAATCGATCTATTACCGCGTGAGAAGAACGACCCTCCAATCTAGATTTTCGATCTTCTGCAGTCGCGCTTGCATAATATGCATTATAATAACATGATCATGTTTTCGATATCCTCGCGTATAACCGGAATAATGTTCTACATTATGGTGAAAGACGAGATCTAGCATTAGAAACAAATTTTCACTTATGATTATTTTGAAATATATATCAATTTATCAAAAGCATGCGATCATGACAATTTGTAATAGTAAGGCGCCGTTGATCGTTGTCTTGCTGTTTCGCAACAAAATGTATTTATGACTCCGACCCTACCGGGACCCTCGCTTCCAGTCGCATGTCCAACCCTCTGATCCAGAAGCTCGAACGCCGCTTTGACCTCTCCGGGGCCGACAGGGCCTGCCTCGAGGGGCTGAAAGCCCACCTCGTCCCGGTCCGCGCGCGCAGCGCCATCATCCGACAGGGCGATGCGCCGGATCATGTTCATCTGATCCACAGTGGGTTTGCGTGCCGCTACAAAGCCCTGCCGGATGGCAGTCGGTTGATCTTGAGCTTCCTGATTCCGGGAGACATTTGCGATTTCAACGCGCATTTTTTGGGGTCTATGGATTATTCGGCTCGCACCCTGAGCGACTGTGAAATCATGAAGATCCCGCTCAAAGAATTGAGCGACCTTACCGCTCGCAGCCCGACCCTGGATTATGGCTTTCGCTGGATCAGTCTCATTGACGAGAGCATCCTGCGAGAGTGGCTTGTGCTGGCGAAGCGTCGCTCAGCGGAAAAACAGGTCGCACATTTGTTTTGTGAATTCCTCGCGCGCCTCGAAGCCGTTGGTCTCACGGAGGGCGATCGGTATGGCCTTCCTTTGACCCAAGCCGATATTGGTGACGCAACCGGTCTTTCGACCGTCCATGTCAATCGCATGCTGCAGCGACTGAGGGTCGAAAAACTCGTCGAGTTCAAGAATAAGCACGTCACGATCCTGAATTCGAAAGCACTGAGAGATTTTTCGGAGTTTGACGAGCACTATCTTCACCTTCGACCAAAATTAGCACTCACGTAAATTCGTGCAGGCACATCGAAGCGCGTCCCTTGATTGGACGATGCCTGTTCCGGAGGTTTTCTCCGGTTCTTCCAGGGGGATGGAAAATCTTGCACCCGTCCCTGGCGTAGGCCCCGACGAGACCTATGTGCTCCTACCGGATACATCCGGAGGTCGCAGTGCCCCGCTACTTCTTTGACACGCATGATCGTGTGATGACGCGCGATGAAGACGGGACGGAGCTTGCTGGTCCTGACGAAGCAGCCCAGGAGGCGAAGAAGTTACTGCCTCTCATCGCAGCCGGTGCGGTGCCGGCAGATGGAGAACGTCAAGCCTTCACGGTGATGGTGACGGATGAGGAAGGTCGTCCGATCTACTCGGCCGCCTTATCGTATGTCGGAACGTGGCTTGTTCGGTGAGGGATCGCAGCCTGCAGGGCCGAGAAGCGCACCGCAGCGAGCGGTTGCGAGGCGGGTGCCGAACCGAAAGCCAAGGAGGGCAGCACGGCCGCCGAGGAGCCCGTCCGCGTAGGGGGTTGGCGCTTCAGGATTGAGGTCGGGATCCGGGATGCCTGTCGGCCAGGCTGAGCAGGTCGCCTTCGCCAATGTAAGGAGGTTGCGGGCGCTGGAAATCATGGCCCATTCGCCCCAAACCTGGGCGAACCCGCGCAGCAGGAACTGCCGGACGCTTCTGGCTTGCTGGATTGGTCCGAAAACCGGCTCGACGACCTGCCTTCTCGGGCGGTCGCGGCTCCGGCGGCCAGCGCGCTTCAAGCGTGCGGCCATGGCGCGGACAGGTTCGACCCGTTGGCAAAGCCGGCATCGCCCGAGACCTCACGCGGCTTTCGACCGAGATGAGCGCGGACCGCATCGACGGCGATCCCGCCGTCGCGGTCCTGAAAGCGTACGGGCCTCGGCGATCGCCGTCGAGCAGGAGCGCCACCATCGTACCGGGATGGTCGGGCGGGTCGCCGCGCTCCTCGGTATGGGTGTCGCGGATGGTCGAGAGGTCGAGGGCTTCTCGCCCCGTGTCGCGCTCGAAATGCCCCCTCGGCCCAGGCGGCACGAACTCAATGCGGCGACGGCGGCAGAAGCCGGCCCTGATCGACATTCCACGCCCGAAGCATCTTGGCCTTGGGCCCAGTGAATCACCGCAAAGCGCAGCCATCGAGAGGGTCACTCGGGCAGGCTTCCAGGTGGCAAAACTGTCCGCCTTTGGCTTCTGCCAAGTTATCCATCGATGAACGGTCCGAACGCATTTGAGGATCGCCTTTTTCCAAGAACAGGCATCCGCGCGCCCCGATCGTCTGGGTCGATGACATCCGTGTTGATGGTCGGATTCATGGCGGGCACTTCCCCGGGCGAAAGTTCCGCTGCCTGCCGCATGTAAGCCGCGTGTCGATCAGAGCAATCGCACTTCGAATGAGCATGGCATAGAGCTTGCTGATGACATTTTGAAATGATTTCGAGTGTAGGGTGGGCTGGCTCGCTAACCTACGCTGTCAATGTTCTTTTAAGCGCAGGCGTTTAAGCGATGGGCGACTATCGCATAGGATACGCCGGTGCTTGGACGTCTCAGAGTTGCAGCGACGATCGTCGGGCTCTGCTCGATTTTGACCATCACGCAGGCGCAGGCGGAGGAGCGCGTCCTCAGGCTCGGCTTCCTCTTCGCCCAGAGTTCGCAGCTCGGAGCAGGTGCCGAGCGCTTCTCCAAGGAAGTCGCCAAGCGCACCGGCAACGCGTATCGCGTCGAGCTGTATCCGAACGGCGCGGTCGGTGGCGAAGTCGAGATGGCGGAGGAGCTCCGCCTCGGGCACCTCGATATGGCCTTCATCACGAGTGCGCCCTTCTCCAGCATCATCCCGGAATTCGGGATCTTCGACATCCCGTTCCTGTTTCGCGATGCGGGCCATGCGCACGCCGTCTTCGACGGTGCGGTCGGGCAGGATTACCTGAAGAGGTTCCAGCAAAAGGGTATGATCGCGCTCGCCTGGGGTGAGAACGGCATGCGCCACATCACCAACTCCAAGCACCCGGTCACCAATCCCGAGGACCTGAAAGGCCTCTCGATGCGGGTGCCGCAGTCGGACATCATGCTCACGGGCTTTCGAAGCCTCGGCGTAAAGGCGGAGCCGCTGGCCTTCCCGGCCCTCTACGGCGCTCTGCAATCCGGGCAGTTCGACGGGCAGGAGAACCCGATCGCGGTGATCTCGGCCTCCCATTTCAACAAGGTTCAGAAGCACCTGACCCTGAGCGGCCACGTTTACTCCTGGGCCGTCATGGTCATGTCGAAGACGGCCTGGGATTCCCTGGACCCTGCCGAACAGAAGGCCTTCACCGAGGCGGCCCGGGCCGCCGGCCAGGTGTCCCGCGAGGCGGCCGGGCGCGCCGAACGGGAGGGCGTGGACGAACTGCGCAAGGCCGGGATGAACGTGGTCGCCTCGGTCGATCGCGCCGCCTTCGAGCAGAGCCTGCAATCCGTGACCGCCGGATTCAGCGCCAAGTTCGGCGCCGAGACGATCCGCCAGATCAAGTCCATCCGCTGACGCTTTCGAGGCTCCCGCTCATGTTCACGCTCCGCCTCGACCGCCTCTCGGTCTCTCAGCGCATCCTGGCCGGCTTCGCCGTGGTGCTGCTGCTCCTCACCATCTCCGCCCTGACGACCTTCCGCAGCGTCAGCGTGCTCAACGCGGAGATCGAGAGCACCCGCTCCCGCATGCAGGCCGCCGAGGAGGCCAGCGCTTTCGAACTGCTCCTCAACGGGGTGCGGCGCCTGGTGCTCAACTACATGCGCACGGAACAGGGCGACATGCTGAGCGACCTGAAGACCGGTCTCAGCGCCCTGAAGGCTGACAGCGGCGGCCAACCCTCGGGCAGCCAGGATGCGGCGATCAGAAGTCGGGCCCTCGACTACGTCACCGGCACCGACGCACTCGTCGGCGCGATGCAGAAGCGGAAAGCCGCCCTCGGGGATCTGGTCAAGCTCGGTGCAGCGCTCTCCAACGCCGGTTACGCGATGGCGCAGCTCGCCGCGCAGGAACCGGGTCTTGCCGCCGCGACCTTCCGCGCCGACCGGGCCCTTCAGGCCGGCATGAGCGCGGTCTATCTTTTCCGCTCCAGCAACAATCCGGCGGATGCCAGCACGGCCACGGTCGAGTTCGGCCGCTACACCCGGGAACTCCTGGCCCTGTCCCGGCTCGACGAAGCCGGCCTGCTCCAAGCCTCGCTCAAAGTCGCGAACGGGAAGGTCGCAGCCTTCAAGGCGGCCCTCGACGGTGTCCTGCAGGGCGCCGGCGAGGTCGAGGTGGCGTATCAGAACCTGAAGCAGACGGGCGACGCGTTGATCGGCCTGGGCAAGGAGACCCGTGAGCGGGCGGTCCGGGAACAGCAGCAGATCATGGCGGTGATGACCGCGGATGCCAGCCAGCTGAGCCAGCTTGTCATCGGGATCGGTGGCGTGGCCCTGGTGATCGGCGGGCTCCTCGCATGGCGTGTCGGCCGCGGCGTGTCCGGGCCGGTGGCGGCCATGACCGGCGCGATGCAGCGCCTGGCCGCCGGAGACCATGGCGTGGCTGTTCCGGGTTCCCACCGGTCCGACGAGCTCGGTGCCATGGCGCGGGCCGTCCAGGTCTTCAAGGACGCACTCATCGCCAAGGAGCAGGCTGACGCCGCGGCAGCCGAGGAGGCGGATGCGAAGATGCGACGCGCCGACCATCTCGACGCCCTGACGAAGGCGTTTGAGGCGAATGTCTCCGTTCTCACGCAGGGTCTGGCCGGTGCTTCCACCGAGATGGAGGCCACGGCCCGGGGCATGGCAGGCACCGCGGAGCAGACGACCCGGCAATCCGGCACGGCGATGCGGGCCGCCGAACACACCTCCGCGAATGTGCAGACCGTCGCTGCGGCCACGGAGGAAATGTCCGCATCCATCCAGGAAATCACGCAGCAGGCCGGTCAGTCGGCCCGCATCGCGCAGCAGGCAGCTGATGAGGCTCGCCGCACGGACGGACTGGTCCGGCAACTCGCCAGTGCCGCCGAGCGGATCGAGACCGTCGTCGCGATGATCAACAAGATCGCCGGGCACACGAACCTCCTTGCCCTGAATGCCACCATCGAGGCGGCTCGGGCAGGCGAGGCCGGACGGGGTTTTGCCGTGGTCGCGTCCGAGGTGAAGGAACTTGCCGGTCAAACCACGCGCGCGACGGAGGAGATCGCGGGGCAGATTGCGTCCATCCAGGGCGTCACCCAGGCCTCCGTCGCGGCCATCCAGGCCATCGGCAGCACGATCGGGCAGATGGCGGCAGCCTCGAACGCCATCGCGGCTGCCATGGAGCAGCAGGGCGCCGCGACCCAGGAGATTGCCCGAAACGTGCAGCAGGCGGCGAACGGAACCGGCCAGGTCGTCGGTAGCATCAACGATGTGCGCCTGGGCGCCGACTCGACGGGCAGTGCCGCGGCGCAGGTGCTCGGCGCCGCGCAGGAACTCTCCCATCATTCGGAGAGCCTCCGTCACGAGGTCGGAACGTTCCTGATGGCGGTGAAGGCGGCCTGAGGGCGCCCGAAGGCGTCGAACGTTCGAAAGCGTCACATCGGACCGGCTCTTTCGAACGCGACGATCGGTTCAACGCGAACTTGTGAAGGGCGAACACCGCTCGGATGTGGACCGCCGACCCGAGCGGCGGGTTTCCCTGCAACTCCTGAAACAAGGCGGTGCCGTGCCCGATTGGCTGGAACACACGATCTGGTGGCAGGTCTTCCCGCTCGGCTTCGTCGGAGCCGAATCCGAGACCGTCGAGGGCGCTCCCGTCGTGCATCGCCTGGGCCATGTCCAGGCCTGGCTCGACTATGCCGTCGAGCTCGGCGCCACGGGGCTGGCCCTCGGACCGGTCTTCGCCGCCTCGACCCATGGCTACGACACGATCGACCCCTTCCGGGTCGATCCGCGGCTCGGCGACGAGGCGGATCTCGTCGCCTTGATCGAGGCCGCCCATGCGCGGGGCCTGCGCGTGCTCCTCGACGGCGTCTTCAACCATGTCGGCCGCGACCATCCCGCCTTCGCCGAGGTTCTGGCGCAAGGGCCGCAGGCGCCCAGGGCCGCGTGGTTCCGGCTGTCCTGGCCCCGGGGCACCGATCCGGGCACGGAGCCGGACTACGCCTGCTTCGAGGGACACCGGCAGCTCGTGACGTTGAACCACGACGCACCCGCCGTGGCCGACTACGTCATCTCCGTCATGACGCATTGGCTCGCCCTGGGGGTGGATGGCTGGCGCCTCGATGCGGCCTACGCCGTGCCCCGGCGCTTCTGGTCCGACGTCCTGGCGCGTGTGCGGTCGGTCCATCCGGACGCCTACCTCGTCGGCGAGGTCATCCACGGGGATTACGCCGCCATCGTGCGCGACACCGGCCTGGATGCGGTGACCCAGTACGAGCTCTGGAAAGCCATCTGGAGCGCCCTCAACGACCGCAACCTGTTCGAACTGGCCCATGCGCTCGACCGCCACAACGGCTTCCTCGACGCCTTCGTGCCGCTGACCTTCGTGGG
Source organism: Methylobacterium sp. Leaf88 (assembly GCF_001422795.1). Taxonomy (NCBI): domain Bacteria; kingdom Pseudomonadati; phylum Pseudomonadota; class Alphaproteobacteria; order Hyphomicrobiales; family Methylobacteriaceae; genus Methylobacterium; species Methylobacterium sp. Leaf88. The sequence goes on along the minus strand of NZ_LMMK01000052.1, from coordinate 142,016 downwards.
CAACCACGACGTCACGCGGATCGCGAGCCGCCTCGCCGACGAGCGCCACCTCCCCCAGGCCCTCGCGATCCTGCTGGTCTGCGGCGGCACACCCTCGATCTATGCGGGCGACGAGCAGGCCTTCCGCGGCGTGAAGGAGGAGCGTGTCGGCGGGGACGATGCGATCCGGCCGGCTTTCCCGGACACGCCCGCCGGGCTCGCCCCCTATGGCTGGCCGATCTACCGTCTGCACCAGACCCTGATCGCCCTGCGGCGCCGGCATCCCTGGCTGCACCGCGCCCGCACGCGGACGCTCCACCTGACCAACGAACAGCTCGTGCTCGCGGTGGGTGACGGAACCCAGCACCTCCTCCTCGCCCTGAACCTCGCCGAGGCCGGCCTGCTCCTGCCGGCGCCGAATGCGCGCATCGTCGAGGCCGGGGAGGCGTCGCTGGCAGCGCCCGGAACGCCGGATGCTCGGGTGAGCCTCGGCCCCCAGGGCTGGGCCGTCCTGGCGATTTGATCTTTGCCGTTCGACAGCCTGGCGCTGCGCAGGACCGGGGGGAACGTGTCGTGAGCACAAAAGGAATCCCTCTCGACCCAGAGGGATTTCCCGAGGACATCGCGTCCTTCGCGAGGATGACGGTTCGCCGCCAGCGTCAGCGTTCGGCGCGGTCAGCCGCTCGAAGGCGCGTGTCGCGCGACAGCATGCGAAGCTCCCTGTGCCCGCTGGTCGCCCCGACGTCAGCCATGCCGAGTCCGCCCTCGAACAGGCCCGTGACGGCCGCGTGTCGGAGTTCGTGGAGGCGATGGTCGTTGCTGCCCGCGCGCTCGCGCAGGCGCATCCAGGTCTGGTCAGGGCCACCCGCGCGCATCGGGAAGAGGCGTTCCGTCGGAAGGGAACGTTCGGCTCGGAGTGTCAGTTAGGCGCTCACGGCACGCGGCGTCAGCGGAACGTGACGCGTGTCGCCGTCCTTGGTCAGAGCGCGGTGTGCAACGCACTGAACCAGGTCTACGTCGCACCAACGGAGCGACAGACGTTCGCCTCGGCGCTTCGCCGTCGCGATGGCGACGATGCTCAGCGACTGGAAGCCGGGTGTGCGTAAGACAACGGCACAGAGGCGCCGAAGAGCAATCCATCGGACGAAGACGGATCGGTTCAGGGCAGCGGTTTTGCGTGATCGGACCTTCGTAGCGGCGTTCGATAGGAAGACGACGTGCTTCGATGCAGCCAAGCTCAGGCCAGCAGGACTCGGTGCGAGCGAGTGCTCCTGCTGAATAAACCCGTTGTACGCACGAGGCTTCGGAGTAGGATCAGGAGAAGATCGGTTCTGCGATAGCCTCAATCAGCCACTCGATAATCTGGAGACGCCCCGTGTCCAAGCTGTTTGAAGAACGGGAACGCGCAGCAGAAATGCTTTTTGTTCGTGCGGAAGAAGCGCGATTTATGATGCACTGCCAAGGGGTTAGATCGCTGGCAGCCTATGCGGCACAAAAGCTTGGTATCGATGGGCAGGGTGCAGGCGCATATGCCCAAGAGTTACTGGGCGCATCGGTGCAGGGCCTGCGAGGCGACGCCTTGGTGGAGCGCGTGCAGGCGGACTTAGCGTCGAATGGCATCATCGTGGACCTCGCTGAGCTCCGCCGAGAACTTGCGCGGTCGACCGCCCAAGGCATCTACGACGTTGGTCCTGCAGCCAGAGGAGAGGCACCACCGCATTCATCCAGAGCAGGGGTTGACCCCTCACCGAGATAAGTCACAGCCAAGCCGGCGCTGGATACAGAACGATCGCTGCTTCGCTGCCGTGGAAGAGTGAGTCAGACGCCGGCAATATCGCGGGGTCATTTAGAGCAGCACGCGCGATTGCCTCATCGTAGAACGCCGCTGCCAGAGAACGGCGGACCGGAAGAGGCTGCCCTCTTGATGCAGCAGCAGCGCAGAACTCAATGAGTTCAGGGTCGGGCATGACCACGATCCCGAAGCCGGCGTGGAACGGGCCGGCGTCGAACACGCGCATGGCTATGGCGGGCCCCTCAGGAGCCGACGCTTCGAGACCTTCATCGACCAACCAGAGCCGCCGCCCCGCGACGAGTAAGTCGTCTAACCAAACCCCTGCAGCGTCGTGCCAGCCCGTAACCTGGAAGATCGAGAACGAAGCCGCAGCCATCCGTCGAGCGATCTCCAGGTCTCCGGCATCCAGATGGACAGCCCCGTTCTGGAGGAACCGGTCGTAGACGCGCCTACCGCGCTGATTCCGCTCCATAAGGGCGATGTCGCACAGCATGTCGAACACTGTGCCATCGTCGCGCTGCTTTTGGTCCCATAGATCGAGGCGCTTGGCCGCCCGATCGAAATCAGGTTTGCGGCAGCAGCTCACGGCTTGGCGGAGCACAGACTGCATCGAAGCTCGGATGAGGTAATACTGCGCGAGGACGGCCTCGCGGGATGCAACCGACTGCGTTCCGTCCACACGGGTTCTCCACGCGCCTGACGGCAGCGTGCCGTGAGCGTGGCCTGACGTCTACCGGCAGCGGGTGCAGCGAAAAGCGGAGACATCAGCCGCTCAGCGATCGTGCTTCCGTCACTGAGATTGCTGATCGAAGTGGCGGAGAGGGGGGGATTCGAACCCCCGATGCCCTTGCAGGCATGCCGCATTTCGAGTGCGGTGCATTCAACCGCTCTGCCACCTCTCCGCGAAGGCGCCTCGATGAGACGGGCGGTCACTAGCACGAGTGCTCCGGCTTTCACAAGCGGGGATCGCGGGAAAGCGTGGCCGAGGAGAAGACGAGGGAGCCGGCGGTGTCGCGGTTCGGATGCGCCGGGGTCTTCAGCGTTGCTTAACCGGGGCGGTGCGACGGTCTGCGGGACGCGAATCGGAAACCCGTCGGCGACGCCTTGGACGCCGTACGGGGATTGACAGGATCGGGAAGCCCAGGGATGGCATCGGACGCCGCCACTGCCGTGATCGCCGTCCTGGCCGGCTCCGCGCCCCTGCATCTCATCCGCGTCCTGGCCCCCCTCGGCTGCGTGATCCGCCCCGTCAGCGGCCTGCCCCAGGATCTCGCGACCGATCGCGGCCCTCTGCCGGCCTGCGACCTGATCGTCGTCGAGGCGGGCGCCCAGGAGTCCTGCGCAGTGCTCGCGCTGATCGCACGGGTGCGCGGCCTGGGGGCGCAGGCTCGGACGCCCATCCTGCTGATCGCGGCCGACGATGCGCCACCGGTCCGGCGCGCGGCCGCGGCCGCCGGGGCCACCGATCTCATGGCGTATCCGGTCGATCCCTTCGATCTGCGGACCCGGGTCGGCAACCTGATCGAACTCGCCCTCGCCCGCCGGGCCGCCGAGCACCAGGGCCGGCTGGCGGCCCACACCGTCGAGCGGGCCGTCGTCGAGGCCGCAGCCCGGGAGCGGGAGATCATCCGCCGCCTGATGCTGGCCGCGGAGTTCCGCGACGACCAGGCGGGGGGCCACCTGACCCGCGTCGCCGGCTGCGCCATCGCGATCGCCGAGGGCCTCGGCCTCCCGGAGCAGGAGGCGAACGACATCGCCTTCGCGTCGACCATGCACGACATCGGCAAGATCAGCATCCCGGACCATATCCTGATGAAGCCGGGCGCCCTCACCGAGGCCGAGCGCGAGGAGATGAAGCAGCATGCCCTGCGGGGCTACCGCATGCTCCATGACAGCCCGTCCCACCTGCTGCAGCTCGCCTCCGACATCGCCCTCACCCATCACGAGCGCTGGGACGGCGAAGGCTACCCCCAGGGCTTGAGGAACACCGAGATTCCCCTGGCCGGCCGGATCATCGCGGTGGCCGACGTGTTCGACGCCCTCATCTCCGAGCGGGTCTACAAGAAGGCCTGGTCCCTGGAGCGGGCTCGCCAGCACATCGAGGCACAGGCCGGGACGCATTTCGATCCCGACTGCGTCGCCGCCTTCGTCTCGCGGTGGACCGACATTGTCGGCCTGATCGCGGAGCATCCGCCCGAGAACGCGGCTGCCTGACCCCGGCCGGACGCCGCGGATCCCGGCTCAGCCGGCGAGACATCACCGGATCCGGAGGGCGACAGAAGGCCGGGATCCTGTTATCGCTGCGGCGAAACAGGCATATACTAGAGGCATCTACGTCCGCTATCCTCGATTGTCCGCAGGGGCGGTCCCCGTCGTCTTGCTGGGACGCCGCGGTCGCGGGCTTCGGGATTTCAGTGGCATGGCATGCATGATGGACGCTTCCCGCGAGACAACCGCGCCCCTCACCGATCCGCTGCTCCTCGACAACCAGCTCTGCTACGCCCTCTACGCGGCCGCCCACCGGATGACGAAGTCCTACCGCCCGATGCTGGAGCGGATGGGCCTGACCTACCCGCAATACCTCGTCCTCCTGGTGCTGTGGGAGACCGACGGCATCACGGTTTCGGAGATCGGGCGGCGCCTGCGCCTGGATTCCGGCACCCTGACCCCTGTCCTGAAACGCCTGGAGGTGGCGGGCTTCCTCGTCCGGAGCCGACGGCGCTCCGATGAGCGCGAGGTCGAGATCGCGCTCACGCCGCGCGGACAGGGGCTCCGGGCCGAGGCGGCCGCCGTGCGAGAATCCGTGATGTGCCAGCTCAACATGTCGGAGCCGGAGGTGCAGGCCATGCGGGCCGACCTGAACGCCCTGATCGAGAACCTCAGTGCGGCCGGGTAAGGGACCGGAGCGCCGGCCCCGCACCCCGCCGAGCCGCCGAGCCCGGCTTCGGACGCCGCCGCTCCCTGGAAGGCCAGTAATTTTGCCGGGTAAGTTTTTCTTGAACCGAACGGGACAGGGCCGCTAAGGCGGTGCTGTCGAGCGCGCGATGCCGCGGACAAGCCCTCGTTCACAACCTGTGCGGGATTGAGCGTATCGTGGATTCCCACCGACCGGTTCAGCAGGCCATCACGACCCCGTCCCGGGTTCCGGCAAACGAATTCCCCGGGCCGTGCCCGTCGATCGCTGGCGTGTCCGGGCCAGGACGCATCAGGGTCGAACTTGCCGGTCGGTCCGGCGTTTCCGACCGATGAGTGCGCATGCGGGCGAAGCGGATCTGGCCCCGCGACGGCAGGTTGGTGTTCTGCCGTTCCGGCGAATGCCCGATGGCGGCTTCATGATCATGCTCATCACCTCGCGGGAGAGCCGGCGCTGGGTGATCCCGAAGGGCTGGCCGATGAAGGGGCGCAAGCCCTACGACGCCGCCGCCCGGGAAGCCTACGAGGAGGCCGGCCTCCTCGGCACCGTCGGCAAGCGTCCCCTCGGCTTCTACCTCTACGAGAAGCGCCTGAAGAGCCGCGATGCGGTCCTGTGCCAGGTGAAGGTGTTTCCTCTTGAGGTGCGCAAGCAGCTCAAGCACTGGCCGGAGCGCCATCAGCGCGAGGATCGCTGGTTCAAGCCGTCCGAGGCGGCCGACGCCGTGGCGGAGGCGGGGCTCGCCGCGATCATCCGTGCCGCCTGCAAGCGGGAAACCGGCGCCCTCGCCTGAGACGGGCGGGCGACGTCCCCGCCGCGCCCGTGGGAATTCGGCCACCGACCCGAGAGAAACCGACACAATTCGCTGCGATGCGATTGCCAAGGGGATGATGATCGGCTAATTGCCCGTCCGTCCGGTTCGCACGGCCCTCGCCGCAACCCAGGACGTTTAGCTGCTGTAGCTCAGTGGTAGAGCACCTCATTGGTAATGAGGAGGTCGACAGTTCAATCCTGTCCAGCAGCACCATTATTCTCCAACAAAAACAGCGCGTTCGGGGTGATGGTGCCGACTGCCGCTCGGTCCGGCTTTTTGTCTGGGCAGCACGCGGGCGGTCCAGGTTCGGAACGCGGTTTTCGCACCCTTACGTAAGCCGCCCGCACGCCCCGTACGACCCTGCTATCGGCCGTTCGAAGCCCCCCCGACCGGCAGCGGACGGCGGAAGCGGACACGGGGCGAAGCAGGGTGTAGGACCGTGCATGGGTCTGGAACCGCCGGCCTCGGAGCATTCCCATGAAACGCGCGACCCTATTGCTGGTGGCCATCAGCCTGTTCATGGCGGCGCATGCGAGCGCGCAGAGCCTTCAGCCTCCATCCGATGGCCCGAGCACGCGCGAAGCGCCACGCACGAAGCGTGAGCGTGATCTCGGCCTGGACGGGAAGCCACGCGGGCAAAGAGAACTGTCGGCTCCGGACCGGGACGGGTACTCCACCGAGGAGCCCGATGACGAGGAGGACGACGATCTCGGGGAGGCCCTCCGTGGGGCTCAGCCCGCCGAGCCGCAGGCCCGTTGATCGTCTGCGGACCGCATGCGCTCTCCGATCCTCGCCCTGGTACTGGCCGTCGCGACCACTCCCGCCGCCCGCGCTGAGCCGGCATCGACCCTGGCCGGGCTGTGGCAGGCTCTCGGCTCGTGTTCGCAGTCGGTGGGGGGCCCGGCAGGCTCGGCCGGCTCAGAGGTCACGGTGCTGCTCAGCATCAGGCGTGATGGCAGCCTCCAGGGGCAACCGCGGATCACGCACGCGAAGCTTACGGGCGACGATGCGGCTCAGAAAGAGTTCCTCGCTGGCGTGCTCGGGGGCATCGCGCGGTGTTTCCCGCTCTCGATCACGGACGGCCTCGGCGGTGCCGTTGCGGGGCGCCCCCTTCGCCTGAGGGTCATGAACCGAGCGAGGGAGCGCGGCGCCTGAAACGTTGCCGCATGAACAAGCTTTGCCGACAGCCGCTAAGAGAAGCCGGGCGATGATATCGTAACCATGTCACGCCGCGCATATCACTATGGAAGTCGCCTGCCGCATTGCAGCAGCCTGGGCAGCAAGTCTGGACTGCGGAAGATGCTTCGATACGGCCTCCGGCAGCGGGAGGGCGAAATGGGATGCGATGTTGTGGCCGATGTCGTGATCGGCTTTCATGCCGCAGCGTATCCGGCATTCGCCAGATCCGAAGCAAAGCGTTCTGAGCGAAACGCAGACGCGCAGGATCCATCTGCCTTTCAGTCGCTCGGAGCAGCGCATTCGTCTGGCAGCCCGTCAGCTCCCGCGGATCGTCATGTCCGCGCCGTCGGCAGCTCACTACCCTGCGTCGCCTGGATGTGCGCGTTCAGGAGGTTGTCCGTCCGGTCCGAACCGAGGACGCTGGAATCGCGGCGGAGGGTCTGCTCTCCCGCACGATGGCCGTGTCCCTGTTCCCGAACGGGCTCGGGCAGACCCAGCCGCGCCTCGTCTCCCTCGCGGGGGACACCCTTCCCCTGGGCACCGCGTCGCCGATCCGCTCCGGCGGCCGGGAGATCGCCTACCACCTGAGACAGGGCGCCGCTGCCGCAACTGCCGCCCGTTCGGGCCTGCGTCGCCACGCAAGGCCCCTTGTGGGCGATGATCCGGGGCGATTTGTCGGAACGCCGCGACGGGGTACTCTCCCGCCAGGGAGATACGCCGATGACCGCCTCAACGACGGCCGCCAGGGCCGCGCCATCGATCTATGACCGGGACCTCGACCGGAACCCGGCGAATTACCAGCCGCTGACGCCCCTGAGCTACCTCGACCGGTCGGCGCGGGTCTTCCCGGATCACTGTGCGGTGATCCACGGCCCCCTGCGGCGCAGCTATGCCGAGCTCTACGCGCGCTGCCGCCGCCTCGGGGCGGCCCTCGCGGCACGCGGCATCGGGCGCGGCGACACCGTCGCGGTCGTCCTCGCCAACACGCCCGAGATGATCGAGGTCCATTACGGGGTGCCGATGACCGGCGCCGTGCTGAACACCCTGAACACCCGCCTGGACGCCGCCGGTCTCGCCTTCTGCCTCGACCACGGCGAGGCCAAGGTGCTGATCACCGACCGGGAATTCTCGAAGGTTGTAGCTCCGGCGCTGGCCCAGGCCCGGGTCAAGCCCCTGGTGATCGACGTCGACGATCCGGAATTCACCGGCCCCGGCACGGCGGTCGGCAGCCTCGGCTACGAGGCCCTGCTGGCGGAGGGCGACCCGGCCTGGGACTGGGCGATGCCCGGCGACGAGTGGGACGCGATCTCGCTGAACTACACGTCGGGCACCACCGGCGACCCGAAGGGCGTGGTCTACCACCATCGCGGCGCCGCCCTGCTCTGCCTCGGCAACGTCATCACGGGCAACCTCGGGCAGCACCCGGTCTATCTCTGGACCCTGCCGATGTTCCACTGCAACGGCTGGTGCTTTCCCTGGACCCTCTCGGTGGTCGCCGGCACCCATGTCTGCCTGCGCCAGGTCCGGGCCGGCGCGCTCTATGCGGCATTGGCCGAGCATGGCGTCACGCATTTGTGCGGCGCGCCGATCGTGATGCAGCTCCTCTTGAACGCGCCCGCGGCGGAGCGCCGCCCCCTGCCCCGGCGGGTCGCCTTCCTGACGGCGGCCGCGCCGCCGCCCCAGGCGGTTCTCGGCGCCATGGGGGCCGCCGGCTTCGACGTCACCCACCTGTACGGTCTCACCGAGACCTACGGCCCGGCCGTGGTGAATGCCTGGCATCGGGACTGGGACGCCCTCGACGACGAGGTCCGCGCCGCCAGGATGGCGCGCCAGGGCGTGCGCTATCCCGTGCTCGAGGGCTTCGACATCCGCGATCCCGAGACCTGCGAATCCGTGCCCGCCGACGGCGAGACGATGGGCGAGGCGATGTTCCGCGGCAACGTGGTGATGCGCGGCTACCTGAAGAACCCGAGGGCGACGCAGGCCGCCTTCGCGGGCGGCTGGTTCCGCTCCGGCGACCTCGGGGTCAAGCATCCGGACGGCTACATCCAGCTCAAGGATCGTTCGAAGGACATCATCATCTCGGGCGGCGAGAACATCTCCTCCATCGAGGTGGAGGACGCCCTGTTCCGCCACCCCGCCGTCTCCGCCGCCGCGGTCGTGGCCCGCCCCGACGCGAAGTGGGGTGAGACCCCGATGGCGTTCGTCGAGCTGAAGCCCGATGCCACCGTGGAGGCCGACGTCCTCATCGCCTGGTGCCGCGAGCGGCTGGCCGGCTACAAGCTCCCGCGCCACATCGTGTTCGGAGAGTTGCCGAAGACCTCGACCGGCAAGGTGCAGAAGTACCTGCTGCGGGAACGGGCGAAGGAGACGTGAGCGGGCGACGGCCCCGCCCGTCGCCCGCTCACGGTGGGGCCGCGAACCTGCGATGGACCAGAGCCGCTTCATCCGTCGTCAGGCTGTAGAGCGTCTCGATCGTCCGATCGAGATTGGAGCGAACCTCTCGGAAGCGCTCGATCGCCTCCGCCCGGACCTTCACGCTGGGATTGGCATTGAGGCGCGCACCCAGCTGCATCAGGTGTCCGACCTGGGCGACGATCGCAGCGTGCGTCCGGGCCTCGCCGGCATCTCCGAGGTCGAGCAACTTGATCGGCAGGGCGGCGAGTTCGTTCGTTCCGACATTGTTGTTGGAGCTGGTCAGCTGGAATCGCCATTGCAGCAGCTGGCTGTTCAGGCAGGCGAGGATGTATTCCGGGGACAGATCGCAGGTCGGTGCGACGACGACCGCGTTGGTCGAATCGGCGAAGTACCAGCCCGGCTCCGAGAGGGTCGCGACGATCCGATGCCGCTCGTCCACGCCAGTGATCCTCTGGGTCGCGATGCGCCGGACGCCGACGGCATCCGGCGTGATGTGGGCCTGCTCGTAGCGCGCACGGTCGAACCATTCGACGCGCCCCTGGCTCAGGGTGCGATGGATCGCGTAGGCGGAGACCTCCACGCCCTTCAGGAGCCTGCTGTGCCGGGGATCGTCCGTGATGTAGGCGCGGTAGATCGTCTGGTTGATCTCGCCGCGCGCGATCCGAATCCCCGCGATTCCGTCGAGGCGCGCGACCGAGTTCGCCTGATGCAGCTTCTTGGCCAGCTCCCATGAGGCCTGATCGGTGATCGGGATCGGCAGGCCCAGGGGATCGATGGCCGCCAGTTCGCTCCGTCGCATCGTGACGTCCCGGGAGGGATCGTCGAACGACGCCCGGGGATAGACGTGGAGGCTGATGCGCGGGTTGTGCTTGCGCCGGGACGGCGGGCGCTTGCGGCCTCCGACGACCACCGTCGACAGCTTGGCATCGTAGAAGACGCGATGCTGGCGGATGTCCTTCTGGGGAAAGGCCCGCGCGTTCAGCTCGTCGACCTGATCCAGGACCGCGAGGCGCGTCGTCTTGCAGCTGAAGTCGGCGAGCAGCGCCATGGGCACGATCATGCCCAGGGAACCGTTGTGCCTGACGAGCTGCAGGCTCTGGATCAGGAAGAACCGGAACAGGTTCAGCTTGCCGCCCTTCGCGGCGTCCAGTCGGTCCGTCCGGGCGAGGTAGGCGCGGAAGACGTCGTGGGGCCAGGAGGCCGCGCCGCGCTCCTTCTCGATGACGTCGTAGGGCGGATTGCCGATGACCGCGTCGAACCAGCCGCGGGCACGGACCTCCGGAAACGACAGCTCCCAGGAGAACGGTTTCGCCTCGGTGATCCGCAGGCCGGCCGGCAGAAGCGCGTAGGCATCCTGTCCGACGAGGCTGTTTCCGACATGGATGTTGCCGGTCAGGTCCGGAAGAAACGTCTCGTTCGGGAACAGTACCCTCTGCCGCCCCAGGGTGGATTGGGTCTCGCCCTCGAGGATCTTGAGATAGATCGACATCTCCGAGACTTCGGTGGCCTGGCGATCGATATCGACGCCGAAGATACAATCCTTGGCGATGCGCTTCTTCAGCTCGCTGGTCAGCTTCAGGTCGCCATGGGCGTCGAGATAGACGGATTTGCCGTCCCGCTTGTCCACGTTGAGATGGTAATAGTGGATATGCGCCTGAAAGAGCTTTTCCAATGCACGGATCAGGAAGGTTCCGGACCCGCAGGCCGGATCGAGGATCCGGATGCGACGCATCTGTTCCGGCGTCTTGCCGTCGAGGAGCGGCGCCAGGGCGCCGTCGACGATGTGGGCGACGATGTGCTCGGGCGTGTAGAAGACGCCGCCCTGCTTCCGGATCTCGGGCTTCGGGGTGACGTTCCCCTGTTCGTCGATGACCGAACCGAGGAAGCGCTCGTAGACCGACCCCAGGATCTCGATCGGCAGGGTGCTGAAGAGATAGGGCGACTCGTCACCGGCCAGATGATCGATGAAATCGGCGAGCCATCGGTCATCGACCACGCAGGACTCGACGAAGTGGGCCGGCGCTCCGGCCCGTCCATAGAGCCCGCCGTTGAAGGCCGCCCGCATGTTCGCCTGGTTGCCGACGATCACGGTCCACAGCTCGCCCTTCCGGCGTCCGTGCCGTTCCCAGAGCGCCAATGCCTGCCGGAGCGTCTGGAAGGTATCGATGTCGCGGTCCTCGCAGACCCTCTGAAAGATGAGGCGATCGAGGATCACCTGGACGGCCTCGTTGATCGACTCCACGTCCCAGTGCAGGGCTGCGTTGTGCCGGATCAGGGACTTGGCCAGCCGGGCGCGCTCGCCTTCGAGGTATTGCAGGAAATCGGTATCGACGGCCCGGTTGCGGTCCGGCTTGATCAGCCAGAGTTGCCGGTCGGTCCGGGAGGTGACCTTGGGCAGGTTCTGGATGAAGGCTTCCAGGGAACCGGCCGCGACGGCTTGCCGTGACAGCAGGTCCCAGATCTTGGGCGCCGCATCCCGGTAATCCTGGTAGCAGAGGCGCCAGCCCGGCACGACGCTGAACGGCTTCTCCCGACTCGGCTTCCCCCCGACGACGAACAGGTTCAACTCGTCGAAATTCGTCGTCAGGCCGATCCAGAGACGCAGGTTGTAGACGTAGTTCTGCAGCTGGAACCGGTGGTTCTCCAGCTTCTCGGGAAACTTCTTCGCCTCGCAGACGAAGCGATCGAACCCGCCGATCCGGAAGACGTAATCCGCCTTGCCGTTGATGACGCCGTCATAGGCCCTGTACTCGACCCGCACGTCGCGCATGAAGGGCGGGTCGTCCTTCGTGTTCCTGACGTCCCAGCCCAGCGCCTCGAAGAATGGATCGAGGTACTCGTTCCGCAGCGAGTACTCGTCCAGCCCCTTGCGATACTCCGGACGATACTTCGCGAAGCGCTGGCACAACCGGTCCAGGACGACGAGAAACTGATCGAACTCGCGGCCTCGCTGCAGGTCCATCCGAAACACTCCAACGCTTGCGCATCCATCTCGACCGCGTGTTCCGGCGTCATCCGATCGCCGGACCGGCACCGGGGCGAAGACGGACAGGCCCGGCCGCCTGCCGGGCTTCCCCGCACGGCGTTGCGGAGCACGACAGCGTGGGCGCCCGCGACTCGCGTCCGAACGGACCGGGCAGACCCGAAGAGGCCGGTCTCCGACCGGGGCGGGATCGAGGTCGTCGCAGGGGCCACCTGGGGAAGGCTGCAGGGCGGGGGCGATCGAAAGCGGGAACGCTAAACATGATCCAACCTAACGTTGGTAATAAATATATTCTAGGTATTATTTTGCGATCCTGAGGCGCCGCCGAGGGCGCGAGAGGCGGGACGGAAAAACGAAAAAAGGCCGGGCTTTCGCCCGGCCTCCCATCGTCTGTGCTTGAGAAGGGTGTGCGTCCTTAGGCGACGCCGCCCGAGCGCTCGAAGCGCTTGCGCTCATTGGGGTCGAGGTAGGTCTTGCGCAGGCGGATCGACTTCGGCGTGACCTCCATCAGCTCGTCGTCCTGGATCCAGGCGAGCGAGCGCTCCAGGGTCATGCGGATCGGCGGCGTCAGGCGCACGGCCTCGTCCTTCGAGGTGGTGCGGATGTTGGTGAGCTTCTTACCCTTGAGCACGTTCACCTCGAGATCGTTCTCGCGGTTGTGCTCGCCGATGATCATGCCCTGGTAAACCTTGGCGCCGGGCTCGATCATCATCGGGCCGCGATCCTCAAGGTTCCACATGGCGTAGGCCACGGCCTCGCCCTTGTCGTTGGAGATCAGCACGCCGTTGCGGCGGCCGGGCATCTCGCCCTTGTAGGGCTCGTAGGCCTTGAACAGACGGTTCATGATCGCGGTGCCGCGCGTATCGGTCATGAGCTCACCCTGGTAGCCGATGAGGCCGCGGGTGGGCGCATGGAAGACGAGCCGCAGGCGGGAGCCGCCCGACGGCTTCATCTCGATCATCTCGGCCTTGCGCTCGGACATCTTCTGCACGACGACGCCGGAATACTCCTCGTCGACGTCGACCACGACCTCCTCGACCGGCTCGAGGACGTTGTCGTTCTCGTCCTTGGAGAGCACCACGCGGGGACGCGAGACGGCGATCTCGAAGCCCTCGCGGCGCATGGTCTCGATCAGGATGGCGAGCTGGAGTTCGCCGCGGCCCGAGACGAAGAACGAATCCTTGTCGGCCGCCTCCTCGATCTTGAGCGTGACGTTGCCCTCGGCCTCCTTGAACAGGCGGTCGCGGATCATGCGGCTCGTGACCTTATCGCCCTCGGTGCCGGCCAGCGGCGAATCATTGACGATAAAGGACATGGTGACGGTGGGCGGATCGATCGGCTGGGCCTGGATCGGGGTCTCGACCTGCGGATCGCAGAAGGTGTCGGCCACGGTGCCCTTCACGAGGCCCGCGATGGAGACGATGTCGCCGGCCTCGCCCACATCGATGGGCGCGCGCTCCAGGCCGCGGAAGGCCAGGATCTTCGAGACGCGACCGGTCTCCACGAGCTTGCCCGTGCGGTCCATGACCTTGATGGCCTGGTTCGGCTTTACGGTGCCGGACGCGATGCGGCCGGTGATGATGCGACCGAGGAACGGGTTGGCCTCCAGCAGGGTGCCGAGCATCCGGAACGGACCCTCCTCGACCTTGGCCTGGGGCACGTGTTCGAGCACGAGGTCGAACAGCGGGGCGAGGCCCTCGCTCTGGTCGCCGTCGGGCGCCGTCGCCATCCAGCCGGCGCGGCCGGACCCGTAGAGGATCGGGAAGTCGAGCTGCTCGTCGGTGGCGTCCAAGGCCGCGAAGAGGTCGAACACCTCGTTCACCACTTCGGTGATGCGGGCGTCCGGACGGTCGACCTTGTTGATCGCCACGATCGGCTTCAGGCCGATCTTGAGGGCCTTGCCGACCACGAACTTGGTCTGGGGCATCGGGCCCTCGGCCGCGTCGACGAGCACGATCACGCCGTCCACCATCGAGAGGATGCGCTCCACCTCGCCGCCGAAATCGGCGTGGCCGGGGGTGTCCACGACGTTGACGCGGGTGTCCTTCCAGACGACCGAGGTCGCCTTGGCCAGGATGGTGATGCCGCGCTCCTTCTCGAGATCGTTCGAGTCCATGGCGCGTTCCTCCACGCGCTGGTTCTCGCGGAACGATCCGGACTGCGACAGCAGCTTGTCGACGAGCGTCGTCTTGCCGTGGTCGACGTGGGCGATGATGGCGATGTTGCGAAGCTTCATAGGGTATCCGGAAGCGAGAAGAGCCCGTCACGCGACGGGCCGCAGGAATGCGGCCGGCTGCGCCGGGTCACGGGATCGAGCTATCGCGTCGCAATATAAGGTGTGAGGCTCCGGGGCAAGGGGCGACCGCCGTCGGACCAAGCATGCCCCACCCCCGTCAGGCGCGGGCGGCCTCCAGGCGCAGGGCCCGGACCCGGTAGCGGCCGAGCGCGGTGACGCACACGAACGAAATCGCCGCGAGCGTGGTGCCGAAGGCGGCGATGGGCCACCAATGGCCCTGGAAGCGCTCGGCCAGGAGGGTGCCGACGATCGGGGTCAGGCCGCCCGCGATCGCGCCGCAGACCTGGTAAGCGACGGAGATCGCCGTGTAGCGCACCCGCGTGGGGAAGGCGCCGGCCACGTAGCCGGCGATGACCGCATAGAAGGTGGCGCTGCCGAGCACGTTGAGGGCGAGGCCGAGCGTCAGGGCGGGGACGGAGCCGAGATCGACCAGGAGGAACAGGGGATAGGGCGCCAGCATCGCCCAGATCAGGGTGCCCTGGAGGAACAGGCGCTCGTTGCGAATCGCCTCGGCGATCCGCGCGCCCACCGGCGTCATCACGAACTGGACGCAGGCCGCCACCAGCAGCGCGTCGAGGATCGTCGCCCGGGGCAGGCCGAGATACTGGGTCGTGTAGGTGATCATGAAGGTGTTGAAGAGGTAGACCGATCCGATCGCGAAGGTGTTGGCGCCCGCCGCCAGGGCGAGCGGCGTCAGGCTGGTGATCAGAACCTCGCGGATCGGGGCCTGGGCCGGGGCGGCCGTCCGGCTCGCGGCGTCTCGATCCTCCTGGAAGTCGGGTGATTCGCCGACGCCGAGGCGGATGAAGAGGCCCACGAAGAGGAGCACGACGCTGACGAGGAAGGGCAGGCGCCAGCCCCAGGCAAGGAAGCTCTCCCTGTCCATCAGCCCGGCGAGGCGGAAGGCCAGCAGCGACAGGATCTGCCCGGCCGGGCTGCCGAGCTGGGCGAAGGAGGCGAAGAAGGTCGAGCGTCCCTTCGGGGCATGCTCGGCGGCGAGCAGCACCGCCCCGCCCCACTCGCCGCCGACCGCGATGCCCTGCAGGATGCGCAGGACCACGAGGGCGATGGGCGCCCAGATGCCGATGGTGGCATAGGTCGGCAGCAGACCGATGCCGGTGGTGGCCAGGCCCATCATCACCAGGGTGACCACCAGCGCCTTCTTGCGCCCGAGCCGGTCACCGACATGCCCGAAGACCAGCCCGCCGAGGGGCCGGGCGAAGAAGCCGACCGCGAAGGTGCCGAAGGCCGCCAGGGTCGCCACGAAGGGCGTCGCCTCGGCGAAGAACAGCGGCCCGAACACCAGGGCGGCGGCCGTGCCGTAGATGAAGAAGTCGTACCACTCGATCGTGGTGCCCACGAAGGCGGCGATGGCGGCCCGGGCCGGCTGGCGCAGCGCCGACTCTGGCATCGAAGGTTCGGACATGCGGTGGTCTCCCGGGCGATCGAGCGGGGCGGAGGGACGGTCCAGCAAGCCCCGGACCGCACCGCACGCGATGGGGCACACGGTCGAGCCCGATGCCCCGCTCCAACCGATACGCGCCGGGCCCGGCCGCTACTTCGCCGCCACCGGCCGCACGGACCAGGTGGCCCAGTAGACGGGGCGGCCGAACACGCTGGACGCGTTCGCGCCGCCCGGCCCCGGCGCGAGCCGGTCGAGCCAGGTCAGGAAGCCGGCCTTGGCGCGGTAGTTCGTCGGGGTTGCGAGGTTGCCGTACCGGTCCGTCATCCAGAAATGCTGGCCGCGCCCGAAACGGCCCGACCCGTCGCCGCCCGAGCGCAGGCCGAGATAAGCGGTGGAGCGCATGATCGCCTGCGGCTCCGAGAACCAGGTCAGGCCCGCGAGCGAGCCCGGCGCGAGGTCGGCGGTGTACTGCACGCAGATGTCGGCCACGGGACCGTCCATGGTGTTGGCGGGGCGGTTGCAGCGATAGGCCGCCACCCAGCGGTCCATGTCCCGGGCCTTGGCCACCCGCACCAGGCTCTGGGCCGGCAGCGGCTCGGCGACGGTCCGGGCCGGCGACCAGACGCGGTCGGCGGTGAGATCCCTGCTGGTGCGCAGGTAGAGGCCCATTCGCCGGTTCGCCGCCGGCTCGTTGCAGTCCGAGGGCAGCACGTCGGTGTAGTAGTAGTGGTAGACTTGATCGACCACGCTGATCGCGCCGACCAGATCGGTGCGGTCGAAGCCCTGCCCGGCGCAGTTGCCGATGAGCGCCGCCCCGGTCTCGTCGAGGACGGCGCTTGGGCTCGGCGCCTCGGGCGTCCGCGACCGGCCGCGGCGGGAGCGTGCTTCCGGACGGTCCCCGCCGAACGGCGTCCAGACCGTGCCCGCCTCCGTGCGGCCGCGGATGTCGAAGCTGGCGAAGTCCAGCGTGCGGGCCTGGAGCAGCGCGTGCCGGTTGCCGGCCTCGGTGGGCACCGCCGCGAGGAAGAACACGTAGCTGTAGGCATCCCCACCCCAGGCGCGCCCCGCCACCGTCATCGGATGCCGGGCCGCGATGCCCTCGCCGGCCGGCTCGGGCGCCGGGGCCGGTGCGGGTTCGGCCCGGCGACGGCCGCGGCGGCGTCCGCGCTCCTGGGCGCCGGCGCCCTCCTGGCTGCGGGCGACTTCGCGGGCCATCTCCCACAGGCGCCCCTGGGTCGGCGGCATCGTGGTGGCGAGTTGCTCCGGCATCGCCCCGGAGCGGACCGAGCCGCCGTCGAGGGGGTCGGTGGCACGGCGCGGCGCGCAGGCCCCGTCCGCAGCGCCGCGCCGGGATTTCTTGGCGATCAGGGGCGTCTCGGCCTGGTATACGGCCTGGAGCGGTCCGGTGCCGGGCGTCGTGCGGATCACCTGCACGCCGCTGGCGGATTCACAGGCCGGGGGCGCGAAGAACACCCCTTCGGCCTCGCTCCCCCGGCAGATCTCCAGGGTGCCGCCGCCGGTGACGTAGCAACTCGTATCGGTGGTCTGCGCGCCGGCAGGGCTTGCCGCGAACCCCAGGAGAAGCGGCAGAAACGCCGACGGGACGACCCGCGGGCGAGCCGGCTGACGGGGAACGCCGGAGGGCGCAGCGAGGGGGAAGGTCCGCGGATGTGTCACGGTGGAGAGGGTTAGCGTAGCCCCGCGGTTCGACAAGGCTTCGCCGGGGCGCCATCCACACCGTCGGTCCTCACATTTCCGCGCAGGATCGCCGGGTCAGCCAGCGTCCCGGGCCTCCGTCCCGCACCACTCGGCGATGAACAGGGCCATCGCGGTGGTGATCCGCTGCACGGAGGCGAGGCTGACGCGCTCGTCGAAGCCGTGGATGTTCTGGCTGATCGGGCCGTAGCAGAGCGCCGGCACCCGGTCGTAGAGGGCGTAGACCCGGGTATCGAGATAGCTCGGCGACATGAAGCTCTGCAGGTCCGCGCCGGTCGCGGTCCGGTGTGCCCGGCCGAGCGCCGCCTCGGCCTCCGATCCCTCCGCCAGGGCGTAGCCCTCGGCGAAGAAGCCGTCGAAGCTGACGCGGGGCGGCGTGTTCGACAGGAAGGCGTCGTCCCGGGCGAAATCGCCGATCGCCTGATCCACCGCGCGGGCGGCCTCCGCCGCCGAAACGCCCGGATAGAGGGCGATGCGGCAGTCGATCCGGCACCAGGCCGGCACCGAGGAGGCCCAGTCGCCGCCCGCGATCCGACCGACATTGAGGTTGATGGCGTCGGGCTGGTCGGCGAAGTGGGGATGGGCCGCCTTCTCGGCGTTCCAGCGCGCCTCGAGGGCCCGCAGGGCGCCGATCACCCGATAGGTGGCGTCGATGGCGTTGGCGCCAGCGCCCATCTCGCGGACATGGACCGGACGGCCGCGGACCTCGACGGTGAACCACAGCACGCCGACATTGGCGCGCACGAGTTTCTCGTCCTCGGGCTCGGGGACCAGCACGGCATCGGAGCGGTAGCCGCGCAGATGGGTCATCAGGGCGCCGTTGCCGGTGGATTCCTCCTCGACCACGGATTGCAGGGTGACGGTGGCCGCGGGCTGAAGGCCGATCCGGGCCAGCGCGTCGAGAGCGAACAGGTTGGCGGCGTGGCCCGCCTTCATGTCGGCCGCCCCCCTGCCGTACATCCAGTCGCCGTCGATGACGGGCTCGAAGGGCGGATGGGTCCAGAGATCCGCGGGGCCGGGCGGTACCACGTCGACATGGGCCTGGAGGATCAGCGAGCGCCCGGTCTCGGCCCGCGGCCGATGGATGCCCACGACGAGGGGCGCCTGCGAATGCGCCTCCGACATCGCCGCCCCGCCCGGATGGGCGGCAAGGGCGGCCCCGTCCATGGTGAAGCGGTCGATGGCATAGCCGCGGGCGCGGAAGGCCCGGAAGACGAAATCCTGGATCGCGTGCTCCGCGCCCCGCGTCGACCCGAACCGCACCAGGGCCTGGGTGTGGGCGACCTGCTCGGGAAATCCTGCCGCGACGGCCTCGGCGATGCGGGCGGCAAGGGCGGG
This sequence comes from Methylobacterium sp. Leaf88, assembly GCF_001422795.1. Taxonomy (NCBI): domain Bacteria; kingdom Pseudomonadati; phylum Pseudomonadota; class Alphaproteobacteria; order Hyphomicrobiales; family Methylobacteriaceae; genus Methylobacterium; species Methylobacterium sp. Leaf88. The sequence goes on along the minus strand of NZ_LMMK01000052.1, from coordinate 123,185 downwards.
ATCGAGGGGCATCGGCGCTCCGGCGCTGGCGAGGGGTGCGGCCAGGATAGCGGTGCCGGCCGGTTCAGGCGAGCAGCGCCGCCGCCAGCGCCACGGGCAGGGCAAGCAGCGCCGCCGGGCGGATCCAGGCCGGGCGGTAGGACACCAGCCCGACCACCAGGAGCGCCGCGCCGGTGAGCGAGCCGATCCACTGCACAGGGCCGAAATTCCAGTCCGAGGTGACCACGGCGGCCGCGAAGGAGGCCGCGATGGCGGCCCAGCCGGCGAGCCGCAGCGCCCCGGCGCGGGTCCGCGTCTGGCTGCGCCCCGCGATGGCCCGGTGGTGGCGGTCCATGGCGAGGCAGAGGGCCGCCAGCCCGGCGAAGCTGAGGGCGAGGTTGAGGGCGATGGAGAGCGGCGTCATGCTTCCGCGAAACCTTCGGGCACCCGGGCCGGGCCGGGGCGTGCGGCCTGCCGGCGCGCCTCGTAGTCGGAAACCTTGCGCGCCCCGAGGGCCAGGGCGAGGCCCAGCCCCAGCATGGCGGCGTCGAAGGCCAGGAAATCCAGGCCGCGATCCGTGGTCAGCGCGCCGACCACCGGCACGGCGCCGAACAGGAAGCCGGCGGCGAGGCCCAGCTCGGTCCAGGCCCTGCGGTGCGGGCGAAGCAGGGACACGAAGGCAGCCAGCGCCCAGGCGCCGAAGAAGACGCTTCCCTCCCAGGTCGCCCGGTGGGCGAGGTCGACGGGCAGCAGCCGGTTGCCGAGGAGAAACGCCGCCATGCCGATGGGCAGGCCGAGGATCGTCCCGAGGTTGAGGCCGCGCACCAGGCGCAGGCCGAAGCCCGGCGCCTCGCCCGCCTTCGGCGCCCGGGCGACGGTCCAGAGGACGAGGCCCGTGGCGATGGTGGCCGAGCCGAGCAGCCCGCAGAGGAAGAACAGTGCCCGCAGGGCCGTGCTGGCGAAATGCGCCTCGTGCAGGCCCATGAAGCTGGTGAAGACCTGGGCGGCCGGCTTCAAGGGCTCGACCCGCTCGACGACGGTCCCGGAGGTGGCGTCGAAGGCGATCTGCGGATGCTGGTGGGCGAGGCCGTGGGGCTCCTCGAAGACGGCGACCACGGTGGCGTTGGCATCGCCCGGATTGTTGACGATGACCATCTCGAGGGGTTCCGACACCTCGCCCTGGGCCCGGGCCAGCAGCGGCGCCAGCGGCACGGCCTCGCCGGGTCGGCCGGCGGCCGGGCGCCAGGTCGTGGTCTGGGCCGCCTCGACGTAGAAGCGCAGGTCGTCGCCCTTGTAGGCCGCCGTCACGCCCCAGGGCATGTACATCACGCCGAGGGTCACGATCCCCGTATAGGTGATCATCAGGTGGAACGGCAGGGCGAGGACGCCGGTGACGTTGTGGGCGTCGAGCCAGCCGCGCTGGGCCGACTTGTCCCGCCGGAAGGTGAAGAAATCGGCGAAGATGCGCCGATGCGTGACGATGCCGGAGATCAGGGCGATGAGAAGGATCATCGCCGCGGCGCCGACGATCCAGCGGCCGAGGACCGGCATCATCTGGAGCTCGTAATGAAAGCGATAGAAGAAGTCGCCGCCCTGGGTGTCGCGTGCCTTGGTGGGCGCGCCGGTCTCGACGTCGAGCATGGCCTGCCCGAGGGGAGCCTCCAGGCTGTCCATCCAGTAGACGGCGATCATCGGCCGGTCCGGCTGCGGCACGGAGACGTACCAGGCCATGGCCTTCGGCGCATGGGCCTTCAGGTAGGCGACGCCGCGCTCGGCGGCCGGAACCGGATCGGAGGGACCGGCGTGCAGCTCCGGGCGCATCCAGAGCGAGAGGTCTGCGCGGTAATAGGTGGCGGTGCCGGTGACGAACACGGCGAACATCACCCACCCGGTGACGAGCCCGGCCCAGGTGTGGAGCCAGGCCATCGACTGGCGAAATCCCTGTCTCATGCGGGCGGTCCCATCGCGACGCCGTCGAGGGCCAGCCAGAGGCCGAGGCCCACCAGCGCGATCGGAAGCCCGAGGCCCAGAGCGGCGCGCAGCAGGGTCCGGGCGGCGAAGACCCAGATCACGGCGCCGGCCAGGATGGCGAAGCTGATCAGGGTCGCGGTGGCCACCGCCTCGGAGCGCACCATCGGCAGGGTCAGCGACAGGAACGCCGTCGCGAGCCCGGCCAGGGCGTATCCGCCGAAGGCCGCCAGCCCCACGCGTGCCGCCACCGCGGAGCGGTAGCGCCAGCCACGTCGCAAGCGGGCCCTGTCGAGGGGACCGGAAATCTCCGTCACGGGCAAACCCTTCGAGACTTACACGGGCGAGACCGGTGCGGAGACAGGCCCCGCAACGGCAGGCAAGATCGGCAATCCCGGCCGGGACAAAGCGCCGGCCGAGTCCCCAACGCGTGAGGATCACCCCCGCTATAGCGATCCTGGTCTTGGGCTCGCAAACCCTATGTTATGGAATCATTCCAATTCGACTTTGGGATGCTGCGTCGCGCCTGCGGCAACGTTGCGGTTCGCGCGCCGGTGTGACGGCGCGCAGGACGGTGGCGGCGTGCGGAATTCGTGTTGACGGGCCGCAGGTCGCGCCCTGTGCAACCGGACCGCGGGTTAGGATAAAGTGACGGCGAGCGTCCGCTTCCCGCCCATACCACCCGAGAACAAGACACCCGATCGTGACCGCAAGCTCCCCCCGTCCCCCGATCCGCTTCCGCGGCCGCTCGTTCATGGCCCTGGTGCTCGCCCCGGTGCTGCCCGTCTCGGACTGGCTCGACGAGCTCGACGCGCTGGCCCGGCGCTCGCCGGCCTTCTTCGTGGGTCGCCCCGTCATCCTCGACGTGGCCGGGCTCGGGCTCGAGCGGGAGGCCCTCGTCGCCCTGGTGGCCGACCTCGCCGCCCGCGACGTGGCCGTGATGGGCATCGAGGGGGCCGATCCGGGCCAGCTCGGGGCCGGCCTGCCCCCGCCCCCGGCGGGCGGGCGCCCGGTCGATGCGGTCCCGACCCCGGAAGCGACGGCGGATGCCGCGCCGGTCGTGCCGTCCGCGCCGGCTCCGTTCCGCTCGCTGATCCTCGATGCGCCCGTCCGCTCCGGGCAGACGATCCTGCACCTGGAGGGCGACATCACCGTGATGGGCTCTGTGGCCTCCGGGGCCGAGGTGATCGCGGGCGGCTCGCTCCACGTCTACGGCGCCCTGCGCGGCCGGGCGATCGCAGGGGCGGCCGGTAACCCGGACGCGCGCATCACCTGTCGCCGGTTCGAGCCGGAACTCATCGCCATCGACGGGCTCTACCGCACCGCCGACGACCTCGGCCCGGTCCAGCGCGGGTTGCCCGCCCAGGTCCGTCTCGAGGGCGACGCCATCAAGGTGGCCGGCCTGGACTAGGCCCTACCGGCCCGTCCAGGCCGGGGGACGCTTGGCGAGGAACGCCTCCATGCCCTCGCGAAAATCCGAGCTGGTGTAGCAGAGGCGGATCAGGTCGTCGCCGGGACGCTCGTCGCCCGCATCGTCCGCGTCCTGAAGGCGGCGCAGGCCCTCCTTGGTCGCCCGCAGGGTGAGCGGCGCGTGACCGGCCACCAGGGTCGCGAGCTCCGTGGCGCGGGCCGCCAGGGCCTCGGCATCGGCCACGACCTCGCCGACGAGCCCGATGGCCAGGGCCTCCTCGGCCCCGACGAGGCGGGCGGTGAAGATCATGTCCTTGACCCGCGCCGGCCCAATCAGGGCGGAGAGCCGCCGCAGGTTGCCCAGCGAGAGGCAGTTGCCCAGGGTCCGGGCGATGGGAAAGCCCAGGCGGGCGTCGCGGGTGGCCAGTCGCAGGTCGCAGGCCGCCGCGATGGCAGCGCCTCCGCCCGTGCAGGCGCCGGCGATCGCCGCGATGGTGGGCACGGACAGGCGCTCCAGCGCGCCCATCACCCGGTCCATGAAGCGCTCGTAGTCGATCGCGTCCTGCGCGCTCGTGAAGCTCCGGAACTGGGCGATGTCGGTGCCGGCCGCGAAGGCCTTCTCGCCCGCACCCGTGATGACCAGGGCCTTGACGCTCCCGTCCGCCTCGAGGCGCGCACAGGCGTCGATCAGGCCCTGGTACATCCCGAAGGTGAGCGCGTTGCGCGCCTGCGGCCGGTTGAGGGTGAGACGCGCGATGCCGCCCTCGACCGTGAAGCGGAGTTCGTCGATCTGGGTCATGCGGGGTCCCTGGGCGCCGGGCGCGGATGCGTGCCCCTTTCCTCTCGCCCATCGGGGCCGGGCGGAGCAAGCGGCCGGCCCCCTTCCCGCCTCAGAACACGGACGGCACGAACATCCCGGGCGGCACCGGGTGGCGGGTGTAGTCGTCGTGGCGCTCGCGGTCCGGCAGGTGCACGGGCGGATGCGCGACGTCGCCGTAGGGGATCTGCGTCAGGAGGTGGCTGATGCAGTTGAGGCGGGCGCGCTTCTTGTCGACCGCCTCGACCACCCACCAGGGCGCCTCGGGGATGTGCGTCCGGGCCAGCATGTCCTCCTTCGCCTTGGTGTAGTCCTCCCAGCGGCGGCGGGACTGCACGTCCATCGGCGAGAGCTTCCACTGCTTCAGCGGATCGTGGATGCGCATCTGGAAGCGGAAGGCCTGCTCCTCGTCGGTGATCGAGAACCAGTACTTGAGCACGATGATCCCGGAGCGGGTCAGCATGCGCTCGAATTCGGGTACGGAGCGGAAGAATTCCTCCACCTCGTCGGGCGAGCAGAACCCCATCACGCGCTCGACGCCGGCGCGGTTGTACCAGGAGCGGTCGAACAGCACGATCTCGCCGCCAGCCGGCAGGTGGGCGACGTAACGCTGAAAGTACCACTGGGTGCGCTCGCGCTCGTTCGGGGCGGGCAGCGCCGTGACGCGGCAGACGCGCGGGTTGAGCCGTTGGGTGATGCGCTTGATCACGCCGCCCTTGCCGGCGGAGTCGCGCCCCTCGAAGATCACCACGACGCGCAGCTTGTGGGCCTGGACCCAGTCCTGCAGGCGCACCAGCTCGTGCTGCAAGCGGAACAGCTCGCGGAAATAGACCTTGCGGTCGAGGCCGGGCGGACGGGCGGGCTGCCCGAGTCCGTCGGCCAGGCGCTCGAGGCGCTCGTCTTCCATCTCGAGCTCGAGTTCCTCGTCGAAATCGTCGGCGACCTCCCGGCGGATCGCCTCGATCTGCGCTGCCCGCTGTCCGCCGTCCATGTGGAAGCCCCGTCCCCGCCGAAATGCCGGCCGCGCTTAGACCACGGCATCATGACAGGCTTGATACGGCGTGAGGGGCCGGCGACGGTCCGAGGGAACGGGGACCGCACATCGCGGGTTGAACGACAAGCTGCGCCATTTCGCGGGCCGAGAGCCCGGCTCGCCCGGCGCCCCACACATCTAGAGGGTCCACCCATGAGCCTGATCGGACGCATCGTCACCAAGCTTCTCGGCAACGAGGATCGTCCCGTGGTCCGAGACGACCGCAACTACGATTCCGGCACGCCGCTCGGCCGCCTCGTGACCAAGATCCTGCGGAAGTAAGAGCGCTCTCCGGGCGGCCGAGGCCGCCCGGTTTCCAAAGCCCTGGGCGGCTGAGTCCGCCCGGCTCCGGACTGTTCTCGCGGCTCAGGCCGCCCGGCGCTTGGCCTTCTTCTCGCGTCCCTGGCCCGGCGCGCGCTGGCCGGCCCGGGTCCGGTCGAGCACGAATTTCGCGTAATCGTCCATGTCGCCCGCGAAGGGCTTGACCGTGTTGTCGGCCGCCAGCCACAGGCGATCCGCCACCAGCTCCATCAGCGAGCGGTCGTGGGTGATGAGGATGACCGCCCCGCCGTAATCGTTGAGCGCGTCGAGGAGCGCCCTCCGGCTGTCGATGTCGAGATGGTTGGTCGGTTCGTCGAGGATGAGCAGGTGCGGCGCCTGCATCGCCACGAGGTTGAGTAGCAGGCGCGCCCGCTCGCCGCCCGAGAGCGCGTCCACCGTCGTCTCCTGCTTGTCGAAGGCGAGGCCGAAGCTTGCGAGCTTGGCGCGCCGGGCCGACTCGCTGTCGTCGGGGCGCTCGCGCCGGATGATCGCGAGCGGCGTGTCCTTCGGGTCGAGGGCCTCGATCTGGTGCTGGTGGAACCAGCCGACCTGCACGCGCCCTTCCCGCACCATGCGCCCGTCCCGCACCGCGAGGGCGCCCGCCGCCATCTTGGCGAAGGTCGACTTGCCCGCGCCGTTGACCCCCAGCAATCCGATGCGGTCGTCGACGTCGAGGGTCAGGTTGAGGTCGCGCAGCACCGGCGCGTCGTCGCCATACGCGATGGTGGCGTCGGTGAGGTGCATCAGGGGCGGAGCCAGCGGCCGCTTCGGCGAGGGTAGGTGGAACGGTGCCACGTGCTCCTCGATGGTGGTGGCGATCGGCTCCAGCTTGGCGAGGCGCTTGACGCGGGACTGCGCCTGGGCGGCCTTCGAGGCTTTCGCCTTGAAACGATCGATGAAGCTCTGCAGGTGCGCGCGCTCCGCCTCCTGCTTCTGCTTGGTCGAGGCCTGGAGGCGGGCCTTCTCGGCCCGGCGCTTCTCGAAGTCGTCGTAGCCGCCGGTGTAGAGTTCGAGCTTGCCGCCGGCCACGTGCAGGATCGCATCCACCGAGTTGTTCAGGAGCTCGCGATCGTGGCTGATGATCAGGGCTGAGTGCGGGTAGCGCTTCAGGCGCGCCTCCAGCCAGAGGGCGCCCTCGAGATCGAGGTAGTTGGTGGGCTCGTCGAGGAGCAGCATGTCCGGCTCGGCGAAGAGCGCGGCGGCCAGGGCCACGCGCATGCGCCAGCCGCCGGAGAATTCCGCCATCGGCCGGGTGAGGTCCTCCACGGAGAAGCCGAGGCCGGCGAGGATCTCGCCAGCGCGCGCCGGGGCCCGGTCGGCGTCGATCTCGATGAGGCGGGCATAGATCTCGCCCAGGCGCTCGGGCGCGGCGGTCTCGAGCTCGGCGTTCAGGGCCTCCCGCTCCACGTCAGCGGCCAGGATCGTATCGATCAGGCTGACGGGGGTCGCGGGGTGTTCCTGATCGACGGAGGCGACGCGGGCGGTCTTCGGCAGCAGGATGGCGCCCCCGTCCGGCTGCAGTTCACCCAGGATGATCTTGAAGAGCGTCGACTTGCCGACGCCGTTGCGGCCGACGAGCCCAACCTTGGCGCCGGGCGGCACCGCGACGCTGGCGCGATCGAAGAAGCGCCGGCCCCAGGCGCTGAAGGTGAGGTCGTCGATCTGAATCATGCGGGGGGCTCGTCGGGGGCGGGGGCACCGGACGGACCCGGACGCGGGCCGGACCCTATCGCACCGCACCATCCGGCGCGAGGGGTGCGGCACGCAACCGGCCCCCTCGCCCCACGCGCCTCGGGTCGTGCCCGGGCGGGAAACGACCCGGGCGCCGGCCTATTGCGCGGCCACCACCGAGGCCTTCACCAGCGGCGCCACCGGCACGCTCTTGCGCCAGAACGTGCCGGTGCGGCCGGTCTCGTAGCCGGTCTCGTACAGGCTGCGCATGTACCCGGTGTCGAAGCCGCGGGCCGTGGAGGTGTTGGGCGCGGATTCGTCGATGTAGGCGAGGTTGAAGCCGATGCCGTTGTTGCGGGTGAAGGCATAGGTCGAGGCCAGGGTGGCGCGGCTGCGGGCTCGGCTCGCCGTGGTGAACGCGCGCTCGACGATGGAGAGCGTGTTGTTCTGGGCGAGGTCGAATTCCGGCTCCAGGCGCCCGTTGATGATGACGTAGATGTCCGACTTGGCGCCCGCCTTGAACCGGCCGTCGCGCAGCAGGAACGATTGCGGGAGGGTGAAGACCGGCGTCACCACGGAGCCGTCGACATGCATCTCCTGGAAGGTGCGCTGCGCCGCCTGGACGTCGATGAGCTGCGGCGGGAACACCGCCGGGATGCTGGCCGATGCGGTGAGCACGTCGGTGAAGAGGTCGAGGGCGGCGGGGCCGCCGCTGGTGGCGATGGCACCCATGTTCCAGATCACGGCGCGCTGGGCATCGAGGTTCGTCGTCACCACGAGGAGGCGACGGCCCTTGGCATGCTGGGCGGCGACCGCCGCCAGGAGGTCCGGCGTCACGTAGCGCCGCACGAGGTCCCGCAGGCGCCCGTCCCCGAACAGGCCCGAGCCGAACAGCACGTTGGCGAAGCTCGGCGACTGGACCAGGGTCGAGGCGACGCCACTGGTGTAGATGTCCTTCAGGATGGCGTCGTATTCCGGCCCGACGAAGGCGAAGGGCGCGATCAGGGCACCGGTGGAGACGCCGGAGACCAGGGAGAATTCCGGGCGCTTGCCGGACTCGGTCCAGCCGTTCAGCAGGCCGGCGCCGTAGGCCCCGTCGCCGCCACCGCCGGACAGGGCGAGGTAGGCGAACGGCACCCTGCTGTTCTGGGGGCGCGCCGACATCTCGGTGAAGGTCTTCTCCGAGGCATCCGCGTAGGCGCGGACGTTCGGATCGAGCCCTGGCAGGACCGCGTCGGCCGCCTCGCTCGCCGTGTAGGGCGTGCGCGGCGTGCTGCCACAGGCCGCGACCTGGCCCGCAACGAGCAGGGCCAGGAGCCCCCGGGTCCAACGGCGACGACGCAGGTTCGACATGTCCACAGCCAAGTCCACAGCCTCAATCCCGGAGCCCGACCCCGGCACGACCCTAGCACGGAAAATGAGCTTGGCCGTTGCCGTGTTCCGGCTACGCTTCGCGACGCTGGACCGGTGTGGCATTCGGGCAGCAGCCGCGCGATCCCACGGGATCGTGCGGAAGCATGTCGACGGCCGGAGCCTCCGCGGCCCGGCCCGACATCAAATGAACTTCCTGCGCACACGTCCGTTGGAGCACCATACGGTGACGGTTGACCGTTGCAGTCACGACCCGACGTCCAGTTTCCCTCGCGAAACCTGCTTTCGCCGACCGGTCGCGCTCACGCGGAGCGGCCGTGCCGCCCGCATGTGCCGTCGATGGTCCTGACGATGACGGCGTGAGCAGGACAGCCCCAGGGATCGGTGGCGCGAAGAGGCAGAGGCGATGGAACGAGACGACGCGTGGCACCTGACGGGCGATCTGATGGTCGAGCACGGCAAGGGCGATCCGTTCGCCGCCGCCATCCGGGCCACCCGCATGCCCATGATCGTCACGGACCCGCGCCGCGACGACAATCCGATCGTCTTCGTCAACGATGCCTTCCTGCGCCTCACCGGCTACGAGCGCGGCGAGATCATGGGGCGCAACTGCCGCTTCCTGCAGGGCCCCGACACCGACCCGAACGCGATCCAGCAGCTCCGCGAGGCCGTGGGTGCCCGGCGCGACATTTCCGTCGACATCCTGAACTATCGCAAGGACGGCACCTCGTTCTGGAACGCCCTCTACATGAGTCCGGTCATCACCAAGGGTGGTGACCTGCACTACTTCTTCGCCTCGCAGCTCGACGTCACCGACCGGGTCGACGCGCAGATGCGGACGCAGAACGAGAAGGAGCACTTCGAGCGCGAGGTCGCCAAGCGGACGCGCGAGCTGTCGGACGCCCTGGCGGCCAAGACCATGCTCGTGCACGAGGTCGACCACCGGGTGAAGAACAATCTCCAGATGGTGGCCTCGCTCCTCACGATGCAGACCCGGAGCATCTCGGACCCTACGGCGCGCGAGGCAATGAAGTCGATGCTGACCCGGGTCGAGGCCCTGGGAACGGTGCACAAGCGCCTCTACCAGTCCCACGACGTCGAGCGCTTCGACGTGGCCGAGTTCGCCCGCGAGCTCGCCACGGACCTCGTGCGCGGCTCCGGCCGATCCGAGATCATCCTTCACCTCGACCTGGAGCCCGTGGAGGTCCCGGTGGAGAAGGCGCCGCCCGTGGCGCTGATGATGAACGAACTCATCACCAACGCGCTGAAGCACGCCTTCCCCAGCAACCGGCCGGGACGCCTCTCGATCCGGGTCCAGCCCGATGGACGCTACTTCGGCATCCGGATCATCGACGACGGCATCGGCATGCCCCAGGAGGTCGTCGGCACGCGCTCCTTCGGCAAGCGCCTGATCGAGAGCTTGGCGCGCCAGCTGAATGCCAGTATCGCCTGGCAACCGGGCGATCCCGGAACGTCGATCGACATTCGCCTCCCGCGCGAATCCCCGGGCGCCAAGGACAGCACGTGAGCGAACCCCTCCGGGTACTGATCGCGGAAGACGAGGCGCTCATTCTGATGCAGCTGGAATTCCTCGTGGAGGATGCCGGCCACGTCGTCCTCGGCAGCGCGGCGACCGCCGCGGAGGCGATCGGGATCGCCCGCGAGGTGCGGCCGGATCTCGTTTTCGTCGACCTCCAGCTGCGCGGCGGCTCGTCCGGCATCGACATCGTCCGGGCGTTGCGGGACGATGCCGCCATGATCCTGGTCTTCGTCACCGCCAATGCCCAGCACCTGCCCGAGGGATTCGAAGGGGCTGCCGGCGTGATCGCCAAGCCTTTCACCGAGGCGGTCATCTTCGACACCCTGGCGTATTTCAGCGAGTGCGTGCACGCGCCGCCGCCGCGCTCCCCCCTGCCCCTCGGCCTGCGCCTCGCGCCCGCCTATCGCGATGCCCTCGGCGTCTAGGCCGGCTCAGCGGTAGCCGGCCGCCTGCAGCTCGAACAGCTCGGCGTAGCGGCCACCCAGCGCCTGCAGCTCCGCATGACTGCCCGATTCGATGACCCGACCACCGGCAAGGACCAGGATGCGGTCCGCCATGCGCACCGTGGAGAAGCGGTGCGAGATCAGCACCGCCGTGCGCCCGTGGCTCAATTCGCGGAAGCGCTGGAAGACCTCGAACTCGGCCCGGGCATCGAGGGCGGCGGTGGGCTCGTCGAGGATCAGGATCTCGGCTTCGCGCATGTAGGCGCGGGCGATGGCGATCTTCTGCCACTCGCCCCCCGACAGGTCGACGCCCTCGGCGAAGCGCTTGCCCAGCGGCTGGTCGTACTGGAGGGGCAGCCGGCCGATGACGCCGTCGGCGAGGCTGCGCCCGGCCGCACGGGCGATCCGGTCGGGGTCGTCGCGCGCCTCGATGCGGCCCACGGCCACGTTCTCGCGGGCGGTGAAGCTGAAGCGCACGAAATCCTGGAAGATCACGCCGATGCGGCCGCGCAGGTCCTCGAGGTCGTAGGCGGAGAGGGGCCGACCGTCGAGGAGCACGCGGCCCTCCGTCGGGTCGTAGAGCCGGGTGAGCAGCTTGACGATGGTGGTCTTACCGGCGCCGTTCTCCCCCACCAGGGCCAGCACCTCTCCGGCCGCGAGGTGGAAGCTGAGGTCGCGCACCGCCCAGGTGTCGGTGCCGGGATAGCGGAATCCCACCGCCTCGAAGACGATTCCGCTCCGGATCGGACGCGGCAGGGGCGCCGGGTTCGCGGGTGAGCGGATCGCCGGCACCACGGCGAAGAACGAGAACAGGTCGTCGAGATACTGTGCCTGGGCGGCGATCTGCGAGAAGCCGAGGAGCAGCCCCTCGATCAGGCCGCGCAGGCGCTGGAAGGAGCCCGCCAGGAAGGCGAGGTCGCCGATGGAGAACTGGCCCGCGGCGGTGCGCCAGACGATGGTGGCGTAGGCGAGATAGTAGGCCAGCGTGCCCAGGGCCGCGAAGGCCCCGCCCCAGCCGGCGCGGCGCAGCGCCAGGGCGCGGTTGTCGGCCACGAGCTTGGACGCCAGCCCCCGGTAGCGCTCGGCGATGTAGCCGTTCAGCCCGAACAGCTTGACCTCCTTGGCGGATTCCACGCTCGCCCCGAGGAAGCGCAGGTAGTCGATCTCGCGCCGCTCGGGCGTCCGGGTCCAGGCCAGCCGATAGCCCTCGCGGTTGAAGTAGGTCTCGTTGAGGAAGGCCGGCACCAGGGCGACCACGAGCAGCAGGATCAGCCCGGGCGCGAAGGCCACGAGGCCCAGCGCGAAGGCCACGAGGGTGATGAGATCCTGCCCTTGACCGAAGAGCTGGAACAGGAGGTTCGAGCGGCCGGTGACCTGACGGCGGGCCCGCTCGAGGCGGTCCTGCTCCGCGCTGTCCTCGAACTGCTCAAGGTCGAGCTCGGCGGCGTGCCGCATCAGCTTCAGGGTGGCGGACGTGCCGTAGAGGTCGGCCACGAGGCCGTCGACCAGGGTGCTGGCCCGCCCGAGGAGGTCGGCGAGGATGGCAAGGCCGAACTCCGCCGCCACCAGCACGGCGAGGTGCCGCAGGGTGGGATCGGACAGCCAGGCCTCGGGCCCGAGGCCGCCCGGATGCGGCCGGGCATGCTCGGCCACGATCGCGTCGAGGATGAGCTTGGCGAGGTAGAGCATTGCCACGGGCAGGCTCGCCCGCGCCAGACGCAGGCCGAGGCTCACCACGAGCAGGCGGGGGCTCGCGGCATAGACGAGGCGCGCCAGGGCCGGGAGGTGGCGCAGGGCGCCGAGGCGCGCGGAGAGGACGGTCAGAGGGGAGAGGCGGTCGGGCATCGGCCGGGACCATGACCGGGAGCGGCACCTCCGTCGATGCCGCAGACGCCGCACCCGGTCGCGCAGATGTCAGCGCGGGACCGGCCAACGTCTTCAAGCTCTTGAGGACAGGCGATTCGCCGGCGAGACTTCACTTTATCGCCTATGTTAGGCGTTCATCCTCTTCTCAGGCGCGAGGCCGCCCTCACAATGCTCAGCGGTTCAGCGGTCCTGCGGGTCGGCATTCTCATCGTGGTGGCAGCCGTCCTGGCCGGGATCATCCAAATGCTGCGTCCGCAGGACAGCGGAACACCGGAGACGCCCATCACCCGGACGGCCCCGGAGACCGGGGCCGCCGGAACCCAGGCCGCGGTGCCGCCGGCCGCGACGCGGCCCGTCTCCCCGGTGGCGCCGGCGCCCCTGCCGCAGGCCGTGCCCGCCCCGGCGCCACAAGCCGCCGTGCCGCCGACGCCCGCGCCCGCACCGAATGCGCCCCTGCCGGCGCCCGCGCCGACGGCGCCGTCGCCCCATTCGCCAGCGCCGAGCGACCCGGCGCCGGCCCTCCCGGACCTCGGGACCGCCTCCCGCCCGACGCCCCCGTCGGCCGGCGAGGAGGCCATCGACACCGCCGCCGAGACGGCCGGGCCGAGGGGCGTCGCGATCGTCGACCTCAACACTGGAACCGTCGCCGAGCTGAACGGCCTCCGGGGCGGCGGCATGATCGGGCGCGCCATCGTGCAGAAGCGGCCCTACGCCTCCGTCGGCGAGCTCCTGTCGAAGCGCGTCCTCAGCCGGGCGGTCTATGAGCGGATCAAGGATCAGGTCACGGTGCGCTGAGCCCCGTTTCGGGTAGCGCGCCACGCGCCGTCTGCCTAAGATACCCCTCCGGCACGCCGGAAAATCGCTTCGATCACCAGGGACGAGCCATGTTTGCGCAAGCCGGGGGCGTTACCTTTCGCGAGGATCTCGGCGTCGAGGAGACCACCGAGACCGACAACATCGTCCGGTGGGACGGCGAGAAGCTCTACGTGGAGCACGACATCTATCACAACGGCCAGCTGGTCCACCGCAAGTACCGCAAGAACGTCAGCGAGGCGGTGGCCCGGGCGCTGCAGACGCTGATCAACCGCGCGCAGCAATAGGCGGCCGGATCCCTGAGCGGGCGCCTCCGGCGCCGGCGCGCTACTTTCCGATCCAGTCGTGCCCCGCCACCACGGCCTCCACGGTGCGGGTCCAGGTGCCGGGCTGGTCCGTGGACCCGGTTCCGAGCGCGCACTGCACCATGACGCTGTCGCTCCAGCGCCCGTACTTGTAGCCCACTGCCGGCAAGAGCCCGACACGGACGAAGCCGCAGGCTTCGTGGAGGCGCAGGGACGCCTCGTTCTGGGCGTCGATGTAACCGATCATCTGCCGGTAGCCGCCCGCCGCGCAGGCCTCGATCAGCGCCGGCAGCAAGCGCCGGCCGATCCCCGCGTTCAGGTGCGCGTGGTGGACGTAGATCGAGTGCTTGAGGGTGTAGCGATAGGCGGGACGCTTGCGGAACGGCACCGCGTAGGCGTAGCCCGCCACGATCCCGTCCCGGTCGGCCACGAGGTGCGGCAGGCGCTTCTTGCGCATGGCCTTCCGACGCTTCTTCAGGTCGTCGGGATGGAGCGGGTCCTCCTCGAAATCCCCGACATCGCCGACGCCGCGCCGGATGTGGTGGGCGTAGATGTCCACCATGTCCGGCACGTCGGCATCCGACGAGGGCCGGATGACGAGGTCGGGATCGCTCTCGGCCACGCCCGCCATCAGCGCCCCTCGCGCATGACGCGGGGCTCTCGCATGACATACGTGTGGAACCGGATCGTGCCGTCGGGATCGACGTCGCGGAACACGCCCTGGATCTCGGCCTCGAAGCCCGGGAACAGGTTCGCGGAGCGCTCGAACATCTTGAAATAGTCCAGCATGGGTTTGGCCCGCTCGTCCAATCGCTCGCCCGGCAGCACCGTGCCGATGCCCGGCGGGTAGACCAGAAGCAAGGTCGTCGCCACGCGGCCCTCGGCTTCGGCGATCGGCACGTAATCGACGTTGTTGCGGGTGAGCTGCTGGACCGCCTCCTTCGGCGTCATCACCATCTCGGGCAGGTGCCCCGGCTCGAACTGCTTGCGCTGGAGCGTGCTGGTGCTGTGCTCGCGATGGAAGGCGTGGAAGTCGGCGCACAGGTCGCGCAGGCGCACGCCCTTGTAGCGGTTGGGCCGGCGCCGGACGAATTCGGGCATCGCCTCCTCCAACGGCACGTTCTCGTCGTGCAGGCGCTTGAAGGCGACCAGCCCCGAGATCAGCGTGCCGGCCTTCGAGGATTCGACGCCCGGCGTCAGCAGGAAGAGCAGCGAGTTGAGGTCGTTCTTCTCCGGCACGATACGGTTTTCCCGCAGGTACTGCGCCACGATCGGCGCGGGCACCCCGTGCGCGGCATATTCCCCGGTGTGCCGGTTGAAACCCGGGGTCAGCACGGTGAGCTTGTTGGGGTCGGTCATGGCGTAGTCGGGCGCCACGTGGGTGAAGCCGTGCCAGTCGGCGCCGGGCGTCAGTTCCCAGTACTTCACGTTGCCGGCGAGTTCGTCCGTCGACAGGCTTTCCCACGGCACCTTGCCGTCCGGTCCCTCGACCGTGTCCGGCACGAAGGGATCGAAGAACCAGCGCTTGAGCGGATCGCCCTCCTTCTCCTCGAACTCGCGGCGGATGGCGCGGACCTTCTTGCGCCACTCGATGCCGAGGCGGATCGTGTCGTCCCACAGGACGACGCCGGAGCGCCCCTTCATCATCTGCGCGCCGACGTCGAGGGAGGCGAACAGGGGGTAGAACGGCGAGGTCGAGGCGTGGACCAGGAAGGTCTCGTTGAAGCGCCGGTGCTCGATGCGCCGGGTCTGGCCGCGGATATGGCTGTCCTTGGTGTGGATCTGCGAGGCCTGGGAGAAGCTCGCCAATTGCTTGTGGGTCGATTGCGTGGCGATGATGCCCGGCGAGGTCTCGTCGAGGCCCTTCAAGCCCATCGCGAAGCGGCCGGCGAAGAGCGGGTGGAACTTCATGAAGCCCGCCCAGGCCTCGTCGAAGAGGATGTAGTCGCAGAGATGCCCGATCTTATCGAGGATCATCTGCGCGTTGTAGATCGTGCCGTCATAGGTGCACTGCTCGACCACCGCGACGCGGAACGGCCGCTCGCGCCGCCAAGCCTCCGTGTCGGTGATCAGCGGGTTGGTGCGGATCTTCTCGCGGATGCGCGTCTCGTCCAGGGCCTCGTGGTACATCGGGCCGATCAGGCCGTAGGCGTTGCGGTCGGTCTCCAGGAAGACCGGGATCGCACCGCCGAGGAACAGCGCGCCGTGATGCGCGGCCTTGTGGTTGTTGCGGTCGAACAGCACGAGGTCGCCCTCGGCGACCAGGGCCGAGAGCACGATCTTGTTGGAGGCCGAGGTGCCGTTGAGGACGAAGTAGGTCTTCTCCGCCCCGAAGATGACGGCCGCCTCCTTCTGCGCCTTCAGGGCCGGGCCCTCGTGGACGAGGAGATCGCCGAGATCGAGCACCGAGTTGTCGAGGTCGTCGCGGAACACCGCCTCGCCGAGATGCTCGACGAAGATGCGTCCGATCGGCGAGCGGTTGTAGAAGATGCCGCCGTTGTGGCCCGGGCAGGTCCAGAGCTGGTTGCCCTGCTCGGCGTAATCCACCAGCGCGCCGAAGAACGGCGTCTTCAGGGTCTCGGCATACTGCTTCACGCGGCTCACTAGGCCGCGGGCGATGTAGTCCGGGGTTTCTTCCGCCAGGAAGATGTAGCCGTCGATGAAGTCCAGCACCTCGACGGGGATGTCCTCCAGGCGCTTGCGGCGGACCATGATGACGATGGGCATCTCCAGCCCGCGCTTGCGCATCAGGTTGATGAGGGCCGCCGCCTTGCCGTCGAGGCCACGCTTGCCCCAGTCCACCACCATGCAGCCGATGGCCGAATCGGTCTGGACCGCGATGGCCGCATCCTCGACGCGGCGGGCCCGCACCACCTCGAAGCCGAGCTTCTCCACGGAGCCGATGATCTGCTGGACGCGCACGCCCTCGAGATCGTCCGGGTCGAAGTTCGGCGCACACATCAGGACGGTGAAGCGGCGAAAGAAGTCCATGCGGAAAAGGCTCCCAGGGGCGTTTGGCGCACCGTTCGCGACGGGACGTGACGCTTCGATGACGATCTTGCGGCGGTCGCGGTGTTTTCAGGCACGCCCCGCCGCGACAGAGAGCCGGCTTACGATCAGCCGCGCCGTTTGACGAGCCCGAGCCGGCGGATCACGCCGTGGATCGCCGGCGCCGCGAGGCCGCAGATCGCGAGGGCGCGGAGCGAGCCGTTCTCGATTTCGCCGATGAACAGCCCCTCGATGGTCGGGCCGAATACGCCGGTGACCCGGGTCGGCGGCGAGACCGGCGCGGTGCGGATCGACAGGGTGACGAGCGGGCGCTTGGTCTCGGCGGCCGTTCACCCGGCGATCTCGTCCCGCGGCAGGCGCGAGCGCCCGGACAGGACCGGCCAGGCGCGGCGGAGCGAGTCGAGGCGCGGAACCACGCGGGCGGCCCTGTCTCCGGCAATCCTTCCCCGCCGGCGCCGGGAGACAGCGCCATTTCACCCGCGACAAACGCCCCGGCATCGGGCTTGCTCCGCGCAAGGCAGAACAGCGGGGCGGCATGGTCGAGAAGCTTTTTCACGCAGGGATGAGCCTCGCCCTGCTGCTGGCCGTGGCCGTGCTGTTCTCCACCAACCGGCGGGCGATCTCGCCCCGCGTGGTCTTCTCGGCCCTGGCGCTGCAGGTGGCGGTGGGGGCCCTGGTGCTGTTCATCCCGGCGGGCCGGACGGGCCTCGCGGCGGCGGCGGGCTTCGTCCAGACCGTGCTGAACTACGGCGACCGGGGCACCGCGTTCCTGTTCGGCGGCCTCGTCGAGCCGCGGATGTTCGAATTGTTCGGCGGCAGCGGCTTCATCCTGGCCCTGCGCATCCTGCCGCAGATCCTCTACGTCTCGGCGCTGATCGCGGTGCTCTACCATTTCGGGGTGATGCAGGCGGCCGCGCGCTGCATCGGCGCGGCGCTGCAGCGGGTGATCGGCACCTCGCGGATCGAGACCTTCTCGGCGGTGATCACCATCGCCATCGGCCAGAGCGAGATCGCCATCGCGCTGCGCCCGTTCCTGGGGGCGCTGACCTCGGCCGAGCTGTTCGCGGTGATGTCGAGCGGGGCCGCCTCCACGGCGGGCACGATTCTGGCCGGCTACGCGGCCCTGGGCGTGCCGATGGAGTACCTCCTGGCGGCCAGCGCCATGGCGGTGCCGGGCGGGCTTCTCTACGCCAAGATCCTGGTGCCGACGACGGAGCCGAGCCGGGTCACCTCCACGCGGGTCACCTTCGCGGAGACGCGGGCGGTCAACGTGATCGAGGCGGCGGCCGACGGCACCCAGAAGGGGCTCGCCGTGGCGGTCTCGGTGGGGGCGATGCTGATCGCGTTCACGGGGCTGATCGCCCTGCTGAACGGGTTCATGGGCTGGGCCGGTGGCCTCGCGGGCTATCCCGCCCTGAGCCTGGAGGGCCTCCTCGGCGCGGTGTTCGCGCCCCTGGCCTGGCTGATGGGCGTGCCCTGGGACCAGGCCGGCCTCGTCGGCGGGGCGCTCGGTCAGAAGATCGCCTTCAACGAGTTCCTGGCCTACGCGCAGCTCTCGCCGGTCCTGAAGGCGGGCAGCCTCGATCCGCGCACGGCCGCGATCCTGTGCTTCGCGCTCTGCGGCTTCGCCAACCTGACCTCGGTGGCGATCCAGCTCGCGAGCCTCGCCAGCCTCGCGCCCGAGCGCAGGGCGGAGATCGCCCGCTTCGGCCTGCGCGCGATCCTGGCCGGCACCCTGTCCAACCTGACGAGCGCGACGCTCGCCGGGTTGTTCATCGGGGCCTGACGGCTGTGCCGGCCGGGATGCTTGCGCGGAGGGTCATGCGGCGGCGAGTTTCGCCGCCTTGACCTTTGCGGGGCCGGCCTTGGCGACGGCCGTGAGCGGCAGCTCGATATCGATGTCGAGGGTCGACATGTCCTGGCCGCGGTCGAGGCGGATCTGGACCTTGTCGCTGTTGACCTCGACGTGCTTGGCGATGACCGCGAGGATCTCCTCGCGCAGCACCATCACGAGATCGGAGCCGCCGACCCCCGCCCGTTCATGGGCGAGGATGAGTTGCAGGCGGTCGCGGGCGACCGGCGCCGAACCGCGCCGGTTGAACATGTTGAGGAGGCTCATGCTGCCCTCCGGGTGAAGAGTTTGTCGAGGAAGGACTTCTTGTCGGTGGGGACCGACATCGGGACCGCATCGCCGTTGAGGCGGCGCACGGCGTCGGTGTAGGCGCGGGCCGGGGCGCAGAGCGGGTTGTTCAGGGTCACCGGGCAACCGACGTTGGAGGCGCGCAGGACTTCCATGCTCTCCGGAATGATGGCGAGCAGCGGGATCGAGAGGATCTCGAGCACGTCCTCGATCTTGAGCATGTCGCCGCGATCGGCCCGGGCAGGGTCGTAGCGGGTGAGGATCAGGTGCTTCTCCATGGTCTCGCCGCGCTCGGCCTTGAGGGTCTTGGAGTCGAGCAGGCCGATGATCCGGTCGGAGTCGCGCACCGAGGAGACCTCGGGGTTGGTGACCACCACCGCCACATCCGCGTGGCGCATGGCCAGCGTGGCGCCGCGCTCGATGCCGGCCGGGGAGTCGCAGATCACCCAGTCGAACTTCTCGCGCAGCTCGTCCATGACGCGGGCGACGCCCTCGTCGGTGAGCGCATCCTTGTCGCGGGTCTGCGAGGCGGGCAGCAGGTGGAGCTTGTCCAGGCGCTTGTCGCGGATGAGGGCCTGGTTGAGCTTGGCGTCGCCGTTGACCACGTTGATGAGGTCGTAGACGACGCGCCGCTCGGCGCCCATCACGAGGTCGAGGTTGCGCAGGCCGACATCGAAGTCGACCACCGCCACGCTCTTGCCGGCCTGCGCGAGCGCCGCGCCGAGGGCCGCCGTCGTCGTCGTCTTGCCGACGCCGCCCTTGCCTGATGTCACGACCAGAATTTTGGCCATATGAGCTGTCTCCTCAATCCAAGGATGCGAATTTGATGGCGCCGCCATCGAGCCAGATTTGCACGGCCTTGCCGCGCAAGTGATTGCCCATCTCCTCGGCCGTACGGACGAGGCGGTCGATGCCGAGAAGCTCGGGCTCGAACTTGCGGCAGCAGATGCGGGCGCGGGGGTTGCGGGCGGCGCCGGCGATGGCCCGGCCGCGCAGCGCGCCGTAGACGTGGATGGAGCCGCCGGCGAGGATCTCCGCGCCGGAGGAGACCGACCCCATGACGGTGACGTCGCCGGTGGGGTGGACGATGGATTGCCCGGACCGGACCGAGCCCTCGATGGTGAGGGACGTCGTGGCCGGCTCGGGAGGTGCCGGCGGCACCTCGGGCTCCGGCTCCGGCTGGGCCGGGATCTCGATCGTGTTCGAGGGCCGTCCCTGGACGAGGAGCGGCGGGCGCCCCGGTCCGAGGAGAGACACGTCCGTACCCTCGATGCCGAGGATGCGGATCTGCCGGCTGCCGAGTTCGGCAAGCAGGCTGTCGAGGTCCGGCGCGGCGGGCGCCAGCGCCGCCACGTCGAGGATCAGGGCGCGCCCGTCGAACAGGGTCGGCGAGCGCTGGAGCGCCTCGTCCAGATCGGCGAACCAATCGGGAAGCGGTGTCTCCGGGGCCAGCACCAAGGACTTGAAGGCGCGGCCACGAAGCTGAACGGGTCTGCGGGGAGGGCTTGTGTCAGTCACGGGCTCTCGCGATTCCTTACCAGACCATTGATGCCCGGTATGGTTACCGCTTCGTTAACAACCCGTGTTCAAAGGATTAAAGGCGCGCATTTTCCTCTGATCCGATGATCCAGGGATGGGGCACGCGAACAAGCATCGGCCCCGGACGGCGCGCGCGACGGCCTGGGGCCTGTCGCACGCCCCCTCCGGGGCCGGGTCCGTGTGTAAGGGTCGTCGCCTGAGCGACGCCCGCCGTCACCGCGTGGTGGGCAGCAGCCAGTTCGGCAGCCACATGGCGATGCCGGGGACGAGGCAGAGGATCAGGATCGCCACCGCCATCAGGATGACGAAAGGCAGCGTGCCCCAGATGATGTCCTTCAGCGGGATGTCGGGGGCGATGTTCTTGATGACGAAGATGTTCAGGCCCACGGGCGGGTGGATCAGGCCCATCTCCATGGTGATGGTCATCACGACGCCGAACCAGACGAGGTCGAACCCGGCCGCCTTCAGGGGCGGCAGGATGATCGGCGCCGTCATCAGGATGATCGAGACCGGGGGCAGGAAGAAGCCGAGCAGGATCACGAGGCCGAGGATCGTCACCAGCAGCACCCAGGGGGAGAGCTGCATCGCCACGATCGCGGCCGCCGCCGACTGAGAGATGTGCAGGTAGCTCATCACGTAGGCGTAGAGGAGCGACATGCCGATGATCAGCATCAGCATGGTCGATTCCCGCAGGGTCGCGGTGAGGATCGGGCTGACGTCGCGCGGGCGCCAGACGCCGTAGATGACAGCGATCAGGCCCAGCGCCAGGAGGCCGCCGAGGCCCGCCGTCTCGGACGGGGTGGCGTAGCCGCCGTAGAGCGCCACCATCACGCCCGTGAGCAGGATCACGAAGGGCAGCACCCGCGGCAGCGTCGAGAAGCGCTGACGCATGCTGTAGGTGTCCTCCGCGAGGATCGCCGAAGCGGTGCCGTTCCGTTCGTAGGCGACCTTCGCGGCCGCGTATTCCGCGCGGAACCGGTAGACCGACCAGGCTGCGAACAGGCCGACCAGGAGCAGGCCCGGTCCGATGCCGGCGAGGAACAGGCGTCCCAGCGATTGCTCGGCCGCCACCGCGTAGAGGATCATGGTGATCGAGGGCGGCAGCAGGATGCCGAGGGTACCGCCCGCCGCGATGATGCCGGCGGCAAAGCCCGGCGAGTAGCCGCGCTTGCGCATCTCCGGGATGCCGGCCGAGCCGATGGCCGAGCAGGTGGCCGGGCTCGACCCCGCCATGGCGGCGAAGAGCGCACAGGCGAACACGTTGGCGATGCCGAGGCCGCCGGGGATGCGGTGCATCCAGGCGTGCATGGCCGAATAGAGGTCCTGGCCGGCCTTGGACCGCCCGATCGCCGCGCCCTTCAGAATAAAGAGCGGGATCGACAGCAGGGTGATCGAGGCCATCTCCTCGTAGACGTTCTGCGCCACCGTATCGAGGGAGGCGCCCGGCATGAAGACATACATGAAGGCCAGGGCGACGAAGCCCAGGGCGAAGGCGATGGGGATGCCGGCGAGCATCGCGCTCAGGGTGGCCCCCGCATAGAGGAAGCCGATGGCCGCGACGCTCATGGATGCCTCCCGGTGACCTTCGTGTCCGGCACGGTGTTGGCGAGGGGATCGCCGAGGGGCCGCGTGCCCGTCGGTGTGGCGCCGGACTGCCCCGCTGCATCGCGGTTGAGATCGGCCCCGAGGCCGATCTTGGGGTTCGCCCAGCCCGCCTTCTCGGCGCCGTAGAGGATCTCCTCGGCGATCTGCAGGGCGAATTGGAGGCCCAGCAGGGTCATGCCGATCGCCATCAGGATGTAGGGGATCCAGAGCGGCGGCCCCCAGCTCGACTGCGACACCTGCCCGTCGACCCAGGCCTCATGAAGCAGGGTCCAGCTTTTCCAGGCGAAGAACGTCACGAAGACGAAGCTGATCACGTCCGCCACCAGGAGGCGGGCGCGGTTGACCCGCGGCGAGAGCAGGCCGGTCAGCGCCTCGATGGCCACGTGGCCGCGCTTGGCCTGCACGGCGGCGGCCGAGAAGAAGGTGGCGCCAACGATGAGGAACACCGCCATCTCGTCCTGCCAGTCGGTGGGCTCATGCAGGACGTAGCGGATGACGACGCTGTAGCTGAGGACCAGGCAGGCGCAGACGAGCGCGATGCCGCCCAGCAGCATGATGACGTGATTGACGCCCTTCAGGGCCCGGTCGATGGTGCCGAGGAGCCCCGGAACCCGGGGCTCTGCCGTCGTGTGCGTCGCGGCGGCGGCCGAGGCCGCGTCGAAGGCGTGGCTCACGACACCTGCTCCGCCAGCTTGAGGAGCTCGGCGCAGCCGGCCGACTTGCCGGCGAAGTCCTTCCAGGCGGTATCCCGGGCGATGTCACGCCACTGCCCCAGGGTCTTCTCGTCGAGGTTCTGGACCTTCGCGCCGGCCTTGGCGAAGATCTCCTCGACCTTGGTGTCGTCCGCCTTGGCCCCGGCCTGCCCGAACGGCTCGAGCTCGGCGCCGATGGTCATGATCAGGTCCTGCTGGTCCTTGGGCAGGCGCTCGAAGGCGAGCTTCGACATCATCAGCGGCTCCAGCATGAACCAGTAGGAGCGCTCGCGGCCCGAGGTCAGGGCCTTGCCCAACTCTTCCAGGCGGAACGAGATCAGGCTGGTGGACGAGGTGATGACCGCGTCGCAGGCGCCCGTCTGCATGGCGGCGTAGGACTCGCTCGAAGGAATGGAGAGCGTGGCGGCGCCGGCCTGCTTCATCATCAGGTCCATCTCGCGCGACCCGCCCCGGACCTTGAGGCCCTTGGCGTCGGCCGGCGCGTAGAGGGGACGCTCCCGGCTGGCGACGCCGCCCGCCTGCCAGACCCAGGAAACGAGGATAATGCCCTTCGCATCGAGGATCTCAGTGAGCTTGCGGCCCACCGGCGCCTTCTTCCAGGCGATGGCTTGCTCGTAGGAGCTCACCAGCGCCGGCATCAGCCCGATGTTCAGCTCCGGCACCTCGCCGCCCGCGTAGGGCGAGGGGTAGAGCGAGAGGTCGAGGGCGCCCTTCCGCATGGCCGCGAACTGGGCGTTCGTCTTCATCAGCGACGAACCCGGATAGACCTGCACCTCGAGGGTGCCCTTCGAGCGCTCGGCCAGGGCCATCGCGAACTTGCGGCACATGCGATCGCGGAAGTCGCCCTCGTCGATGGTGCCGCCGGGAAACTGGTGGGAGAGCTTCAGGGTGGTGGCAGCCTGGGCACGCGAGCCCAGGGACAGGATGGCTGGGGCGGCGAGGCCGCCGGCAACGAGGGCACGGCGTGTCAGCATCATGGCGTGTCTCTCCCTAGGCCGGACCCCGGCCGCTCGTTTTTGCAGCGCAGCATTTATACTGCACCGCGTCTTCGTTATACATGAAACGACGCCTTGTATATTTTGTCAACGCGATTGAATAATGGTGGACGCCTGATTTTTGCGAGTCGGCGGGATTAGGACGGGCCGGGATCTCAGCGCATGAACCAATCGCGCCGCCTCAGGCAGACCATCGAGACCGAGATCGTGGACGGTCGCCTCGCCATCGGCGCGCGCCTGGACGAGACGGAACTCGCGGAGCGATTCGGGGTCTCGCGCACGCCGATCCGCGAGGCGCTGCTGCAACTGGCGATGACGGGCCTCGTGGAGATCAAGCCCCGGCGCGGGGCCATCGTCAGCGCCCCCGACCCACAGCTCCTGATCGCGATGTTTGAGACCATGGCGGAGATCGAGGCCTCCTGCGGGCGGCTGGCGGCGCGCCGGCTCATCCCCGACGACGAGGCCGCCCTCAAGGCGGCCCTGGCGGCCTGCGCCGCCTCGGCCGCGGCCGGTGACCCCGAGACCTATTACGCCGAGAACTACATCTTCCACACGGTGGTGTACCGGGCCTGCCGGAACGGGTTCCTGGAGGAGCAGGCGCGCCAGCTGCACCGGCGTCTGGCGCCGTTCCGACGACTCCAGCTTCGCGCCCGCAACCGCCTCGGCCAGTCCCTGGCCGAGCACGACGCCATCGTGGCCGCCATCGTGTCGGGCGACGAGACCGCGGCTTCCGACCGGCTGCGGGCGCACGTCATCGTCCAGGGCGACCGCTTCTCGGATCTCGTGGCGGGTCTGCGCTCGATCAACGCCGCGGCCTGACCCTTCGCGGAGGGCTTCGCTCGCATCGCCGCCCGGGGCGACGACACAACTGGTGGATGTCGCCGGGTGAAGGGCAAGTCAATCTTAAGGGAGGCCCGCTAATCGAGGAACGCTCTTTCTCGCCAAGCGGTCACCGGCTTTCCCCATGCGCCTCTCTCTCAAGTCGACGCTGATCGGCCTTTTCGGTCTACTGGCGCTCATCACCACCGGGCAGGGCCTCGTCTCGTTGACGAAGATGGATGCCATCGGCGACCGCATCACGGTCCTGTCCGACAACGCCCTCCCCTCCGTCGATGCCGCCCATGCCATGAACGCCCTGGTGATGCGGATCCGGCTCTGGCAGTTCCGCTACGTCATCGCCGACACCGCCGAGGAGCGCACCAACAGCGTCGCGCAGGCCGCGACCCTGGCCACGGACCTGGAGACCCGGCGCGCGGCCTACGGGACCCTGGTGAGTTCCCGCGCCGAGGGCGCCCTCTACGACGAGGTCAGCGCCAAGCTCGCCCAGATGGGCCAGGACTGGACCCAGCTCCGGGCCATCGACCCCGCCCGGCGCGACGAGGTCCTGACCCTGTTCCGGGGGCCGATGAACGCCAACTACCTCGCCACCAGCGCCAGCATGCGCAAGCTCGTGACGCTCAACGGCGAGGCCGGCGAGGCCGCCAAGGCGGCGGCGCGGGCGGAACAGGCGAGCGCCGTGCGGACCACCCAGGTCACGCTCGGGCTCTCCGTCCTCATGGCACTGGCCGCCATGGCCCACACGATCCGCGGTATCACACGGCCGCTGGGCGCGATGACGGCGGCCATGCGGCGCGTGGCGGACGGCGAGGCCGAGACCGAGATCCCGAGCGTCGGCCGCCAGGACGAGATCGGCGCCATGGCCGACACCCTCGATACCTTCCGGGCCAACCTCCTGCGCAGCCGCGTCCTCGAGGAGGAGACCCGCCTCGCCCGCGCCGGCGCCGAGGCGCAGCGCAAGGCCGCGATGCGCGAGATGGCCGACGGGTTCGAGGGCGCCGTCGGCGTCATCCTCGACCGGGTGACCGCGGCGGCGGGCCAGTTGCGCGGCACGGCCCAGAGCATGGCGACCACCGCCTCCGAGACCGCCCAGCAATCCGGCACGGTCGCGGCGGCGGCGGATCAGGCGGCCTCCAATGTCGGCATGGTGGCGGCCGCCGCCGAGGAACTCGGGGCCTCGGTCCAGGAAATCGGGCGCCAGGTCGACGGCTCCACGGAACTCGCCCAGCGGGCGGTGGACGAGGCCGCCCGGACCGCGTCGCAGGTCCAGGAACTCAGCGCCGCCGCCGCGCGGATCGGCGACGTCGTCGCCATGATCTCGACCATCGCGGGCCAGACCAACCTGCTGGCCCTCAACGCCACCATCGAGGCGGCGCGGGCCGGCGAGGCCGGTCGCGGCTTCGCCGTGGTGGCGGCCGAGGTGAAGGAACTCGCCAACCAGACGGCGCGGGCCACCGAGGAGATCAGCGGCCAGATCGGCCGCATCCAGGGGTCCACCGGCCAGGCCGTGACCGCGATCGAGGGCATCAGCGGGCGGATCCGCGAGATCAGCCACGTGGCGACCTCGATCGCGGCGGCGGTGGAGGAGCAGGGCGCGGCCACCCAGGAGATCGTGCGCAACGTCAGCGAGGCCGCCACCGGCACCGGCGAGGTCACGACCAACATCGCCGGGGTCGCCGGAGCGGCCGAGGCGACCGGCGCCGCCGCGTCCCAGGTCCTGGCCTCGGCCTCCGAGCTCTCGCACGAAGCGGAGCACCTCGCCCAGGAACTGGCACGCTTCCTCGGCACGGTTCGCGCGGCTTAATCAAATAGAATGTCCCCGCGGGCAATCACGCCGGATCCTCGTGCGGACTCTTTACTTTCCTCGGTTTCGATCGTCCAATAACCCTTGCGGGACGTACGGAAACGGTCTTGCGAGGGAGGGAACGATGATGACCCGACATCTTCTCGGTGCGGCTCTGGCCGCGTGCCTCGTCCTGCCGGTGGCGGCCCGCGCCGACACCGCCGCCACGGCCGGGCGCAGCGCCGCCGAAACCTGGGACAAGACCTACAACAGCGGCGACATGGACGCCCTGGGCACGCTCTACGCCCCGGACGCGCTGGTGATCCCGAAGGGCGCGGCGATCTCGGGACCGAGCGAGATCAAGACGTTCTTCTCGGGGCTGAAGGCAAAGGGCTTCGACGATCACCGGATCACCGTCCAGTCCGCACGGGAGACAGGCGACGTCCTGGTGCTGTCCGGGCGCTGGGAGATGAACGGCCCCGGCGAGGGCGGAGCCCGAAAGAAGTTCGAGGGCAACTGGATCAACGTGATGGAGCGCCGCCCCGACGGCTGGCGCACCGTGCTGCACACCTGGAACTAGCGCTCGGAGCGGCGCCGCCCGCGCCCCCCGGCGGATGGCCGGCCGGGTCGGGCCGGTGCGAGGACGGATGGCGGCTCAGGCCGCCGACCCGGCTGCCTCGCGGCTGGCGGCGCCGAAATTCTCGGCGATCACCGGGGTCCGGGCCCGGATGTGGGCGCGCATGAGCAGGGCGAGCGCTTCGCCGTCGCGGGCGCGCAGCAGCGTGATCATCCGCTCGTGCTCGGCCACCGACTGCGCCCACTGCTCCGGCGTCTGATGCACGGCGTAGCGCGAGCGCTGGATGCGGCCCGAGAGGCTGTCGTAGATGCCCCCGAGGGTGGCGTTGCGGCTGGCCCGCATGATGGCCTCGTGGATCTCCCGGTTGAGGGCGAAGTAGACCCCCTCCTCGCCGGCGCGCCAGGCCGCCACCATGGCCTCGTGGTCGCGGGAGATGCCGTCGATCTCCGCGTCGGTGATGATGCGGCAGGCGAGATCGGCGGCGGTGGCCTCCAGGCCGGCAATGACCTCGATCATCTCCTCGATCTCGGACTGCGACAGGCTGGCGACGCGGGCGCCGCGATTGGGCAGCAACTCGAGAAGCCCCTCGGTGGCGAGGATCTTGATCGCCTCGCGCAGGGGCGTGCGGGAGATGCCGAAGCGTTCGGTCAGTTCGCTTTCGTTGATCCGCGCCCGCGGCTCCAGCTCACCCGAGCGGATGAGGTCGCGCATTCGGTCGACGACCTCATCGTGCAGATAGCGCCGGTTGATGCCGAGGCCCGGTTCGATCTTGTTCATGGGTCCACGACGTCTGGAAGAGGAATGAAAAATACTCCCTCTGGTAATGCGTCGACTGAGACCTGTCGAGGGAGTGCGGAACTATAGCCCGGTTCCGCGCACAGGCCTCCGGTGAAAGCCGGGCGACCCCACCGGGATGACGGATCCGCGGGTCTTCGAGCCGCCTGCGGCCTCACCCGACACCACCCCGCCCTGATCCGGCGGGAGCGTCTCTCAGCGAAGCTCCTCGTGCCAGGTCCGGCCGTCGCGCTCGATCAACGCGATGGCGGCGGTGGGACCCCAGCTTCCGGCGGGATAGGGGCGCGGCGGCTCGGGCCGGTCGGCCCAGGCCTTCAGGAGGGAATCGGCCCAGGCCCAGGCGACCTCGACCTCGTCGCGGCGCATGAACAGCGTGGCGTTGCCGCGCACCACGTCCATGAGCAGGCGCTCGTAGGCATCGGGGTAGCGCTGCTTGAAGGTCTCCTCGAAGGAGATGTCGAGGTTGGTCGGCCGCAGCCGCATCCCGCCCGGACCCGGATCCTTGGTCATGACTTCGAGCTTGATCCCCTCTTCCGGCTGGAGCCGGATGACGAGGCGGTTGGGCTCGCGTCCGAAGGATTCCGCCGGGAAGATCGAGAACGGCGAGGCGCGGAACTGCACCACTATCTCGGACAGCTTCCGGGGCAGGCGCTTGCCGGTGCGCAGGTAGAACGGCACGCCGGCCCAGCGCCAGGACTGAACCTCGAGTTTCAGGGCGACGAAGGTCTCGGTCCGGCTGTCGACGTCTCCGCCGAGATCGGTGCGGTAGCCGTCCACCGGCTGGCTGCCGACGGCGCCGGCCGAGTACTGGCCGCGCACCGTCACGCTCTGCACGTCGTGCGGCGTGATGGGCTTCAGGGCCCGCAGGACCTTCAGCTTCTCGTCGCGCACCGAATTGGCGTCGAGGGAGAGCGGACTCTCCATCGCCATCAGGCAGAGAAGCTGCAGCATATGGTTCTGGACCATGTCGCGCAGCGCGCCCGAGGTGTCGTAGTACCCCGCGCGGCCCTCGACTCCGACGGTCTCGCCCACCGTGATCTGGACGTGGTCGATGACGTCGGCCGTCCAGAGCCGCTCGAAGATGGTGTTGGCAAAGCGCAGGGCCAGCAGGTTCTGCACCGTCTCCTTGCCGAGATAGTGGTCGATGCGGAAGATCTGCTCCTCGGGAAACACCGTGCCGACCGCATCGTTGATGGCGCGGGCCGACTTCAGGTCCTTGCCGATGGGCTTCTCCAGCACGACGCGGGACTTCTCGCCGATCAGGCCGTGCTTGGCGAGATTCTGGCAGATCGAGCCGTAGAGGTCGGGTGAGGTGGCGAGGTAGTAGGGCCGCACCTGGTCCGGGCGCTCGGCGAGCTTGGCAGCCAGATCCTCCCAGCCCTCGTCGCCGGCTCCGTCGACCGCGACGTAATCGAGGTGGTCCAGGAAGGCGGCGAGCTTGTCCTCGCCGATGTCGCCGGCCGGAACGAAGCGCTTGATGGCGTCGCGGGCGCGCTCGCGGAAGGCCTCGGTGGTCATCTCCGAACGCGAGGCGCCGATGATCCGGCTCGTCTCCGGAATCTGTCCGTCCATGAAGCGGTAGAACAGGGCCGGCAGCAGCTTGCGCGTGGTCAGGTCGCCGGTGGCGCCAAAGACGACGCAATCGAAGGAGGCGACGGGGATAATGGTGGCCAAGTGCGGCTCCCGTTCGGTTTGCAAGTCAGGCGGTTCGCGGGTCGGCAAGTCGGCTGGCGAGTCGATTTGCGGGTCGGTTTGCGGGTCGCGACGAATCGCCCCCGGTGTGTCGGCTTCCCCGTGACGCTATGCAAGGCATCCGCCACCCGAGGGGCGTGCGGGAGGGCACCCCTCCCCGCGCCCGGTCACGATCCGACGAAACGCGTGAACGCCGCTCCATGGTTCGGATGCCAGCGGGACAGCGCCGGCCGGTTCTCGATGATGTCCCCGGCCGCCCAGGCGATCCGCTTCTCGTCCTGTGCCCGGGTGGTCTCGTTGTCCGGACACAGGATGTAGAAGTCGCCCCGGGCCAGTCCGGCCATCAGGGCATCCACGGTCTCGTCCGGCGTCCAGGCGCCGGCGGGCTTCTCGCTGACCCCGCGGGCCCGCGTCAGCCCGGTATAGACGAATCCCGGGATGAGCAGGTGCGCGCTGACGCGGACGCCCTCGCGTTCGCGCAGGTCGTGGGCCAGGGCCTCGGTGACGACCTTCACCCCCGCCTTCGAGACATTGTAGGGCGTGTTGCCGGGCGGCGTGGTGATGCCCTGCTTCGAGCCCGTGACCACGATGGCGCCAGGCTCGGTCCCGGCGATCATCGCCGGTGCGAAGGCCTGGATGCCGTTGATGACGCCCCACAGATTGGTATCGAGGATGCGCGCCCACGTCTCGGGGTCCGAGAACAGCCGTCCCCCGGCCTCGATCCCGGCATTCAGCATGACCACGGCCGGCGGCCCCTCCGCACAGGCCGCCGCGCCCAGGGCCGCGACGGCCTCGGGCCGGGCCACGTCCGTGGCCATCGCGTGGACGGACGCCGCCGTCCCGCCGCGCGCGACCTCGGCGCGGGCCGAGTCCAGCGCCGCGCCCGGCAGGTCGGCGAGCCAGACCCGCATGCCCGCCGCGGCGAAGCGCCGGGCGGCCGCCAGCCCGATGCCGCTCGCCGCCCCGGTGACGACGGCGGTCCGCCCCGCCTGAATTGCCGGATGGTTGGTCATGGCCGCTGCTCCTCTGCCGTTCCGGGGCGGGAGTTAGGGCGCGCGCCGGCCCCCGTCACGGCACGGCAGGAGATTGGTAACCGTCTGTGCGCATGGTCGGGGAGACTTGCCACTCGAAAGGTTCGCGATGCTTTCGCGCCACAGGACCGTCGCCCTCCGCCCGCACCGCCTCCGCGCGGGCCTGTCGCCCCTGGCCCTCCTCTGGGTGCTGGGCGGCGCCGCCACGGCTCAAGTCTCCGGCGCGCCGGAAGCCCCCGCGCCCGCGAAGGCTCCGAAGATCGAGAGCCTCACCACCACCACCGCTCCGGCGACGCCCGCCGTCCAGGCGATCGCACCGGGCGCAGCCGAGGCCACCGCCGCCCCGGCTGCCGCCCAGGCCCGGAAGTCGCGCGAGCTGCCGCCGCTGGTGGTGGCCCGGGTCTCCGCCGACCCGGTGCCGACCCTCAGTCCCGCGACGTTCCTCGACACCCTGCGGATGGCCGACCGCTATCAGGCCATGGTGGATGCCGGCGGCTGGACCGCGCTGCCCGCCGACCTCGTGGTCAAGCCCGGCGCCGGCCATCCGGCCATCCCGGCCCTGCGCAAGCATCTCGCGCTCGTGGGCGACCTGGCTGCCGATGCCCCGATGAACGACCAGCTCGACGCCACCCTGGTGGCGGCCGTGAAGGCGTTCCAGGCCCGCCACGGCCTGCCCGAGACCGGGCTGATCGGCCGCCAGACGGTGGCGGCACTCAACGTGCCGGCGGCCACCCGCCAGCGCCAGCTCGCCGCCTCCGCCGCACGCCAGATCGGCTCGAACTTCGCCTATGGCGACCGCTACGTGGTCGTGAACATCCCCTCCGCCACGGTGGAGGCCGTGGACCACGGGGTCGTGGTGCGCCGCTACGTGGCGGTGGTCGGCAAGCCCGACAAGGCGACGCCGCGGATCGAGGCCCGCATCACCGACGTGAACCTCAATCCGACCTGGACCCTGCCGGTCTCCATCATCAAGAAGGAGATCATTCCGAAGATGCGCAAGGATCCCGGCTACCTCGCCCGGGAGCGCATCCGCATCCTCGGTCCCGGTGGCGTCGAGGTCGACCCCACCGCGATCGACTGGTCGAGCGAGAAGGCGGCAAACTACACCCTGCGGCAGGATTCCGGCCTGGACAATTCCCTGGGTCAGGTGCGCATCGACATGCCGAACAAGCAGGCGGTCTACATGCACGACACGCCGTCGAAATCGTTGTTCGCCCGCGAGGTGCGGTTCCATTCCCATGGCTGCGTGCGCGTCGCGCAGGTGAAGGAGCTCGCCGGCTGGCTGCTCGAGGGCACGCCCGGCCCCAACGGTCCCGGCTCGACCTGGGGCCCGATCGAGATCGAGACCAGCATCGCCACCAACGAGCGCCTCGACATCAAGCTGCCGAAGCAGATCCCCGTGACCTTCGTGTATCTCACCGGTTACGCCACCCCGGACGGCCGCGCTCATTTCCGGGACGACATCTACGGGATCGACAGCCCTGCGGTGCCGATGCCGGACGTGGCGGCGACGGGTACGATCGCGCCGCCGACCGCTCCCAAGTCGGCGGCCGTGCCCGCGACGCCGAAGGCGTCCAGCACCGGGTCCGCATCCGCCCGGACTCCCGGCGACAAGCCATCCCTTGCCAAGCCATCCCTTGCCAAGCCGGTTCAGGCTGCGCCGGTCCCACCCAGGCCCGTGCCGAAGGTGATCGCGGATAAGGGAGCCGTGCCCGGCGCGGCCCCGGCTCAGAGCCCCGGCAAGGCAGCTGCGCCCAGGCCGACGAGTACCGGCGCCGAGAAGACGGCAGGCGATTTAGTCCCCCCGGGATCGATCCCCAGCCGCGCGGCGCTTCCCCCCACGGATTGAGCCCAAGCCGGCCGTTCCCCTATCGCAAGGGCTCGCCCGGCGCGATGGGGGGCGCCTTCCTCCGGTCCGCCCCGGCCACCTGTCGTGGCCCGTCCGCTCGGACGCTCTCGGGAGACGACGCGCGGCTGACAAGACCCGGGATCGCCATCAATTGAATGGTATCATCTTGCGAGCGCGTTCCGACGGGGGCCGTGCGAGGAGACGGATCACCCAGGGTCCGGCGGAACGCGCGGAGCAGCTTCGCAGAGCGAGGTGGCGAGCCTCCTGCCTAGCACCTGGCCATGGCGGTCTCGTGGGTTCTGTCTCGACGTGCCAGCGGCCTTGATCGACGGCGTACCGCGCGTGGCAAGGTGCGTCGGACGAGGCGCCTCAGAGAAGCGTGACCTTGCCGTTGCCGATGCCATAGAAGCCGCCGACGACCTTCACCTGCCCGCGGGCGACGCGGTCCGAGAGGATCGGCCCGGCCTGCTCGAGACGCCGGACGTTGTGCCGGACATTCTGGGCGATCGCCTCGGCAAGGGGATCCGGTGCCCGCGCTTTCTCGGCCAAGTCGACCGCCGGCCGGATCGCGTCGATCAGCATCGGCAGATGGCCCGGAAGCACGACGTTCGTCTTCATGACCTCGATCGTCGCCTTGACGGCACCGCAATCGGAATGGCCCAGCACGAGGATCAGCGGCGCGCCCAGCACCGCCACGCCGTATTCGAGGCTGGCGAGGCTGTCGGTGTTGACGAAATTGCCCGCGACCCGGACGACAAACAGGTCCCCGGGTCCCTGATCGAAGACGAAATCCGGTGCGACTCGGGCATCGGCGCAGCCGACCACGCAGGCGATCGGATGCTGTGCGGCGACCCTCGCCGCTCGGCCGGCGGAAAAGTCCCTGTACGACGGCGTATTCGCTGCGTAGCGCCCGTTGCCTTCCAGCAGGCGCGCGAGAGCCGCGTCGGGCGTCATGACGTTCGACCCCGAGACCTCCGCGGCCGCTCCGGGTGCCGCCGGCATGGCGAGCGCGCCGGCAGCGACGGCGGTCAGCAGGGTGCGGCGTGAGACATGAGATGCATGCTGATCACACACGGTCGCAATTCCTAGTCGAAAGACTTATACCCAATCATCTCAGGGTTGTATCACGCCGGTTTTCCGTCGCCAAGTCCGAACTCTGCAGGAAGTTCGGGACGTGACAGGGCTCACGGGTCAGCGCTGACCGAACGCTCCGATTGACGGCACGGCAGGCAGGCTGGACGATCATGTTCGCGCGGGTTGATGGGCTCGGGTCGAGGCCCGTTCTCCGCGAGCTATGGGGATTTCCGGTGACGGAGGTGGTCAGGCGGCGCGGTGATCTGGGTTCGCTGCGACCTCGGTCCCGTCGCGGACGACGACGCCGGCCACGACCTTCGGCACCGGGTTCTCGCCCTCAGCCGAGCTGGACCACGTCCTGAACGACCGCGAGCAGCCGCGCGTCGCCGTGATCGTCAACGGCCTGAGCGCGGTGAACATCGACGCGGATCTGGTGCGAGGCGGCCATCCGGACCGCCCTTCGACGTCCGCCCGATCGACACGGGGCCGGGGCGCCTTCGAGGCCGTCCCCTATCGCGGAAGGCCCGATCCGTTCCCGGTCCGGCAGCGGGGCGCCTGAACGGCGCCCCCGTCCGGTCGCCCGCGACGGAGCGACCGGACGGGTCGGCGATCAGGAATCGAGGCCGCCGTCCTCGTCGATGTCGACCAGGAACACGATGTCGGCATCCTCCTCGTCCTCGTCGTCCGCCTCGTCGTCGTTCGAGGCCTCGGCATGGCGGGCATCCGGCTCGTAGGGCTCGTCCTCCTCGGAATCGTCCTCGGCGAGGGCGTCCTCGAAGATCTCGATCTCCTCCTCGGTGGCCGCCCGGACCTTGAGCGGGGAGGTGCCGTTCCACAGCACCTTGCCGTCGCTCTTCATGGTCTGGATGTCGTCCTTGAAGCCATCGCAGGTGAAGAGGTCGTTGGCGACCTCCTCGGAGCCGTTGATGACCGCGATGGCCACGCCATCGATCTCGAGTGTGAACATCGCGAATCCTTGTTGTCTGCAGCCTCGGGGCCGCCGTCCGTGTAGGGGCGAACGGGGCGGAGGCCAAGGCCCGGACGGGCGGGGGTTGGTTTGCGGTGGGTGGCCGGGCCTCAGGCCCCGCCGCTCGCCCGGGCGATGGCGCGCTTGACCACGCCCTGCACGTCGGGATTGGACAGGAACAGGTCGTGGTTGATGAGGCCGCCGCCGTAGTCGGAGGCGTCGGCCACGCGGACCCCGAGGGCTTCCAGGCGCTCGCGATCCGCCGCGCCGGCCCGCACGATGCCCCCCGCGATGGCCCCGGAGAGCTCGAGGGCGCGGTCGTTCGTCGACGAGATCACCGTGATCTTGTGCACGTCCGGCCCCATCCGCTCCACCGCGCTGGTGAAGAGGTCGATGTCGATGTCGGGGGCGGCCAGCACCACCGCGCCGATGCGGGCCATGGCGGCCTCGCCGGCCTCGGCCCGCAGCATGCGCAGGGTCTCCAGGGTCAGCAGCGTCCCCATGGAATGCGCGACGATGTTGATGCGCCCGCCCGAGGGGGAGTTCGCCAGCGCCTTCAGCAGGTCCTCGAAGCCGTCGCGCGACCACAGGGCGCTCTCGCGGTCGTAGCCGTAATCGAAGGTGGCGGCCGCCGAGGGCCAGGTGAACAGGGCCGAGGCGCCGCGGAAGCGGATGCCGTCGGAAAGCTTGGCCGCACTCAGGGCCGCCGACTGGAAGCTCTCGCGGTAGCCGTGGACGTAGATCAGCACGTCGCGCCCCAGTGCCGCCTGGGCGAAGGCGGCGGCCGCCCCCGCGCCGGTCTCGACCTGCGGCACCGCCGTCACCGCCCAGTCGCCCGTCACCACGGAGGAGACCTTGCCGATCAGCGAGCGGTCGGGCGCCGACAGCCGCACCTCGGCGAAGCTGAGGCCCCGGCCGCGCTCGGAGGTGAAGTAGGGGCTCTTCGGCGGCGAGCCGACGGGCTTGCGCGTGGTGG
Source organism: Methylobacterium sp. Leaf88 (assembly GCF_001422795.1). Classification (NCBI taxonomy): domain Bacteria; kingdom Pseudomonadati; phylum Pseudomonadota; class Alphaproteobacteria; order Hyphomicrobiales; family Methylobacteriaceae; genus Methylobacterium; species Methylobacterium sp. Leaf88. The sequence continues at coordinate 88,066 of NZ_LMMK01000052.1, read as the reverse complement.
CCACCAGCAGCACCGGGCTGACGTCGAGGGCCGACTGGCGCTCCGGCGCGCCGCCCCCGACCGCATCGGTGACGAGGCCGTCGGCGACGCAGCCGGCCAGCCCGGGCGTCAGGCCGGCCACCCCCGAGAGGGCGGCGAAGCGCAGCAGCGCGCGACGGGTGGGAGGCTGGGATCGGATCATGGGTCGGAGCTCGGGTCGGATCATGTCGTGCAAGGCGGCCCTGAACGTGGTGGCCCCGGGACGGGCGCAGCGCGTCAGTATCCTGTCGATCAGGATCGTGACCATGGCGGGGCGGAGGCGTGGCCGTGGCGATGTGGATTGCGGGCAGAGGCAGGGCTGTGGCCCCGAACGCACAGGGCGGCACGCCCCCGGTTCACGCCGGTTTGCGGGGGAAGCGCCCGCGCGCCGGGCCGCCCCCCTCGACGAAACCGGGCCGGACCGGCAAAGAAGACAACCATGGCCGCCTCCCCCGCACCCGCCCTCGACATCGATGCCCTGCGCGAGCGGCTGCTCGCCGGAGACCGCGCCGCCCTGGCGCGGGCGATCACGCTGGCCGAATCGAAGCGGCCCGATCATCGGGCGGCGGCGCGCGGCCTCATCGACGCGGTGCTGCCGCAGACCGGCACGGCGATCCGCGTCGGCATCACCGGCGTGCCCGGCGTCGGCAAGTCGACCACCATCGACGCGCTCGGCGCCAACCTGACGGCGGCCGGCCACAAGGTGGCGGTGCTGGCCGTCGACCCCTCCTCGACGCGCACCGGCGGCTCGATCCTCGGCGACAAGACCCGGATGGCGCGCCTCGCCCTCGACCCCAACGCCTTCATCCGCCCCTCCCCCTCCTCCGGCACCCTGGGGGGCGTCGCGGCCAAGACCCGCGAGACCATGCTGCTCTGCGAGGCGGCGGGCTTCGACGTCATCCTGGTGGAGACCGTCGGCGTCGGCCAATCCGAGACGGCGGTGGCGGACCTGACCGACTTCTTCCTCGTCCTGATGTTGCCGGGAGCCGGCGACGAGCTCCAGGGCATCAAGAAGGGCATCCTCGAACTCGCCGACATGATCGCGGTGAACAAGGCCGACGACGGCGAGGGCGAGCGCCGGGCCAGCGCGGCCGCCTCGGAGTATCGCGCCGCCCTGCACATCCTCTCGGCGCCGAGTTCGACCTGGACGCCCCCGGTGGTCACGATCTCGGGCCTGAACAACAAGGGCCTCGACGGCCTGTGGGAGCGGATCGTCGACCATCGCAACAAGCTCACCGCCACGGGCGAGATCGCCGCGAAGCGCCGGGCCCAGGACGTGAAGTGGATGTGGGCCCTCGTGCACGAGCGCCTGCATCAGCGCCTCGTCGGCTCGGCCGAGGTGCGCCGCCGGACGGCGGAGGCCGAGGCTTCGGTGGGGCGCGGGGACGCCTCGCCCGCCGCCGGGGCGGAGGCCATCGCCACCCTGATCGGCCTCTGACCCGCATGACGGGACCGCTGCTGGTCACCGGCTTCGGTCCGTTTCCCGGCGTGCCGCGCAATCCGAGCGCGGCCCTGGCCCGGCGCATCGGTGCCCTCGCGCGCCCGAAGCTGGGCGGCATTCCGGTGCGCGTGCTGATCCTGCGCACCACCTACGCGGCGATCCCCGACAGGCTGGCGCCGGCCCTGGCCGAAGCGCCGGCCGCGATCCTCATGCTCGGCGTCGCGACCCGCGCCAAGCGGGTCCGGGTGGAGATGCAGGGCCGCAACCGCACGAGCCGGCTCTTTCCCGATGCCTCCGGCCGGACCGCGTCGCGCCTGACCCTGGAGCGGGATGGCCCGCCCGCGCGCCGCTCGCCCGCGGCGGCCTCCGCGCTCGCGACGCTGCGCGGGCACGGGATCGCGGCGGTCCCCTCGCGGGATGCGGGGCGCTACCTTTGCAACGCCAGCTATTTTCGCGCCTTACGCGAATCACCCCCGGCGCTGTTCGTGCACATCCCGCTCCCGCCCCGGACGAGCCGGCCCGCGAAGGCACCCGTGCGGCCGCGACGCGAGGCCCCCGGGGAGCGTCTCGCCCGGGCCTGCGCGGAGGTCGCGCGCCGCCTGGTGATCCGCGGCCAGGCGCGCGGCTGAGGGGCGGGCGACAGGGCCCTTTGCCGGCGCGGGAAGATTTTCACCCCCGGCATGGGTCTCCTTCGCGCCGTCGGGCGTTCTGTGAACGTCGGATGCGGGCGCCCCGACCCGGACGGGCGGTCCGCATCATCCACGTTCAGGAGAGAGACCATGGTCGATACGGATCGCATCGTCGGCGCCGCCAAGGAGTTCGGCGGTAAGGTTCAGGGCGCCGCGGGAGACCTCGCGGGCTCCTCGCGCACCTCGGCCGAGGGTCGCTACCGAGAGGCCGAGGGCCGCGCGCAGGACATCTACGGACAGGCCAAGGACACCCTGCGCGACGTCGCGGACAACGTCTCGGATTACGCTGGCGACGCCTACGAGCGCGGCGGCACCTACCTGCGCGACGGCAGCCGGGTGGTGGGTCACCGCGTGGAGGAGAACCCGTTCATCGCCCTCGTGATCGCGGGCGCCGTCGGCTACGGCCTCGCCCTGCTGCTGCACGGGCGCCGCTGAGCCCGCCCCCCGGCCGTCCCCGCTCCGTCCGCCATCGCGGCGGAGCGGGGCGGCCATACGGGACCGCGCTACTGCGCCGTCCAGCCGCCATCCATGGCCATGTTGGCGCCGGTGATCTGGCTCGCCGCATCCGAGGCCAGGAACACGGCCAGGGCCGCCACCTGGTCGATGGTGACGAATTCCTTCGTGGGCTGCGCCTTGAGCAGCACCTCGTTGATGACCTCGTCCTCGGTCATCCCCCGCGCCTTCATGGTGTCGGGGATCTGGCTCTCGACGAGCGGCGTCCAGACATAGCCCGGCGAGATGCAGTTCACCGTAATGCCGTGCGTGGCGAGTTCGAGGGCCGCGGCCTTGGACAGGCCGACGAGGCCGTGCTTGGCCGCCACGTAGGCGGACTTGAAGGGCGAGGCGACCATGGAGTGCGCCGAGGCCGTGTTGATGATCCGGCCCCAGCCGCGCTGCTTCATGCCGGGGATCGCGGCGCGCATGGTGTAGAAGGCCGAGGACAGGTTCAGACCGATGATCTGCTCCCACTTCTCCGGCGGGAAGTCCTCGATCGGCGAAACGTGTTGGACGCCGGCGTTGTTCACGAGCACGTCCACGGAGCCGTAGGTCTCCTCCGCCAGTCGGATCAGCCCCGCGATCTCGCCGGGCTTGGTCAGGTCGGCCGGCGAATGGGCGGCCTTCACGCCGAACTCGGATTCGATCCCGGACCGCGCCGCCTCGATGTCCTCGGGCTTGCCGAAGCCGTTGAGGACGATGTTGGCGCCCTCCTTGGCGAAGGCGCGCGCGCAGGCCAGGCCGATGCCGCTGGTGGAGCCCGTGACGACGGCGGTCTTGGATTTCAGGATCATGGAAGCCTCCTAGGGGCACTCTTCGACGCGGGGGATCCTAGCGCGTCCGACAGGCGCGCGGTCGAACAAAGCCTGAGCGCGGGGTCCGGCACGACGCGCGACATCGGGTCGATCAGGCGAGATAATCGTGCAGCACCTGCCCGTAGGGCAATGTGAAGTCCACGACCATGTGCCGGCCGCCGACGATGCGGCGCACGGGCTGGTCGGCTACCCGGCAGTTCACGTGCGGAATCAGGTGAAGGCGAGCCTCCCCCTCCCAGGCGGCGTGGACGGTGATGTCCTCCAGGCGGTAGCCGACGAGCTGCGCGACCTTCGGGCCGCCGTCGACATCCGGGAGCAGCTTGAGGTTGATGTTGAGCTTGCCCAGGCCCTGCTTCACCGCGGCGAGATCGTGCTCCAGGCTCCGGTGCTTGTAGGTCATGGTGCCCATCGCGACCCGCTCGTCGTCGTAGTGCAGCGTCCCCGTGAGGGTGTCCTTGGTGAGCCTGAGGCGGGGCACGCCCCACTTCTTCGGGAAGCCCCAGATCTCGCGCCCGGCCGTGATCGGCGGCTCGTCGTCGAGGTACATCTGGATCGAGAAGTTGCAGGGCTCGCCGTCGAAGGTGGCGAGAGCGCCCGAGCCGCTCTCCTCGTAATCGCCGAACCCGGAGGAATCCGGCATCTTCATCCACTCGTAATAGACGCGATTGTCCGGATGCGGCTCCAGGGGCTCGGGCAGCGCCCGGCGCAGGGCGTCCGCATCGGTCTCGTAGGTCACGATCAGGTATTCGCGCCGGAGGAAGCGAAACGGCCCGCGCGGATAGCTCGGGCTGAAGGCGGGCATCGAGGGCGTCTCGAGGATCTCGTCGCGGGTCACGGGCTCGTCTCCCTGGGGGTGAAGGGCGTTCAGTCCTGCGCGTCGCGGGTCAGGTCGAGCACGCAGATTCCGCTCGCGTCGGGCCGGCGGTCGCGCCAGGCCGGCGCGCGCAGGGACCGGCGCAGATCGCCGAGCCCCGCGGCCCAGTGCTCCAGCATGGTCGCGCGCGAGAACTCGTAATCCTTCGAATTCCCCTCGTAGGCCTTGCGACGGTAGATCAGCTGCAGGATCGTCACGACGTTGTCGTGACTGATCCGTCGCAGAAACGCGGCATCGGGGTCGTCGCGCCATTCGGGCGGCAGCTTGCCCAGGAGGCTGCGCGTGGCGGCCTTGGCTTTGCGGATCTCCAGGCTCATGTCGGTGTTGAGCCGGGTCCGGCTGGAGAAGCGGATATCCTTCTCGCGCTCGGCCGCGTCGATCAGGGTCCGGGGCATCGCTCCGCGCGCGGAGAACAGGTCCACCTGGAACACCACGAGGTCGCGCTGGCGCTCCTCGTCGAGGACGTATTGCAGCGGCGTGTTCGAGACGATGCCGCCGTCCCAGTAGGGCTCGCCCGCGATGGTGACCGGCGGGAAGCCCGGGGGCAGGGCACCGGAGGCCATGATGTGCTCGGGCGTGATGCGGTCGCACCGGGTGTCGAAGTAGGCGAAGTTTCCGGTGCGTACGTTGACGGCACCGACGCTGAGGCGGGTCGCCCCCCCGTTGATCAGGTCGAAATCCACGAAGCGCTCGAGGGACGCCCGGAGCGGGGTCGTCTCGTAGTAGCTCAGCGCCTCCGGCGCGCCGGCCGGATAGAAGCTGGCGGGAGGAAAGCGGGGGTTGAAGAAGCCGGGCACCCCGAAGGCGGCGACCCAGCCGGCACTGGCCTCGTTGAAGGCCGCCCGCGCCCGCTCCCCGGGAAACCAGGGAACCCCGGTCACCCCCGAGGAGACCAGCTCCCAGAAGGCTCTCATCCACTCCACGCGACGCTCCGGCGGGTTTCCGGCGATCAGCGCCGCGTTGATGGCTCCGATGGAGATGCCCGCGACCCAATCCACGGCGTGGTCCTGGGCGGCCAGCGCTTCGTAGATGCCGGCCTGGTAGGCGCCGAGCGCCCCGCCGCCCTGGAGCACGAGAACCTTCGTTTCGCCGCTGGGACATGCCGTCACGACCGGCCCTCTCCTTTCCGGACCACACCCCGCCTCGGGGGATCCCGGAAGGCGTCCCGCCCACGGCCCGCCCAAACCCAATCCGAGGTTGCAGTAAGAGGACAGTACCACCATGACGCAAGGCCGGGGCGATCACCATCCCTCGGGTGGGACGAAGCGGCCCGGTTGTCAGGCCCTCGGCCTGCGCGCTCGGGCGCCCGGGTGCGGCAGCCGGCGGTGACGACCCGGCACGATTCGCATCCGAGCCTCTCGGCTCGACCGACGGACTCCCGGCCGAAACGCGCCGGCCGGACACGCGGTCGAGCCTCGCCCCGGTCCCGTGGACGGTTGACAGGCGCAGTTCCTTCGCCAACACCCCCCGCCCAGTCGCGGCTTTTCCCGCACGCCCTCCGCCGCAATCGTCCCTGACCCGGCCGCCCCGCGCGCGATGGCGACGAACAAGGATCCCTGACCCATGTCGGTGACGCGCTCCTATCTCGACTTCGAGAAGCCGGTGGCCGAGCTCGAATCCAAGCTGGAGGAGCTGAAGACCATGGCCGCCCGCGACGGCGCGGTCTCGATCAGCGAAGAGGTCGGGCGCCTGGAGGCCAAGGCCGCCGCCGCCCTCTCGGACATCTATGCCGGCCTGACGCCCTGGCAGAAGACCCAGGTCGCCCGCCACCCGCAGCGCCCCCACTTCATCGATTACTGCGCCGGCCTGATCTCGGATTTCAGCCCGCTCGCCGGGGACCGCGCCTTCGGCGAGGACCAGGCCATCGTCGGTGGCTTCGGACGCTTCCGCGGCCGTCCGGTCTGCGTGCTGGGCCAGGAGAAGGGCTCCACCACCGAGACCCGCCTGCGGCACAATTTCGGCATGGCCAAGCCCGAGGGTTACCGCAAGGCCGTACGCCTGATGGAGCTCGCCGACCGCTTCGGCCTGCCCGTGCTGGCCTTCGTCGACACCGCAGGCGCCTTTCCGGGCATCGAGGCGGAAGAGCGTGGACAGGCCGAGGCCATCGCCCGCTCGACGGAGGCCTGCCTCGCCCTCGGTGTGCCGAATGTCGCGGTGGTCATCGGCGAGGGCGGCTCGGGGGGCGCCATCGCGCTCGCCACCGCCAACCGGGTGCTCATGCTGGAGCACGCCATCTACGGCGTGATCTCGCCGGAAGGCGCGGCCTCGATCCTGTGGCGCGACCAGGGTCGCGCGGCGGACGCCGCCACCGCCATGAAGATCACCGCGCAGGACCTGCTGCGCCTCGGCATCATCGACGGCATCGTGCCCGAAGCGACCGGCGGGGCCCATCGCGGGCGCGACGCCGCGATCGCGGCGACGGGGGCCGCCATCGAGGCCGCCCTGGTGGAGTTCCAGGGCCTCGGCCCGGACGAGATCCGGGACCGGCGCGCGGCGAAGTTCCTGGAGATCGGTCGCAAGCTCTGAGAGTGCGACACTGCGCCGCGGATGCGCGCGGGAACCAAACCTCCCGATGCGTCCGTTGCGCCCGCCAAGGTTTCGCCACACCGACGCCTGGCGGATCGGCGGCGAAAAACCTGTGAAATCAATCCTCTTTCCGTCGGCACGCTCCGCGCGGCATCAAATGCGGCGAGATCGGGTCGACGGGCCGACGATGTCCGCAATCCACATCCCGCCCGGGCCACGAAGGCGGTCTCCTTGCGGTAACAACCGGGTAAGTTTAACGACGCTAAGGGGTTGGGGAGTGGCATGCCACGGGCGCGAGCCCGGGGCTGCGTGACTGAGGATAGGTTCCCCATGGCTATGCGCCCGCTCGTGGCCGCCGGTTTCGCTCTGCTCGCCCTGTCGCTCGGCGCCTGCCAGGACGGTTCGATGGGCGGTGGCGTTCCGCTGCGGGCCCTGGCCCCGGTGCCGCCGAAGACCCTCGCGCTGATGGCCCAGAAGGGCATGTCGCAGAGCGATCCCATCCTGATCCGCGCCTACAAGCGGGAAGCGGAGATGGAGGTGTGGAAGCGCGGCACCAACGGCCAGTACGCCCTCCTCAAGACCTTCCCGATCTGCCGCTGGTCGGGCCAGCTCGGCCCGAAGACCAAGCAGGGCGACCGCCAGGCGCCCGAGGGCTTCTACACCGTGACGCCGGGCCAGATGAACCCGAACTCGTCCTACTACCTCTCGTTCGACACCGGCTATCCGAACGCCTACGACCGGGCGAACGGGCGCACCGGCAACTACATCATGGTGCACGGCACCTGCTCGTCGTCGGGCTGCTTTGCCATGACCGACGAGTCGATGGGCGAGATCTACGCCCTGGCGCGGGATTCCTTCGCGGGCGGCCAGCGCGCGTTCCAGTTCCAATCGTACCCGTTCCGGATGACGGCGGCCAACATCGCCAAGTTCCGCAACGACCCCAACGCGCCGTTCTGGAAGAACCTCAAGGAAGGCTCGGACTACTTCGAGGCCCTGCGCGACGAGCCGCGGGTCGGCCTGTGCGGAACGAAGTACGTCTTCGGCGGCGCCGACGCGGCGGCCGGCTCCTGCACGCCGCGGGTCGAGCCCCAGGTGGCGGAGAAGCGCGAGCGCGACAATCGCGAGATCGCCGACCTGATCGCCAAGGGCACGCCCGCCACCCGCCTCGTCTACGACGACGGCAGCCAGAACCCGGTGTTCCGCGGTCAGCAGACGCCCGCCAATACCCTGACCTTCGCGAGCCTGGGCAAGGCGCCCCCCGAGCCCGAACTGCCGTACGACCCGAAGGATTATGCCCAGCACAAGCTCGGCGACGTCAGCCGTCCCGAGAGCCTGGCCGCCGGCGAGCGCGAGATCGAGGTCGACGCCAAGGGCCGCCCGGTGATGATGGCCGCGGTCGCCCCGATCCCCACCAAGGCGGCCGCCGCGAACCTCGCCCGGAAGGGTACCGCCCCGGCGGCCAAGCCCGAGCCCGTGGTGGCCGAGCCGGCCAAGCCCGCCCGCGTGATGGTGGCCGACGCCGAGGGCGATCCGGCCGCCTACAAGAAGCTCTTCGGCAACGTGTTCAGCAACGGCGCGCCCGCGACACCGGCCACCGACGCCGCCACCGTCCCGGCCGTGGCCGCGGCGGTGCCGGAGCCCATCGCCGCCAAACCTGCGCCCAAGCACGCCCCCGCGAAGGCGGCACACGCCGCGCCCGCCCCGGCCAAGGGCGGCAAGCCGGACGAGGAGAAGGCGGCGAAGCCGGTCCACAAGACCGCATCGGCCGCCGCGACCGCCTCGCCGAAGACCACCGGCTCCACCACGCCCAAGAGCTCCCCCACGCCCAAGGATTGAGGCGAGGAACCGAGGCGGGCCGGGCCGCCCCGCCTCAGCGCGTGCCGAGGAGCATGGCGCCGAAGCCGAGGAAGATCCCGCCGGTGATCCGGTCGAAGGCCCGCCGGAGCGCCGGGCGGGTCAGGGATGCGGCGAGCCGGCGGCCGCCGAGGGCGTAGACCCCGTACCAGAACAGCTCCGCCCCCGCGAAGGTGACGACTAGGATCGCGAATTGCGGGGCCTGCGGCCGTGCCGGCTCGACGAATTGCGGCAGGAAGGCGCTGGCGAACAGGAGGAGCTTGGGGTTGCTCAGGCCGATCAGCAGCCCGTCGCGGTAGAGACGCCCCAGCCTGACCGGCGCAGGGCTCCCCGTGTGCCCGGGGACGTCCAGCGCCCCGTCCCGCCCGCGCCAGGCCCGGATGCCGAGCCCCACGAGATAGGCGACGCCCGCATAGCGCAGGCCATCGAACAGGACCGGCGACGCAAGGAGGACGGCGCTCAGTCCCGCCGCGGAGGCCACCAGCACGAGGACCACGGCGCTCAGGCACCCGGCCATGGCGGCGAGGCTGCGACGCAGGCCGACGCGGACGCTGCGCGCCAGGATGTGCAGCATGTTCGGCCCCGGCGTGCCGGACAGGAGGAAGACGGCGCCGAAGAACAGCCACCAGGTCTGGAAGGTCACGGCCGGGCTCCCGGATCGAACGCGCACGCCCTGGTGCGCTCCGGCAGCCTCTTAGCAGACCGCGTCCGGGGCCGCGCCCGGCCGGGAGGCGGGGCAGCCCGGCGCGCAACGAAAAAGGGCCCCGCGAGGGACCCTTCTCCAGATCAGTCAGATCGGTCGACCGATCACATCCGGCGCATCATGCGACGGTGCATCATCCGGCGCTCCATGTGACGGCGCATCATGCGGCGCTCCATGCGACGGTGCATCATGCGACGCTCCATCCGGCGCTCCATGCGCATCTGCACGGTGGACACGGTCTCGGGGGCGGTCACGCCCAGCGGGGCACCCGGTGCGGCAGAGGCGGAGGTGGCGAGGCTGGCACCGCCGAGCGAGGCGAGCACGGCGAAGGCAAGGGTCAGTTTCCTCACGTGAAGACTCCCATTCTCATTTGTCCGAGCGCGGCACCCGGTTTGTTCTCTCGCACCCGAGGCCGAGAAACTCGTGTCGCGCACCGGAGTGAGCGGCAGGCCCCGTTCCGGCCCGCCGCTGACAACACCTGAGTCAGAGATTCGTTTCCTCGAAAGCCCGCACCCACTCAGCACAAATTCCGGAGCGGACGATATCGTCGAGGGTAAATTCTACCACCGGGATCGGCATCATCCGACTCTTGATCAGGTGGATCACCGTGCGCAGGCCAGACGTCTCGCGTAAGTCCGTCTGGGACACGTCGCCGTTGATGATCACCTGGCAATCGTCACCGATGCGGGTGAGGAACATCTTGATCTCGGCGGTGGTGGTATTCTGGGCCTCGTCGAGGATCACGAGGCAGTTCTTGAAGGTGCGCCCACGCATGACCTCGAAGGGCACCACCTCGATGTCGCCGGTCTTCACCGCGATCTCGAAGGCGGCCTCGCCCATGCGCTCCTTCATGGTCTCCGTAAGGGGAGCGACCCAGGGGGCGATCTTCTCTTCCAACGTTCCGGGAAAGAAGCCGAGGGAGCGGCCGGAGGGCACGTTCGGCCGGGTGATGATCACCTTGGCGATGCGGCGCTGGCGGAGCTGGTCGGCGGCGCGGGTCCCGGCGATGAAGGTCTTGCCGGTGCCGGCGGGGCCGAGGACGATCACCTGCTTGTGAAGGGCAAGGGCGTCGAGGTACTGCGCCTGCCGGTCGGTGAGGGGCTGGATCGGACTTAGGTTGCGTTCTTCGTCGAAGCGGGTCTTGTGCAGCCGGACCGGACGGTCCTCGACGAGTTCAAGTCGTGCGCGGCGTCTCTTCATCGATCAACACTCCAACCGGACTTGCCAACCTGGATTTAATCTGAGCCTGACTTGCTGAACTTGCTTCGCATCACTTTCGATTGATCCCGTTTCGGCGATCCTTTCGACTTCGCCCGCTTCACAGCCAATCCGGAGACCGCCCTCAAGTTCCGGACGGGTCCCTCAAGGCTGTGGATTCCCGATACGGTCCCGATGACCGCAGGACTGTGCGTTGCACGCACCATGCCGCGCCGGGCGCGACAGGGGCGTGACATCCACTATTCTTCGGAATGATGTAAAAAGTCTGCGTCGATGCTGCGCTGCGGGAGCCGATCCGCCGCGGCGGTCGATTGCCCTGGGCTGTGTCGCAAAAGACGCAGTCTGCATCCGCCAGACGTCCTCCGCAGCCCCCGCGTCCCGCGATCAGGCCGCCTGGATGAAGCTGTCGAGGACCATCTTCCGGCCGGCCTTGTCGAAATCAACGGTCAGCTTGTTGCCGTCCACACCCGCGACGGTGCCGGGGCCGAACTTGGTGTGGAACACCCGCATGTCGACGCTGAAAGCGGAGGGCGCGCCCGTCGATTTGGCGATGAGCTCGCCCTCGATCTGGCGCGGGCCGCCCCGACTGGCCGGCGAACGGTTGCCGACCCCGTAGCCGTTGGCGTTTCCGGACTGCGCCGTATTGGCCTGGGCCCGCTGCCAGCCGGGCGTGCCGTAGGACGAGCCGAAGGGCGCCGGGTTCCGGTCGAAGCGCGAGGCCCCGGCCGCGAAGTGGGCGGGGGCATCGATCACGTCGACGCTGTCCTCGGGCAACTCGTCGATGAAGCGGCTCGGCACCGTGGAGGACCACAGGCCGTGGATGCGCCGGTTGACGGCGAAGGACAGCTTGGCGCGCTTGCGGGCCCGGGTCAGGCCGACATGGGCGAGGCGGCGCTCCTCCTCCAGCCCGGCGCGGCCGCTCTCGTCGAGCGCCCGCTGGTTCGGAAACAGGCCATCCTCCCAGCCCGGCAGGAAGACGGTGTCGAATTCCAGGCCCTTGGCGGCGTGGAGGGTCATCAGCGAGACCCGGTCGGCCCCCTCCTGCTCGCTGGCCTCCATGACCAGCGAGACGTGCTCGAGGAAGGCGGCGAGGTCCGGGAACTCCTCCATGGAGCGGACGAACTCCTTGAGGTTCTCCAGGCGTCCGGCGGCGTCGGCCGACTTCTCCTTCTGCCACATCTCGGTGTAGCCGGATTCCTCCAGGATGGTCTGCGCCACCTCCGAATGCGGCTGGGTTCCCACCAGCCGGGCCCAGCGTGAGAAGCTCTCGACCAGGGCGCGGACGCCGGACCGGGCGCGGGGCTTCAGCTCGTCGGTCTCCACGACGAGGCGGGCCGCCTGGAGCAGCGGCACCCGCTCGGCCCGGGCATAGGCGTGCAGCGCCTGCAGGGTGGCGTCGCCGAGGCCTCGCTTGGGCGTGTTGAAGATGCGCTCGAAGGCGAGGTCGTCGGAGGGGTTGGCGGTGACGCGCAGATAGGCGAGCGCGTCGCGGATCTCGGCCCGCTCGTAGAAGCGCGGGCCGCCGATGACCCGGTAGGGCAGGCCGAGCTGGACGAACCGGTCCTCGATCTCGCGCATCTGGGCCGAGATGCGCACCAGCACGGCGATCTCCGAGAGGGGATGCTGCTGGGCCTGGAGACTCTCGATGGCTTCCGCCACCTGGCGTGCCTCCTCCTCCGAATCCCAGGCGCCCGACACCGTCACCTTCTCGCCAGCGACGTCCTCGGTGCGCAGGGTCTTGCCGAGGCGGCCCTCGTTCTTGGCGATGAGGCCGGAGGCGGCGGCGAGGATATGGCCGGTGGAGCGGTAGTTGCGCTCCAGGCGGACCACCACGGCGCCGGGAAAGTCGTGCTCGAAGCGCAGGATGTTGTCGACCTCGGCACCGCGCCAGCCGTAGATCGACTGGTCGTCGTCGCCCACGCAGGCGACGTTGCGGTGGCCCTGCGCCAGCAGGCGCAGCCAGAGGTACTGGGCGACGTTGGTGTCCTGGTACTCGTCCACGAGGATGTAGCGGAAGCGCTGCTGGTAGTTTTCCAGCACGTCGGGGTTCTCGCGCCAGAGCTTGAGGCAGAGCAGCAGCAGGTCGCCGAAATCGGCGGCGTTGAGGGTCAGGAGCCGGGCCTGATAGGCGGCATAGAGCGCCCCGCCCTTGCCGAAGGCGAAGGCCTGGGCCTCGCCGGGCGGCACCTGCTCGGGCAGGAGGCCGCGGTTCTTCCAGCCGTCGATGGCCGAGGACAGGGCGCGCGCGGGCCAGCGCTTCTCGTCGATGTTCTGATCGACGATGACCTGCTTCATCAGCCGCAGCTGGTCGTCCATCCCGAGAATCGTGAAGTCGGAGCGCAGGCCCACCAGTTCGGCGTGCCGGCGCAGGATCTTGGTGCCGATGGAGTGGAAGGTGCCGAGCCAGGGCATGCCCTCGCCGGCCGGCCCGATGAGCCCGCCGATGCGGTGCTTCATCTCGCGGGCGGCCTTGTTGGTGAAGGTCACCGAGAGGATGTCGAAGGGCCGCGCCTTGGCCGTCGCGATCAGGTGGGCGATGCGCGTCGTCAGCACCCGTGTCTTGCCGGTGCCGGCCCCGGCCAGCACGAGCACCGGCCCGTCCGTCGCCTCGACGGCGCGGCGCTGCTCGGCGTTCAGCCCTTCGAGGTAGGGCGAGCCCTGCGGCCGGAGGGAGGCCATGGCACGGGCGGCGATGGAGGTCGGGGCGGCGTCGGAGGCGGATGCGCCGGCCGCGTCGAAGCGTTGAGTCATCGCGCATCCCTGGACCAAAACGCGAACGGCGTCGAGGGTCGCGCGCGTTTCCGGAGTGGCCCGGCCTCCGCCTGGACGGTCTCCGAGGCTCCATCTCGGACGCACCTCGTATCCCGGAGAGTGTCGGATCGGCGATTAAATTCATCCGAAAATCGGATGAGGAATTTCCGCCAGCCCGGGCCAGGACTATGTCTCGACGGGATGGGTGAGGCGCGGCGATGGGCGAGCTCTATCAGTCGGGGAGCATCATCATTCGGTTCTATGCCAACGATCATCTGCCGCCGCATTTCCACATCCTGACACCGGATGACGAGGCTCTCGTGGAGATTGCCACCCTCCGACTGTTGGCCGGCGCCCTGCCGGGCAAGATCGAGCGCGAGGCCCTGGCCTGGGCCGCCGAGAACCGCGCCGCCGTCGCGGCCGAATGGAATCGGACCAACGCCCGCTTCCCGATTGCCTGAGGAGGTTGCCGTGAACGATCCCCTGCCCCGCATCTCAACCGTCATCGCCACGGGTCCCACCGGCCTCTGCGTGATGTGGCGCGACGACCGGTCCGACCGCGTGGACCTCGCCGGATGGATCGCTACCGGCGGTGAGATCCTGTCGCCTCTGAACGATCCGGCCCTGTTCGCGACGGTCCAGCTCGGAGATCACGGGACCTCCGTGGAATGGGGCAGCGAGGACGGGGACCTCGCCATCGATGCGCATCATCTCAGGCTGATCGCGGACGAACAGCGGCGGTTCGGCCGCGCGGAGGTGACTGCGTGGCAGACAGCCGCCGGACTGTCGAACCAGGAATCCGCGGATTTCCTCGGCCTCTCGCTGAGCACGTGGAACGCCTACAAGGCGGGCATCAGCGCGGTGCCGACTCCCGTTGCGATGGCGTGTCGGGCGGCCCTGCGCGACCCGATCCTGCTCCACGCCCATTACCGGCCGCGCAAGCGGGGCCGCCCGCGCCGCGTGGGCGCACCCAGCGCGGCGTAGGGTGGCGCGGTCCGCCAAGCAGAGGCCGCGACACACTGAGACTCCGGCGGCCAAGGACGGAAGAGGACGGAAACCCGCAACCTCCCGTCGCTGCCGACGATCGATGCGGCAGTCTCACGCAGCGTCGCAGAACCTTCGAAAACCGGAACCCGCCTTCCCACCGGCAGGTCGTCTCACCAGATCACGACATCACAGTGCACCTGACAAGGACGCCGCCATGCGTAGCTCCCCCGCCCTTCTCGCCGGCCTCGCGCTCCTCGCCGCCGGTCCGGCCCTCGCCCAGGTCTCGTCGCGGGGCGTCGACAGCCTGAATGCCACCAACGAGCGCCTGTCCAACCGCAGCGAACTCCGGGGCATCGAGCAGCGCCAGCAATTCGACACCAACCAGACGCGCCTGCAGATCCAGCGCGGCGACCTGTTCCGGCCGAGCGCGCCCCCCGCCCCGATCGTCGTTCCGGGCCGTCGCTGAGCCGCGGCCCCGGGGCGCCGGACGCGGCGCGCCGGCCCTGGCGCGCGCGGGCGTTCCCTGTGCTATGTCCGCCGACGGAGCGGGGCCCGACCCGGGTGACGAGGCGGAACAGAGACGGTGCGTGACATCCTGACCGCGCTGGCGGGCGCCGTCATCCTGCTCCTCGTCGCGGCGCTCGCCGTCCCGCCCTTCGTGGCCTGGGAGGGCTATCGCGGCACGATCGACCGGACGATCGCGCGCTCCCTCGGGGTCGCGGCTCAGACCGAGGGCCGTATCGGTGTCCGGCTCCTGCCCTCGCCGCGCCTCAAGCTCGATCGCCTGCGGCTGGGGTCCGGGGCCGGCGCCGCGCAGAAGCCCGCCCTCGACCAGCCCCAGCTCGACCTGCAGTGGATCAAGGCCGAGATCGCCCTGGCGCCCCTGCTGAAGGGCGAGATCCTGTTCACCGAGACGCGGGTCGGCCGGGCGGAGGTCAAGCTCCCCGTCACCGATGGCGAGGCGATGCTCCTGCCCACGCGCGGGCTGTCGGCGGCCCTGCGGCGCGACCTCGCCATCGAGGACCTGTCGATCCGGCAGTTCGTGCTGACGACCCAGGTGCTCGCGACGGGCCGGACCGAGCAGTTCTACGCCGAGGCCCTTCAGGTCTCCGCGCCCGCCCTCGTCGGCCCCTGGCGGGCCAAAGGCACGAGCCGGGGCGTCCCCTTCCGGGTCTCGACCGGTGAGCTCGGGCCCGACGGCGTCAACGTGAAGATCGCGGGCGGCGGCGACACGCAGCCCCGCTTCGAGGCCGATGCCCGCATCGGCCTCGCACCCGCCGGCACGGCGACGGGCGGACAGCGCCTGACCTCGGCGGTGGCCGAAGGCAGCGCCCGGATCGTCGTCGGGCCGCCGGTCCAGGCGGCGGGCGCCTATCTGCCCTTCTCCCTTGCCGGCAAATTCAAGGGGCGCGGCCTGACGGCCCGGTTCACCGACGTCGCCCTGGAGATCGATCCCGGCGGCCAGGCCCTGCGCCTGGGCGGCTCGGGTCAGCTCGACCTGAAGCAGTGGCGCGGCGCCCTGGCGCTCTCCGCCCGTCGCCTCGACCTCGACGCCTTCCTGACCTCGGCGGCCGGACAGGCGCTGATCGCCCGCGGCCTGCCGAACACCGGCGGCCGCAACGGCCTCGGACTGCCGATCATGGTGGACCTGGACCTCGCGGCGGAGAGCCTGGCCCTCGGCCTCGACGAGTGGACGGGGCTGGCCGCCAGCGGCACCCTCGACCGCACCGGCGGCGTGGTGCTGCGCCGCCTCGACGTCACCGCGCCGGGCGCCACGGCCCTGGGCGCCAGCGGTGAGATCGACACCGAGACCGGCCTGCGCTTCACCGGGCGCCTGTCCCTCGACACGCCGGCCTCCGACGGGTTCGGCCGCTACCTGCGGCGCCTCGGGCTCGAAGGCCCGGCCGTGGCGGTGATGGACGGTCGTCCGGTGCAGGTCAATACCGACCTCTCGGTGGCCGCCGGCACGGTGTCCCTGCGCAACCTGCGCCTCGGGCTCGGCGAGGCCCGCATCACCGGCAATGCCCGCTACACGGCGGCCGAGGGACCGGCGCGCGGCCGCTTCGATGCACAGCTCGCCGCGCAGGGCATCGACATCGCCGCCCTGCCGGTGCTGAGCGGCACCCTCGCGGACCTGCGGGGCCACGATGTCGGGATCACGCTCCAGGCCCGGGACGTGCGCTACGGGCCCGCCGGCGCTCATTCGGGCAACGGCACCATCGCGGCGAGCATCCAGTCGGACGGCCCGAGCCTCGTGGTCGACAGCCTCGCCATCACCGACCTGGCCGGCGCCAATGCCAAGCTCTCGGGCCGGATCAGCCCGGACGGCACGGGCCGGATCGCCGGGCAGGTCTCGGCGGCGGTGGCCGCCCCCCTGTTCGCGCTCCTCGACCGGGTCTGGGTGGCGGAGGCCCGCCGGGTCCCGGCCTTCCTGCGAAACGGGGCCCTCGACCTCGCGGTCAACCTCGAGCGGGATGCGGGCGCGGCCGACACCCTGCGGGTCGGCGCCAAGGGCGACGCGGCGGGCGGCACCCTCGACCTCGACCTCCTGAGCCGGGCGGGCCGCATCGACACCCTCGACCTCACCATCGCGACGGCGAACGCGGCCCCCTGGTTCGGGCGCACCGATGTCCCGGCCCTGCGCCGGCCCGGATACCTGCGCATCGCCGGCGTACCCGCCCCGTCCGACGGCACCGCGTCTCCCGGGGGGCTCGCCCTGCGCCTGAGCGGGACGGTCGCCGACATCACCGTCGCGACGGTGCAGCCGATCCTCCTCGACGCCGCCGAGCCCCTGCCGCGAGCCGGCGCGCTTCAGTTCGCCCTGCCCGATCTCGCGCCGCTCCTCACCCTGGCGGGCAGCGCCGTGCCGATCCCCGGGCCGCTGCCGGCCGATCTCGGTCTGCGCCTGTCGCGGGCCGGCCCGGACCTGCGCCTGGGCGTCGTCGGCCGGATCGCCAGCCAGCCCGTCTCGGCCGACCTCACCCGCACGGCCGAGGGCGCGATCGGCGGCAGCGCGTCCCTGACCCGCCTCGCCCTGCCGCTTCTGGCCAGTGCCACGATCCTGCCGACCGAGGCCCCGCGCGGACCCGGCCAGAGCCCCGCGAGCGCGCGGTTCGCGCCGGTTCCGGCCGGCCGGCCGGCGGTCTCCCTCGGCCTCCGGGTCGACAGCCTCGACCTCGGGCGCGGGCTCACGGCGACCGGCGCGACCCTCGGCGTCACCCTGGACGGCGAGACCCTGACCCTGCGTGACCTCGACGCGACCCTCGCCGGTGGACGCATCGCGGGACGCGCGACCTCGACACGTCAGGGCGGCGCCGCCGCGCTCTCCGGCGAGGGCCAGATCACCGATGCGGCGATCCCCGGCTTGGTCGGCCCGGGGCCGGTGGACGGTCGGGTCTCCGCCCAGCTCCGCTTCGGCAGTTCGGGCGAGAGCCTGACCGGATTGATGAACAACCTCGGCGGGAGCGGCACCCTCACGCTCACCGGCCTCAGCCTGCCGGGGGCCGATCCGGCCGGTCTCGATCGGGCGCTGACACGGGCGCTCGCGGAGGACGATCCCCTGCGGGAAGGCCGCCTGCAGGCCCTCGCGGCCGAGGAACTCGGCGCGGGCCCGCTCACCGTGAAGGGGCCGGTCTCGAGCCCGGCGAGCCTCGTCGGCGGCACCTTGCGGGCCGGCCCGCTGACCTTGCCCCTCGGATCCGCGCGCTGGAGCGGGACTCTCGGCGTCGACCTGAGGGACGCGCGCATCGATGCGCGCGGGTCTCTCCTCGCCGGCCAGGCGCCCAAGGGCTGGAGCGGGGCGAACCCCTCGATCCAGCTCGGCTTCAGCGGTCCGATCCGAAACCCTGAGCGCAGCATCGACGCCGGACCGGTGACCAACGGGCTCGCCGCCCTGGTGCTCCAGCGCGAACTCGAGAAAATCGAGCTGTTCGAAGCCGACCAGAGCGAGCGCCAGCGCCGCCGCGCCCGCATCGAGATGGACAGGGTCCGCGCTCTCGCCATCAAGGCCGCGGCGGACAAGCTGGCGGCCGAGAAAGCGGCCTCCGAGGACGCCGCCCGCCAGGCGCGTCTGCGGGCACAGCAAGCGGCCCAGCAGGAGGCCGAAAGGGCCGCCGAAGAGGCGGCGCGCCGCCAGCGCAGCGAGCCGGAGCCGCCCCGGGACCGGGAGGGTCCGCCCCCGGGCCCCTAGCGGAAGGGGTGGGCGGTGCCGTTCTACATGAAGATCAGCTCGTTGATCTGACCGGCCAGGTCGGCATCGTAGGACCAGTTCGACTTCCCCACCAGATCGCTGGTGCGGAGCACATCGCGGGGAACGCCCCCTGGACCCTCGGCCATCAGGGTGTCGTTCTTGAACAGGCGCATGTAGCCCCCGTCGTCCACACTGGCCTGCCATCGGGCCGTTTCGCCTTCCACGATCGCATCGTAGGCGGTGATCCGGTAGGTTTCCGACCCCGCGATGATCTCGAAGGCCATGTCGTCACTCGTCCAGGCTTGACCGAGCCAGACGTTGTCTTCCCAGGCCCCGTTGCCGGTGTCGAAGATGCGCTGGTAACTGCCACCGGCCAGATCGTCGAAGCGGGCTTCGGCGAACACCTTGAAGGCGCCCTCGATCTCTGGGATCCCTTTGTACGCGGTGACCTCCAGGTCGCTGACCTTGCCCGCCAGCGGGGCATCGATGGACCAGGGGGATTTGCCGACGAACTCATTGGTCCGTTCGATGTCCTTCGGCACGACGCCCTGCCCCTCGGCCAGGATCGTACCGTCCTTGAACAGGCGCATCCAGCCCGCCTCGTTGACGCTGGTCGTCCAGGACGCCTCCTGTCCCTCCACGATCGCATTCCTGGCAATCAGGGTTCCCTCCCTGCTCCCGTTCTGGATCGTGAACTGCATGTCATTCGACGTCCCGATCTGGCCGAGGAAGACGTTGTCGCCACTCGTTCCGTTGCCCAGGTCGTAGACCCGCTGCCAGGGACCCGCATCGAGATCGTCGAACCGGACCTTGGCGGTGGCCGAGAAGGCGCCGTGAAGATCGGCGACTCCGTCCGCCTTGAAGCTCAGGTCGTAGACGGTGCCCATGAGGTCCGTGTCGTATGACCAGTTGGACTTGCCCACGAGGTCGCTCGTACGGACGATGTCGCGGGGGACCTCACCCTGCCCCTGCGCCAGGAGGACCCCGTCCTTGGACAGGCTCATGCGCCCGTTGGGGTCCACGGCAGCCGTCCAGCGCGCCTCGACCCCCTGCACGATCGCATCCTTGGCCACGATGCGATGCACGCCGGAGCCGGCATAGATCTCGAAGCCCATGTCGCGGCTGCTGCCGACCTGGCCGAGCCAGATGTTATCGCTCCACGCTCCGTTTCCGGTGTCGAAGACGCGCTGATGGCTGCCGCCGGCGAGGTTATCGAAGCGCACCAGGGCGCTCGCCACGAAGCCGCCGTCGATCTCCGGGATGTCGGCCACGAAGGCTTCGTCGGAGGTGTCCGTCAACAGCATCTCGAACCGGCTCTTGGAGTCGGTCCCGATGGGGCCGAAGCGTGCCCGGAGGTGAGCCAACAAACCCTTCACATCAAGTTCGACGTCGCCGATGCGCAGGGATTCGATCCCCGTGAGGATGTCGACCTCGCCGCTGGCGATGTTCTTGATCCTGAGGGCGCCGCCCCTGCTGGTGGCATCGTAGATGACGGCAAAGTCGGCGGGGTTACCGGAATACGTCGCCCGGTCGCGGCCCTCGCCGCCATCGAGGGTGTCGTACCCCCACCCCCCATCCAGGATATCGTCGCCCGCACCACCGATCAGCATATCGTTGCCGCCGCTGCCGAACAGGCTGTCGTCGCCGGTCCCCCCGTCGATCCGATCGTCGCCCCACCCGCCATCGACCCAGTCGTCCCCACCAAAGGCAAAGAATTCCTCGTTCGGGTAGTCGAGCCCGATCCGGTCAGCCCGCTCGGTGGCGATCGGCATGCCCATATCCTGGAAGATCGCGAGATCGAGATCCGTGATCGCCGCACGGCTGCCCATAGAAGACCAGGGATCCATCAGATCCTCTCGACCGGCGACATGGGAGCGGGAGTCGTCGAGCGGGATCGAGCGGCCGTTCGAAGCCTGAACGTTGGGCCCAGAGAACTCGTTGTTCCCGTTGGACCATGTGGCCGGAAGGTCGACGAATCCCAGGGCATGCCCGAATTCATGCTGGAACAGCGAATAGGCATCGATTTTATCCCACGGAACAGAGGCCGCACCCGTCGGATCGTAGAACAAGCTGTCGAGCCGGTGCTCGCCCAAGGTCACCTTCCCGTCCGGAGCGCCTCCATTTCCGTCCCAACCCAAGCGCGCCTTGTGAATGGCTGCCGAGAAGCGTCCGTCCCAGGTTCCGTTCGGACCCCCGTTCGCGAGATAATTCCCACCTCCGACGTTGCCGATTGCGACGGTGAGGTCGATCGTGCCGTTGCCCTGGATATACTTGCCCCAACCATCGGCGGCAGCTTGCGCAGTGGCTAGGATGAGGTCCGCTCGCCCGCCGGCTTGGCTCCGGGACCAATCGTCGGCCCATGTCACTGAAATTCTCGTCATGCACACCCCCTCGGGACACAACCAAAAGTTGCCTCACGGGAGAATGCCGACCAGGGATGCGGCGGATCTTACAAGGATCAATAAAGTTGCGCGGTTCGAAGCAATTCGGGGCGGGATTTCGTCCCGCCCCTCGATCTGGCTCGACCCTTCGCCCGCGTACGCCTCTCAGGCCCTGCCGACGGCCAGCAGGGCGAAGGCCTGGATCAGGCCGACCTCCTCCAGGCGATCGAAGCGCCCGGCGGCGCCCCCATGCCCCGCCTCCATGTTGATGCGCAGGAGGATCGGGCCACCGCCCGTCATGGTCGCCCGCAGGCGCGCGACCCACTTCGCCGGCTCCCAGTAGGTCACGCGCGGGTCGGTCAGGCCACCGAGCGCCAGGATCGCCGGATAGGCCTTGGCCGCCACGTTGTCATAGGGCGAGTAGGCCAGGATCGTCTCGAAGGCCGCGAGGCTCTCGCGCGGGTTTCCCCATTCCGGCCATTCGGGCGGCGTCAGCGGCAGTTCACCATCGAGCATGGTGTTCAGCACGTCGACGAAGGGCACGTCGGCCACGATGCCGGCAAACAGCTCCGGCGCGAGGTTGGCGACCGCCCCCATCAGCATGCCGCCGGCCGAGCCGCCATGGGCCACGATGCGGCCCTGGGCGGTATAATCGGCTTCGATCAGAGCGCGGGCACAGGCAACGAAATCCGAGAAGGTGTTGGGCTTCTTCTCGCGCTTGCCATCGAGGTACCAGCGCCAGCCCTTCTCGGTCCCGCCACGCACGTGGGCGATGGCGTAGACGAAGCCGCGGTCGACCAGCGACAGCAGGTTGGTGCGGAAGGCGGCCGGCATCAGCGTCCCGTAGGAGCCGTAGCCGTAGAGTAGCAGCGGGGCGGTACCGTCGAGCGGGCAATCGCGCCGGTGTAGCAGCGAGATCGGCACGGTCTCGCCGTCCGCCGCCGTGGCGAACAGGCGCCGGGTGACGTAGTCCGCCGGGTTGTGGCCGCTGGGCACGGTCTGACGCTTGCGCAACTGCCGGGCCCGGGTGACGCAGTCGTAATCGTAGGTCTCCGCCGGCGTCGTCATCGACGAGTAGGTGAAGCGGATCACCGCCGTCTCGAACTCGTGCCCCGGCTGCAGGCCGAGGGAATAGGCCTCCTCGGCGAAGGCCACCACGTGCTCGTTGCCCTTGGTGTCGCGCACGACGATCCGCGGGCGTGCATTCTCGATCTCGAGGCGCACGAGATGATCGGCGATCACGTGCTGGTGACGGATCATCACGCCGGGACGGTGGGCGATGACGTCGGTCCAGTTCTCGCGACCGGGAGCCTCCACCCGGGCGGTGACGATCTTGAAGTCCTCGGCTCCGTCGGCATTCGTGAGGATGAAGAGGTGGTTGGCCCAGTTCTCGACCGAGTAGATCAGCAGCGGCTCGCGCGGCTGCACCACGGTGAGCGTACCCTCCCCCGTCCGACGGTCGAGGAAATGAACCTCGGACGTTTCGTGGTCGCTGGCCGTCACCACCACGTAGTCGCCCGATTGCGTCTCGTCGATATGGACGAAGAAGCCGGAATCGGCCTCCTCGTAGACGAGGGTATCGGCGTCCTGCGCGGTGCCGAGGCGATGGCGCATCACTCGCGCGGGCCGGTGGTTGTCGTCGACGGCGACGTAGAAGAAGGCTTGGGAATCGGCGGTCCAGACCACCTCCCCGGTGGTCGCCTCGACGCGGTCCGTCAGCTCCGAGCCCGTCTCCAAATCACGCACCCGGATGCTGTGCAGTTCCGAGCCCTTGGTGTCGGCGCTCCAGGCGAGCAACCGGTGGTCATCGGAATGGACCGCTGCGGCGATCTCGAAGAAGGTCAGCCCTTCACCTTCGCGATCACCATCGATGAGGATGACCTCCCCCTCTTCCGGCCCCCCATCGGCCGCCGTCTCGGCGCCCTGCCCGGGGATCACCACGACGGTGCGCGGCCGCCGACACACAAGCGGATACTGTCCGCCCTCGCGATGGCGGGTGTAGTAGGCATAGGGGCCGTCAGGCTCGGGCACGCTGCTGTCGTCCTCCCGGATCCGAGCACGCATCTCGGCGACGAGGGTTTTGCGCAGCGCAGTGGTGTTCGCGAGCGCGGCGTCCGAATAGGCGTTCTCACCCGCCAGATGCTCCCGGATATCGGCGGGCAGGGCCGCCGGATCCTTAAGGACATCCCGCCAGTTTTCAGCCTTCAGCCAAGCATAGTCGTCGCGGATCACATGGCCGTGGACTTCGTAGGTGTGCGGGCGCACTTCCGCGACCGGAGCGGTGGCTGAAACCGAAAGGCTTGTTGATTGGGAGGCCATCGCAAAAAATCCTGGCGCAGGGTCGAGACACGGAGACGCGTCGCTCCATATTGCCGTGCCATGTGGCGCGAGCGTGAGCTGCAAGCAAGCGCGTGGGGAGTGCGGGACATGGAACGAGGGATGCGGCCGCTCCTGCGGCAATCTGTCCGACGGTCTCTCGGGGGCTCATGCTCGGACGCCTGGATGAAGATCCTGAGAATTCGGCAAGGTTGAAATATTGTTCGCAACAGTTGCTTGACGTTATCGAACTGCGCACGCCCGTCTTGCGATGTCATTGAGAATAGCATATCAAGAAATCGTAGCGGGCGAAGTTGCTGCGCATTCTATAGCGCGTGCAGGACAGACGGTGACGCCGCGGGTTCGATCCGCGGAACGAGCGAGCATCGGCGCAAAGGCGGTCGAGTTGCTTGCGTACCCTATTCACTGCATCGCGTCAGGAGAGCTCTTCCGATTATGACCGACATCGAACACTCCGCGGATTATGTCGAACTGACCGTCGACATCGTTTCGGCTTACGTAAGCAACAACCCGGTGCCTCCCGGCGAACTGGCTCAGTTGATCACGCGCATTCATGGGGCGCTGACCCAGATTGCCAGCGGCCAGATCGAGGCCAAGACGCCTGCCGCGCCGCTTCAGCCCGCAATCTCCGTGAAGAAGTCGGTGACGGCCGATCACATCATCTGTCTCGAAGACGGACGGACCTTCAAGTCGTTGAAGCGCCACCTGCGCGCCAAGTACGACATGAGCCCCGAGCAATACCGCGCCAAGTGGGGGCTGCCGCCTGACTACCCGATGGTTGCTCCGAACTACGCCAAGGCGCGTTCGGACCTCGCGAAGGCGATCGGTCTCGGACAGACCCGCAGCGGGAACTACGACGAAGCGGCTTGATGCTGCGACCACTCCGGAGCACCCGTGGTCTCCGGAGCCCGTCTCCATTGGCGAAAAGGCCTCGATCGCGTCGCGACCGGCCCCAACCACCCCGAACCGGGACGGGCTGACGAGCGGTCGGCAAAATGGCCGTCAAGACTTGAACTAGGATATTTTTCCCGTACTGTCGGCGTTCTGGCGCGTGCCGCCGCTGTCCTGAGTATTGGAACAAACCATGAACATTGATCGGACTGCCCCGTCGATCGCTGCCGTGCGTCCGGCTCGGGAGTATGGCGCCCGCCCTCTGCACGCCCGTTGCGGGAACGAGGTGTTGAGCCCCAATGCCCGGCGTCTTCTCAACGCCCTCGCGCAGGAAGGCGCTTACGCGCTGCCCGATCCCACCGAGACCGAGGAATGGATCGTCCGGGAGGGCGGCACCGGCATCTCCGTCGGCGGCGGTCGCTTCGGGCGAAGCGCGGGCGCCGAATTGCTGGCCCGGGATCTCGCGGAATGCGGCTCGGGACGCCGGGCCCGCCTGACGATCAGCCCGGCCGGACGGGCGCGGTTGCGCCGGGAAGCGGCCGGCCCGCAGACACCCTATCTCGCCCAGCATCTCGACCTCGTGAGCAGCCTTGTCGCGCCGGACCGGCCGGTCCGCGATGCTTCCGAGAGCCCCCTGGCCTGGATGGCGCGGCGGCGGGATCGCGACGGCACGCCTCTCATCGACGCAGCCTGCTTCGAGGCGGGGGAACGCCTGCGCCGGGACCTGACCGGAGCCGCGCTGATGCCGCGGATGGGTCAGGATTGGAGCGGCGTAAAGGTCGATGGATCAGGTCCGCGGGATCCGGCCGCCGGCTCCGACGCGATGCTGGCCGCACGCCAGCGGGTCCGGGCGGCCCTCGATGCCGTCGGCAGCGACCTGTCCGGCCTGCTGATCGACCTGTGCGGCTTCCTCAAGGGCCTGGAGCGGATCGAGGCGGAGCGACGCTGGCCGGCCCGCTCGGCGAAGGTGGTGGCGCGGATCGCCCTGGCGCGCCTGGCCGAACATTATGGGCTGGAGCGCGCGGCGGTCGGGCCGGACCGTGCCCGGCTGCGCCTGTGGCGGGAAGCCTCGGTGCAAGCGGCGCGGCGGGGCTGATCGGTTCTTGGCGGGGACCGTTCAGGCGGCTGTCAGGCGGATCGCATCCCGGTGGATGCGCTCCGCCATGGCCCGGACGCCGTTGGAACGCTTCGAGGTCAGATGGGCCCCGAGCCCGATCTCCTTGAAGGTCTGGAAGACGTCGACCTTGGCGATGTCCTCCGGCGCCTTGCCGTCATGAAGGGCCATGACGAGGGCGATCAACCCCTTGGTGATCACCGAATCGCTGGTCCCCCGCAGGTGCAGGCGGGGCGGGGTCTCGGCGCGATCGATATGGGCGTCGACCCAGACTTGGCTCTCGCAGCCATGGACCCGGTTCTCCTCGGTCAGCAACTCCTCCGGGAACGGCGGCAGGGCACGCCCGAGTTCGATCAGATACTCGTAGCGGTCCGGGCCCTCATCGAGGATGCCGAAATTGTCGATGATCGTCGCAATATCTGGAAGCATGGGTGGGGGAACGGCTCCTGTGCGGCGGCACCCCTGCGCA
Source organism: Methylobacterium sp. Leaf88 (assembly GCF_001422795.1). Taxonomy (NCBI): domain Bacteria; kingdom Pseudomonadati; phylum Pseudomonadota; class Alphaproteobacteria; order Hyphomicrobiales; family Methylobacteriaceae; genus Methylobacterium; species Methylobacterium sp. Leaf88. Next base: position 62,314 of record NZ_LMMK01000052.1, on the reverse strand, counting down.
TATAGTCCATGCCGGCGCCAATGCGATCCTCAGGACGGCTGCGCCAGGACCTCGGGGAGTTGCAGCGCCAGGGGTTCGGCGGCCGTACCGATGCCCCGAACAGCGATCTCGGCCTGCGAAGCATAGGCGGCGATCAGGCGAGGGCCGAGATTCGGCACCTCGAGCTTGCCGGGGGCGGCGCCCTCTCCTGCTCCGGAGACGATGCTGAGGCGCACGGGACCGCCCGCCGCAGCGTCGATCTGGATCGCGATGGTGCAAGCGACCGTCTCGGCGGTGGTGTCGAGGCATTCCGACACAACCTCGGCGACGATCATCCCGAGGGCGTTGGCGGTGCGCGGCTCGACGAGGCTGGTGCCATGACCGCCGACGGTGACTCCGATGCGCCCCGCCCGGCGCAACTGGCCAAGGCCGGAGGCGAGCCGGTGCAGGTAGTCGCGCAGGTCGATGGAGGCGATGTGGGGTGCCTCGTGAAGGTGCTGCTGCACGAGGGCGATGGCGCGGACCCGTTGACCGAGCGCCTCGAAGCTGCCTCGGCAGGGGGCCGGCGCGGCACGGCCGTAGAGACCGATCAGGCTGACCATCACCTGGAGGTTGTTGCGCACCCGATGGTAGACCTCGGCGAGGAGCGCCTCCTTCTCCACCAGCGCGCGCTCGGAATGCTCCTCGGCATGCTTGCGGTCGGTGATGTCGAAGCAGGTGCCGAGAAATCCGACGAAATCGCCGTTCTCGCGCAAGGGCTTGGCGGTATCGAGCAGCCACCGGTAGGCGCCGTCGTGCCGGCGCAGGCGGAACTCGGACGTGAATGGTTCCTGCGCGGCGAACGCCTTGGCTACGATGGCGGCGTGGCGCTCGAGGTCATCGGGATGGAGGCCGCGACGCCAGCCGTGGCCGAGCTCCTCCTCGACCGAGCGGCCCGTGAAGGCGAGCCAGGATTCGTTGTGATGGACGGCGGCCCCCTGGGGATCGGCACGCCACATCATCAGGGGCACGAAATCGGCGAAACGCCGGAACTCGCCGCACCCCATAACACTCACCGATGCCGCCTCGGTCGACGGTGTGTCCGCGGCCATGATGTCTCGATCCACCCGTTCCAAACACCGGCCCCGTCCGAGCCAGCGCCGGTCAACGTGCCGGGCATGGGCCCGTTCCGATCCTACGTTGTGATGGGGGGCCGCCATCCGCTGCCGGCATGGATACCGCGGGACGGCGGCGCCGTCAGAGCATGCTGGGCAGGATCCGGTCGGGCGGCCGATGCCCGTCCATGAAGGTCTTGATGTTGATGATGACCTTCTCGCCCATGTCGACGCGGCTCTCGTGGGTGGCCGAGCCCATGTGGGGCAGGAGCACGACCTTGCCGGCGCGGGCGAGCTTGACGAGGCGGGGGCTCACCGCCGGCTCCTGCTCGAACACGTCGAGGCCGGCGCCGGAGATGTCGCCGGCCTCGATCAGGCGGGCGAGGGCGGTCTCGTCGATGACCTCGCCGCGGGCGGTGTTCACCACCACGGCCTCGGGCTTGAGGAGCTTGAGGCGGCGGGCCGAGAGCAGGTGGTAGGTGGCCGGCGTGTGCGGACAGTTCACCGACACGATGTCGACGCGGGCCAGCATCTGGTCGAGGGATTCCCAGTAGGTCGCGTCGAGGTCGCGCTCGATCTGCGCGGGAACGCGCCTGCGGTTGTGATAGTGGATCTGCAGGCCGAAGGCCTTGGCCCGGCGGGCCAGGGCCTGGCCGATCCGGCCCATTCCGACGATGCCGAGGCGCTTGCCGGTGATTCGGCGGCCGAGCATCCAGGTCGGCGACCAGCCGGTGGTCCAGGCGTCGTCCGGGATGATCCGGGCGCCCTCGGTGACCCGGCGGGCCACGGCAAGGATCAGCGCCATGGTCATGTCGGCGGTGTCCTCGGTGAGGACGCCGGGGGTGTTGGTGACGGTGATGCCGCGCTCCAGGGCCGCGGCGACGTCGATGTGGTCGACGCCGTTGCCGAAGTTGGCGATCAGCCGCAGGTTCGGGCCGGCCTGGGCGAGGAGTCCCGAATCGATCTCGTCGGTCACCGTCGGGACCAGGACGTCGGCCTCGCGCACGGCCGCCATCAGGGCGTCGGGCGCCATCGGGGCATCGTCGGTGTTGAGTCGGATCTCGAAGAGCTCGCGCATGCGCGCCTCCACGACCTCAGGCAGACGCCGCGTGACGACCACGAGCGGCTTGCGCTTCAACGACGACATGCACCCTCCCCGCGAACGGTGTCGGCCAGCCCCGATCCGACCCGGCCGGTCTCCGGCGCGATCTCCGATGCGGGGGCGACACCACCGGCTTACCGCGCGTTAACCACGCACCGGTCAAGACATTCGAGACGACCGGGCCGACAGCCGGAAGGCCACGACCCCAGGGTCCCCTCGACCCTAGGGCCTCTCTACCAGAGAGGCCGCGGAACACAATGCACGCCGGGGCCGGCCGCCACCCTTCGGCTCGCACCGGACAGCGTGAAGGATCACCGGACGATGCGCGCGCCTGCCCTGCTCCTCACCCTCGCGACCCTGCTGTCGGCCGGCGCCGCCGCGGCCGCCCCGGCGTCGGGGGCCGGCCCCGACGTCGCCCTCGGGCCGGTGACGAAGCTGCCCCTGCCGCGCTACGCCAGTCTGAAGACCGATCGGGTCAACCTGCGCGAGGGCCCCTCGAAGGACCACCGCACCCTCTGGGTGTTCCAGCGGGCCGGCCTGCCCGTCGAGATCGTGGCCGAGTTCGAGACCTGGCGCCGCATCCGCGATTCGGAGGGCACCGAGGGCTGGGTGCTGCACTCGCTGCTCTCGGGCCGGCGCACCTCCATCGTCACCGCCGGCAAGGGGGGCGACAAGGCCCCGGTGCCGCTCTACGCCAAGGCCGAGGAGGCCTCCGGCGAGGAGGCCCGCCTCCAGGCCGGCGTCATCGGCAGCGTCAAGACCTGCACCGGCGCTTGGTGCCGGATCATCGTGGCGCTGCCCCAGCGGCGCGGCGACGTGGACGGCTACATCCGCCAGGACCGGCTCTGGGGCGTCTATCCCAACGAGAAGGTCGAGTAGGCCGCCCCCGTCGGCGACGGGCGCCCCTTACGATTGGCGCATGAAGGTGTCGGGCGTCCCCGTGCCGTCGGTGACGAAGCGGATGTCGCGCGGCTCGCGCCGGGGCGTGTCGACGGAGAGGAACACCATCGGCTGCTCGAGGATCTCGGGGACCGCGTGCACCACCCCGCGCTTGAAGAACACCAGCTTGCCGGGGCCGACCTCCACCGGCGCCTCGTCGCCGAATGTCATCAGGCAGCGCCCGGACAGCACGTAGAGGTACTCGTCGCAGGAGGCGTGGCTGTGCGGCGGCGTCGGATGGTAGACCCGGAACACCCGGGCGCTGGCCGCCGGATCGTCGGTGAAGCGGTGATCCGCCACCATGGTGTCGGAGGTCTCGGGCAGGCGCGCGGCCTCCTCCGCCACGTCGAAGACGCCGTGCGCCGTCAGGCTGTCCGTACTCATCGCATGCGTATCCTTGATTTTGCCGGTTGTCTCGCAGCCCCGGCAGAGTAGCGGGAAACGCTGCCGCCGGGGAGCCGGTCCCGGGCGGCCCCCTCGGGCCCGGAAACCGCGCGCGGCGCGGCTCAGCCCGCCCACCGGATCGTGTTGCGGCCGGCCTCCTTGGCCTCGTACAGGGCGCGATCGGCCCGCCGCGCCAGGTCCTCGTAGCTCTCGCCCGACCGGGCGGCGGCGATTCCCATGCTGAGGCTGAGGGACGCCACCGGCTGGCCGCCCAAGGCCAGCGGTGCGTTCTCCACGGCCGCCCGGACGCGCTCGCCGACGCCCCTGGCGAGGTCGAGATCGCTGTGGGGCAGGAGGATCATGAACTCGTCGCCGCCGAGCCGGCCGACCCGGTCCCCGGCGCGGACATGCGACGACACCAGGGCGGCGAAGTGCCGGAGCGCCTGGTCGCCGGCCTGGTGGCCCCAGCGGTCGTTGATCTGCTTGAAATGATCGAAATCCACGGCGATCAGGCTCAGGGAACCCGGCGCCTCCGCGCGCAGCCAGCGCCGGGCCTCGGCCTCGAAGCCCCGGCGATTGAGGGTCCCGGTCAGGGCGTCGGTGATCGCCGAGGCGGTCATCTCCTGGCCGTGCGCGGCCAGGGCCGCGGTGAGGCGGGCCCGGGCGGTCACCTCGGCGGCGACCGGCAGGCAGGTCACGAGCGTCACGGCCAGGAAGGCCTGGAAAGCCTGGGCCTGCGTCGCCGCGTCGGCGGCGATCAGGATCATCGGCCCGCGCCCCTGCATCGTGGCGATCCCCCCGATGACCGCGACCAGCATCACGGCAGCCTCCACGCCGAGGCGTCCGACCCGGAACGTGACGAGCATCAGCGGAGGAAAGATCGCGAAGAGCAGGGGCCGCGTCGCCAGGAAGAAGACGCCGTAGGCGACGAGGCCCACCAGGACCAGCAGCGCGGCCGAAAGGCCTCGTTCGCGCCAGGTCTTCCGGGCGAAGCCGTCCACGAAGTCGCCCCGGACGACCGTGGAGAGGAAGGGTGTGAAGACCAGGAGGCCGAGGCCGTCGCTGGCGACCCAGGTGGCGAAAGCCTTGGGCAAGGGTTCGCCGTACAGGGCGAAGGCCGTCAGGCTGCCGGGAACGGCGCTCACCGCGGGCGCCACCAGGCCCGCCACCAGGATGAAGCGCAGGACGGCGCCCGTCGTGTGCAGGATGCCCTCCCGCTCGCCCGATCGCCGCAGGAGGGAGACGGCCAAGCCGACCTCGATGAGATTGGCGAGGCCGTAGAGGATCGCTCCCGCAGAGGCCCCCCGGGTGATCAGGTTGGCGGCGACGCCGGCCACGAAGCCCGCGCTCAGCACCGCGCCCCAGCGCGGCCGCTCCTGCGCGAGCAGGAGGGCCACGAGGATCGCGTTGGCCGGCCAGATGGTGGCGATGTCGCGTCCGTTGCTCGTCAGATGGATCGTCAAAGCGGCGGCTGCGAAGTACGAGATCGCCGCGAGGAACCAGATCCCCACGATCGGATGCCCAATCAGTCTGACTAAGTCTCTGATGATCATGCCTAAATCTAAGTCTTGTCAGATTGATTATTAGTTAAATCCGATAAAACTCGACTAAAGGCTGAATCCATGACTGTAGTTGCATCGTGGATCTGCGTATCAACCCGGATCATCCCGGAGCGTCGCGGTTTGCCGGCGAGGCCGGCGGTCGCGGCTCTGCGGGCCGCCACGGCCGATCACCCGGCCTTTTAGACCCTGCGCAAGCCGCCCCGATCGCGTGCGCGAATCCGGATCGGCGCGTCCACCGCCCGGTGCAGGGTCGGCCTGCGCCGGTGCTTCATGCACGCCCCCTCTCCGGGAGATGGGCTTGTCCGGGCACGACGCAGGCGGGCGCGCATGATGTCCTGTTCCCTCCGATGCGTCGTCGCGCATCGCTGTCCACTCGGAAGTCTTCCGATCATCTTGTTGGGCGAGCAGGATGATTCGTCTTAACAAAGGACTGATGACGAAATTGTGATTTCGTCTTGGATGATGCCATTCAGGTCTTTTCGGGGGGCCTCGAAACGTCGGCGTCCCACCAATGCCCTCCTTTCGATCATGTCCGTTTGCCGGCACGGATCGCTCGCCGGACGCCGCGGTGACGTCCGCGCGTCTCGATGTCCGGGCGGCGACGAAGCTCAGGATCGAACCAATCCGGCCGCTTCAACGCCTGATCCTGAGGGAACATCCGGTCGTTGCCGGCCGAGACCGGAATGAAGCGTGGGACGTCCCGCCGCGCGATGCCCGGGACCGGGAAGCGCCGGGCGGTTCCATCGACCCGGGATCGGGTCGTAATCGGGTGTCTGCCCTCTTCGCGCCCGGCAGAATCCCACCATCGCGCGACGATGAATAAAGTCCATGAATGGGATTTTATGTTTGACAGCGCGACGCTCCTGGGGTATCAACAGGGCACGCTCAGGAAGTGTGAGTGGCACGGGAGACGGCGATGGCGAAGCTCGTGCCGATCGTCGCCTCGATCCGGGGGGCCGTCGAGGCGGCCATGCGGGACACCACGCGCCCCGTCACCGCCATCGCGGCGGAGACCGGGGTGCGGGTCACCACCATCCGGACCTGGAACAAGCGCTTCGGCTGGCGCCCCGCGGCGGCGACGGCCTCCACGGCCTTCACCCCCGCGCGCTGGAAGCCGGCGCGGCGGGCGGCGGTGGCCCGGCTCTACCGCGAGGACTGGATCGATATCGGCGACCTCGCCCAGGCCCTGGGCGTCGCCCGGCACCGGGCCGAGGCCCTGTTCGCCCAGTGCGGCCTGGAGGGGCGCCGGCCCGGCGAGGTCGGGCGCGCCCTGGGGCTGGACGCCGATCCCCGCCGGATGCGGGCAGCGCTCCGGGCGCAGATCGCCCGGCAGATCCTGCATTTCGACGCGGCCCTGAACGGGGCGGCGGGCGCTCCGGCCTTCGACAGCGCCCGGGTCCTGCGGGATCTCGGCGGCCTGAAGCGCCTTCTCGACGAGACGACCGACGACGGGGCGGGGGGAAGCGATGGGGCAGGCTCCGGCGACCACGACGCGACCGCCCGCGACGGGGCGGGTGACGACCTGCCCGCCCTGCGCGCGGAGATCGCGCGGCGCGCTGCGGCACTCGGCGGCGAGCGGGCGGATGCCGGCCCTGCTGGCGAGCCTGCCGCCGCCCCTGATCCGGGCCCTGGCGACTGACTGGCTGCTGGCGGCGCGGGACGACCAGCTTCCGCCCTGCCCGGCCCTGCCGGACTGGACCACCTGGGCGGTGATCGGCGGGCGCGGGGCGGGCAAGACCCGCACCGGGGCCGAGTGGGTCCGCGCCCTGGCCCTGGGCGACCCGGCCTTCACCGCCCGGCCGGTGGGGCGGATCGCCCTCGTGGGCGAGACCTTCGCGGACGTGCGCGACGTCATGGTGGAGGGGCCCTCCGGCCTCCTCGGCCTGGCCGGGCAACGGCCGCGCTGGTCGCCCTCCCGCCGGCGCCTCGACTGGGACAACGGCGCGGTCGGCCTCGCCTTCTCGGCCGAGGAGCCGGATTCCCTGCGCGGGCCCCAGTTCGGCGCGGCCTGGTCGGACGAGATCGCCAAGTGGCGCTACGCCGAAGCCGCCTGGGACATGATCCAGTTCGGCCTGCGCCTGGGGCACCGCCCGCGGGGCCTCGTCACCACCACGCCCCGGCCGATCCCGCTGCTGCGGCGGATCCTCGCCGACCCGCGCACCGTGGTCAGCCGGGCGCGCACCGCCGACAACGCGGCGAACCTCGCCCCGGCCTTCCTCGAGGCGGTGGTGGGCCGCTACGCCGGCACCCGGCTGGGGCGCCAGGAGCTCGACGGCGAGCTGATCGCGGACCGGGCCGACGCCCTCTGGAGCCGCGACCGCCTGGAGGCGGCCCGCGTCCCGGCGGCGCCGGAGGCCCTGCGCCGCATCGTCGTGGCGGTGGACCCGCCGGCCTCCTCGAAGGCCGGGGCGGATGCCTGCGGGATCGTCGCCGCCGGCCTCGACGCCGCCGGCCACGCCTACGTGCTGGCCGACGCCACCTTGGGCCGGGCCGCCCCCGAGGCCTGGGCCGCGACGGCGCTGGCGCTCTACCACCGTCTCGCGGCCGACAGCCTCGTGGTCGAGGTCAACCAGGGAGGCGAGATGGCCACCGCCGTCCTGCACCAGGTCGACGCCGCCGTGCCGGTGACCCCCGTGCGGGCGACGCGCGGCAAGTACCTGCGGGCCGAGCCGGTCTCGATGCTCTACGCACAGGGCCGCGTCCACCATGTCGGCGCCCTGCCGGCGCTGGAGGACGAGCTCTGCGACTTCGGGCCGGACGGCCTGTCCTCCGGCGCCTCGCCGGACCGCCTCGACGCCCTGGTCTGGGCCCTGACGCATCTCCTCCTGCGCAGCGGCCCCGAGCCGCGCATCCGGCGGCTCTGACGCCCCGTCCACACCGACGCTTCCGCGAGGCCCCGATGGCGAACCTCCTCTCCCGGCTCGTGCGCCGCGCCGCGCCCGCGGCCCCCGACAGCAAGGCGGCGCCCCTCGCGGGCCTCGGCGTCGCCTTCTACGGCGAGGGCCCGGCCTCCTGGACGCCGCGGGACATCGGGGCGCTGGCCCGCGCGGGCTTCCAGAGGAACGCCATCGTGCACCGGGCCGTGCGGCTGGTGGCCGAGGCCGCCGCCGCCCTGCCCCTCGGGCTGGCGGGGACGTCCGCCGCCGGGCCGCACCCTCTGGCGGCGCTGCTGGCCCGGCCGAACCCGCGCCAGGGCGGCGCGGCCCTGCTCGAATCGCTCTACGGGCACCTGATGGTCTCCGGCAACGCCTACCTCCAGGCCACGGGCCTCGACGGCGTGCCCCGCGAGCTCCACGCCCTGCGGCCCGACCGGATGCGGGTGGTGCCCGGCCCCGACGGCTGGCCGGCGGCCTACGACTACGCGGTGGGCGGCCGCACCCTGCGCTTCGACCAGGGCGCGGACGGCGTGGCCCCGATCCTCCACCTCACCCTGTTCCACCCCACCGACGACCATTACGGCCTCTCCCCGATGGAGGCGGCGGCGGTGGCCCTCGACATCCACAACGCGGCGGGGGCCTGGAACAAGGCGCTCCTCGACAACGCCGCCCGGCCCTCCGGCGCCCTGGTCTTCGCCACCGCCGCCGGCTCCACCTTGAGCGACGCGCAGTTCACCCGGCTCAAGGGCGAGCTCGAGGCGAACTACCAGGGCGCCGGCAATGCCGGGCGGCCCCTGCTGCTGGAGGGCGGGCTCGACTGGAAGCCCCTGGCGCTCTCGCCCAAGGACATGGATTTCGTCGAGGCCAAGAGCGGGGCCGCTCGCGAGATCGCCCTCGCCTTCGGGGTGCCGCCCCTGCTGCTGGGCCTGCCCGGCGACAACACCCACGCCAACTACGCCGAGGCCAACCGCGCCTTCTACCGCCAGACCGTGATCCCCCTGGTGCGCCGCACCGCCGAGGCCCTGGCCCACTGGCTGGAGCCGGCCTTCGGCCCCGCCCGCCTGGAGCCCGACCTCGACGCCATCGAGGCCCTGGCCCCCGAGCGCGAGAGCCTGTGGCGCCGGGTCCAGGCCGCCGACTTCCTCACCGAGGCAGAGAAGCGCGAGGCGGTGGGCTACGGGCCGCGCTGAGGTCGGACGGTCCGCCGGCCCGAGCCCGCCGGCCCAAGCCCGCCGGCCCAAGCCGCAGATCCCGTGTCTCAGGTCCCGTCCAAAGCCGGAGGGTTCGTCTCGGACTGGCCGGCCGGCCGCACCTGCGCCGACCCGGAACAGCGGACGAACGCCACGGGATAAGCCGGAACGTGCCGATCCTCGGAGACGAAGACGGCGCCTTCGGCGTTTGCCTGGGCGATGAGCAGGTGATCCCACGGATCCCCGTGGTGGCGCGGAAGGTCACCGAGGGCCAGCAGATGCGCCGGGGCGATCCCGATGATGTCGAAGCCCTGGTCCCGCACTGCGTCGAGGATCCTGTCGAGGTCGGCCTTCAGCTTTCCGACCCGCACCTTCACCTGGATCTCCCAGAGGGACGCGACCGAGACAAGCACGTCGTTGGCGGGGTCCGCGATCATGTCCTGGGCGGCCTGGCCGAGTCTCGGGTCCGCGAGCAGCCACCAGAGCAGGGCGTGCGTATCGAGAAGAAGCCTCATTCCCCCCCGCTTTCCGAATTCGCGCCCTCCAAATCTTCGCCCTCCAAATCTCCGCCCACCAGATCTTCGCCCTCCATGGCGGCCAGCAGCTCAGGAGGCAGGACATCGAAATCCGGTGCCATCTCGATCTGCCCGCGCAGGGTGCCGGGCCGGCGCAGACGGGACGGTGGGGGCGGCTGCACGATCGCGATCACCTCGTTGTGGGCGGTCACCGCGAAGGATGCGCCGTGGCGCACCTGCCGCATGAAGCCGGCGAAGTTGCCGCGAAACTCGCGCACGCCGACCTTTCGCGGCGGCTCTGGTGAAGCCTCGTCGTCCTGGGCCATGACCCGCCTCCATTGTGCACACACGATGTGTACACAGCGGAAAGAAGCGGTCAACGCGAACCACCCGGTCCGTCGCACCGGTGCTCACCACCGCCCCCCGTCCCCTCGCAGGGTCCTGCTCGCGGCGGCTCGAAGGATAGGCCGGAGCCGGCCGTCTCCCTCTCAAACCACGCGGCGGAGTTTCCCATGGACGGCCATTTCACCGGCTATGCCAGCCTGTTCGGCGTGCCCGATCTTGGGCGCGACGTGGTGGCGCCGGGCGCCTTCGGGCAGAGCCTCGCGACGCGGGGCGTCGCGGGGGTGCGGATGCTCTGGCAGCACGATCCGGCCGAGCCGGTGGGGCGCTGGCTCGCCCTGCGCGAGGATGCCCGCGGTCTGCGGGTGGCGGGCCAGCTCAACCTCGCGGTTCAGCGCGCCCGCGAGCTCGACGCGCTGCTCGGCGCGGGCGGCCTCGACGGGCTCTCGATCGGGTTCCGCACGGTGCGGGCGCAGCCCCAGCGCGGCGGCCTGCGCCGGCTCGAGGCGATCGACCTCTGGGAGATCTCCCTGGTCACCTTTCCGCTCCAGGCGGGCGCGCGGATCGCCGCCCCGGCCCAGGCGGGCCTCGCCCCGGCTCGGGCCGCCGCCCTGGCGCAGGACATCCGGGCTCTCGCCCACCGCATGGCGCCGCCCCGGCGCGCGGCTTCCCCCTCCACCCGGCCCGGGCCCCGGCCCGCCGCCATCCTGCCCGCCCGCTCCGCGAGGTTCGCATGACCGTCCCCGTCCCGTTCGAGACCCACGCCGCCGCCCCGCGCGCGCCCGAGATGAAGGGCGCCTGGCCGCCCCTGGAGGACAAGGCCGCGGGCCGTGCCTCGAACGATCCGGCCCCGTCCGACCCGGCGGTGGGCACCGCCATGGCCGAGCTCGCCCGCGCCTTCGAGGCGTTCAAGGAGACCAACGACGCGCGCCTGGCCGCCATCGAGGGCCGCGCTCCGGGCGACGTGCTCACCGAGGAGAAGCTCGCCCGCATCGACGCCGCCCTCGATACGGCGCGCACCCGCCTCGACCGCCTCACCCTCGACGGCCGCCGCCCGCCCTTGGGAAGTGGCGCGCCCCTGGGCCAGGGCGGGCCGGCGCCGCGCGACGGGGCCAGCCTCGAGCACAAGGCGGCCTTCGACCTCTACGTCCGGTCCGGCGAGAGCGGCGGCCTCAAGCGGCTCGAGGCGAAGGCCCTCTCGGCGGGGTCCGGCCCAGATGGCGGCTACCTCGTGCCGGCCGAGGTCGAGCGCATGGTGCTGACGCGCCTCGCCGCCCTGTCGCCGATCCGGTCGCTGGCCACGGTCCGGGTCATCTCCGGCGGGCAGTACAAGCGCGCGGTCTCGGTACGCGACGCGGTCTCGGGCTGGGTCGCCGAGACGGCGCCGCGACCGCAGACCGACTCGCCGGTCCTGTCCGAGCTGACCTTCCCGGCCATGGAGCTCTACGCCATGCCGGCGGCGACGCAGACGCTCCTCGACGACGCCGTCGTGGACATCGATGCCTGGCTCGCCGACGAGGTCGAATCGGCCTTCGCCGAGCAGGAGGGCACCGCCTTCGTCACCGGCAACGGGGTCAGCCGCCCGCGCGGCTTCCTGACCTACGAGCTCGTGGCGAACACCGCCTGGGTGCCGGGCAAGATCGGAACCGTCGCGACGGGCGTGTCGGGCGGCTTCGCGGCCGCGAACCCGTCCGACGTGCTGTTCGATCTCGTCTACGCCCTGCGGGCGGGCTACCGCCAGAACGCCACCTTCGTGATGAACCGGCGCCTGCAGAGCACGATCCGCAAGTTCAAGGACGCCGACGGCAACTACCTGTGGCAGCCTCCCCTGGCCGCCGACCGCGCGGCCACCCTCCTGGGCTTCCCCGTGGCCGAGGCGGAGGCGATGCCCAACGCGGGCGCCAACAGCCTCTCCCTCGCCTTCGGCGATTTCCGCCGCGGCTACCTCGTGGTGGACCGCGCCGGCCTGCGGGTGCTGCGCGACCCCTACTCGGCCAAGCCCTACGTGCTGTTCTACACCACCAAGCGTGTCGGCGGCGGCGTCCAGGACTTCGACGCCATCAAGCTCCTGTCCTTCGGGGCGTGAGCCCGACACCCCCGGGCCCCCCGGGCCCGGGGGTGTCCGCTCCGAAGAGCGGGATCAATCTCTGGCTCGGGCCCGAGACCCAGCGTGACGGCGGGACCGGCAGGCTTCAGGAACCCCATCCGTGCGGCTCTCCCGCGAATGGCAGTGATCCGATGGCAGACCGTCCCGATGGCGCGGACGCCCTGACCGTCATGATCTCGGGCGGCTTCGCCCTGGCCTACCAGGCGGCGCTGCCGGCCTTCGACGCGATGACGGGCTGCGCGTGCGGACCCTGTCGGGCGCCTCCCAGGGTCAGGGTCCGAAGACGATGCGCCATCAGCGAGAGCACGGCGCGGCGGTCGACGTGGTGCCCCTCTCAAACGAGGGCCTGCACAACCCGGTGGAGGCGGGGTGGATCGCCGCAGGTTCGACTGTCGCTCCGGCGAGCCCCCCTCACCTCGGATCGGACCGCGGACGCGATCCGCAGCACGGGCATGCCCCCCGCCAAGCCCGGCCCGGCCCCGTAGGTCGGCAGCCGTTGTCGCCCAGCGCCTCGGCCTACCGCCGGCCCGGCTTGGCCATCCAGTCCGACCGGGTCGCGCCGATGGCGGCGCCGGAGGGCATGCGGGCGAAGTCGGCCGCGCGGGCGTTGATCCAGCCGGCATGCTCGCCGGTGGGCGTCACGGCAGTGAAGCCGCCGCAGGCGGTGCGGGCCTTCCGGTCCTGGCGCATGGCGCCGCTGGACCAGCTCACCACGCCGACGATCTGGTAGCCGCCGGGGCCGCCGCGCAGGATCGGGCCGCCGGAATCGCCCAGGCAGGCACCGGCCCCCGCCGTCTCGGCCATGCGGCGGCGGTCGGTGACCACCGTGACCCGGTTGGCGACCTGCAGCGAGCCGATGGAGACGAGGTGGGCCTGGCGCAGGGTCCGGGCGGTGTTGCGCCGGTTCTCCGCGACCACGCCGAAGCCCGCGATGTCGACGGCGTCGCCGGTGTTGATGGCGCCGCCGCGGGGATCGAGGGGCTGGAAATCGCCGCTCAGGGGCTCGGCGAGCTTGATGACCGCGAGGTCGATGCCCGGCTGGTCCTCCGGCGTGGTGCCGGGCACGAAGTCGGGATGCATGGCGAAGGCGATGGCGTTGATGCGGCGCGAGCGGAACGCCCGGTCGACCGCCACCACGCTGTAGCCGGCCTGATGCATGACGCAGTGGGCGGCGGTGAGCACGAGGTCGCGGGCGATGAGCGTGCCCGAGCAGATCTCGCCCTGGGTGCTCTCGATCCGCACCACCGAGGCGCGCAGGCCGTTGGGATCGCGCGAGACCTCGCCGTTGATCACCGCGGAGGCCGGCAGGGGCGCCAGCGCGCCGAGGGCCGCCGCCAGCACCGTCGCTCCGATCCGGAGGCGGGTGGGACGGGTCGTGTGGCGCACAGCCTTGCTGGGGGCAGCCTTGCGCAGCGCGGTCGGCAACATCGTGTCTCTCCCGCGTCCGGCGATGTTCTGGACGAGAACGGCGTGGAGCCTATCGGAAGGCAATGGCTCGGCCAAGCTCTGGTTCCGCGGACCTTTCGTCATCCGCAGACCCGTTCAGACGCCGGACCAGCGCGCGGCGCTGCCCCAGCCCGACAGGGTCCGGTCGATCCAGTCGCGCTGCGGCCCGAGGAGGACGCCCTGGGAGACGCCGCCGCAGGCCTTGCCGGCGGCCCAGGCGGAGACCGCGAGGACGGCGGGCCCCGCGCCGATCGGCCCGCCGGAATCGCCCTGGCAGGCGCTGGCGCCGCCGGGACCGGCCCCGAGCCAGACCAGGAGGCGGCTCGGTCCGTGGGGCTCGATCACGCCGAGCTCGACGCTGCGGTAGGTCCCGGTGCTGCGGGCATCCCCGGCGGCGGCGACGCCGTAGCCGGACAGGGTCAGGCGCTCGCCCGCCCGCGGCAGCGCGGCGCTGAGGGCGGCCGGCACGAAGCGGCCCGGCAAGGGGGCGGCCAGGCGCACCAGGGCGAGGTCGACCGAGCGGCGGCGCCCCGCCACCGCACCCGCATCGTAGCCCGGATGGAGCGCGCGGGCCGTGATCTCGGCCAGCACCGGCGCGCCGGCCGCGTCCTTGTAATGCACCCGGTGCTCGGCCCGGGCCGCCACGCAGTGGCCGGCGGTGAGCACCGCGTCCGCCGCCACGACGATGCCGGTGCAGACGCCGCCGTTCGAGGACAGCACCATCACGGCCGAGCCCGCCGCCTCGGGGGCGGGGCGGCCGCCCACCACGGCGCCGGCCGGCCCGGAGGCCGGCGGTCCCAGCACGGCCAGCAGCACCGGAAGCCCCAGCAGGGCCGGGGGCCCGCGCCGCGCCGCGCGGCGGGTCCGGCCAGCGTTGCGCGCCATCGCGATCCCTTTCCTGGACGGCCCCCACACGGAGACGACGATGACCCCGATACGCGTCGACGATGCCCGCGTCGAGCCGGTGACGCTGGCGGAGATGCGCGGCGTCCTGCGCCTGGACCCGGACGATGGCGGGGCCGAGGATCCCCTGGTGGAGCGCCTGATCGCGGCGGCCCGGGCGCAGGTGGAGGTGGCCACCCGGCGCATCCTGGCGCCGGGGCGCTACCGCGTGATGCTCACGGCCTGGCCCGGCGACGGCTGGCTGCCCCTGCCGCTCAGCCCCCTCGTGGCCGTGGCGCGGACGGGCCTCGTCGATCCCGGCGGCACCGTCACCGACCTCGCCGCCGGGCTCGTCCGGCCCGGCGCGGACGGGATCGAGGCGCCCGGCCTCGTCATCGACCCGGCGGTGCCGGCCCTCGACCGGCGCGCCGCCCTGATCGAAGTCGACGCGGGCTACGGCGGCGCCGGGCCGCCGCTGCCGCCGGCCCTGGCCCAGGCGATCCGGCTCCTCGTGGCCCACGCCTTCGAGCATCGCGGCGACGGGGCCGGCGACGACGTCCCGCCGCCCGCCCTTGCCGCCCTGGTCGCGCCGCTGCGGCGGCTGCGCCTGTAGCGCGCCCCGTCCCGGAGATCGCCGCCATGCCCCAGCCCCTCCCCCCCGTGCCCATCGGCGCGCGCCGCCGCCGCTTCGTGCTCGAACGTCCCGTGGAGACGCCGGACGGCTTCGGCGGCGTGGTGCGCCGGTTCGAGGCCGGCCCGCTGCTCTGGGGGGCGATCGAGCCCCTGCGCCCGGTCGAGCGGCTCCGCTTCGGCCGCGCCGAGGCGGTCGCCACCCACCGGGTCCGGTTCCGCTTCGGCCCCACGATCACGCCGGCGATGCGCCTCGCCAGCGGCCCGCGCCGCTTCGCCGTGCGCAGCGCGGGCGATCCGGACGGGCGCCGGCGCGACCTCGTCTGCCAGGTCGAGGAACTCAACGTCGAGGAACTCGGTGCCGGGGCCGCCGCATGAGCCTCGCCCCCGCTCCCGCCGGCTCGCCCACCAGCCCGCTCCTGGCGCTGCGCGCCGCCATCCTCGCCTGGCTCGCCACCGACGCGCCCCTGGCGCGGCTGATGGGCGGGTCCCTGCGCCTGGCCGACGAGCCGCCCCGGGGCGTCGCGCCGGTCTACGCCCTGTTCGGGGACGCCGAGATCCGCGACGATTCCGTCGACGGCGCCCGGCGCCACCGGCACGCCCTCGGCCTGACGGTCTTCGCCCGGCCGGGCTCGCTCCGCAGCGCGGTGGATGCCGCCGAGCGCATCGCCGACCTCCTGCACGACGCGCCCCTCGCCCTCGCGGGCCACGTCCTCGTGCGCCTCGACCTGGAGGCCATCGCCGTGCGGCGCGACCCCGCCAGCGGCGAGGCCCGCGCCACCCTGACCCTGCGGGCGATCACCGAGCGCCTCTCCGCCTGACCCCTCGATCCACGGAGCCCCCCATGGCAGCCCAACGCGGCAAGGACCTGCTCATCCGCATCGCCTCCGGCAGCGGCTTTCTCGCGGTGGCGGGCCTGCGGGCCCGCCAGATCGCCTTCAACGCCGAGACGGTGGACGTGACGAACGCCGATTCCGCCGGGCGCTGGCGCGAACTCCTGGCCGGGGCCGGGGTGCGCCGGGCCGCCCTCTCAGGCTCCGGGGTGTTCCGCGACGAGGCCTCCGATGGCCGCCTGCGGCAGGTGTTCTTCGACGGCAGCCTGGAGACCTACCAGATCGTGGTGCCGGCCTTCGGCACCCTGGAGGGGATCTTCCAGATCACCAGCCTGGAATACCGCGGGGATCACGCCGGGGAGGTGACCTTCGACCTGGCCCTCGACTCGGCCGGCCCCCTCGCCTTCACGGCCGCCTGATGGCCAACCGCCGGCGTGGCGAGGTGGCCCTGGCCCTGGGCCCCGAGCGCTACACCCTCTGCCTCACCCTCGGGGCCCTGGCCGAACTCGAGGATGCCCTCGGGGCCGCCGACCTCACCGAGCTCGCCGCCCGCTTCGGCGAGGGGCGGCTCAGGAGCCGGGACCTCATCGCGCTCCTCGGCGCGGCCCTGCGCGGCGGCGGCCACGACCTCGACGCGGCCGCCGTCGCGGCCCTGCCGCTGGCGGGCGACCTGGAGGCGATCGGAACGGCGATCGGCGCCGTGCTCGCCGCGGCCTTCGGCGAGGCCCCCGAAACCCCTTGAGCCCCACGGGCGGGACCGCGCCGGAGCCGCCCTCCGCCTTCCCGTGGGACGAGGCGCTGGCGCTGGGCCTCGCCCGCCTGCGCTGGCGCCCGCGCGACTTCTGGCGCGCCACGCCGCGCGAACTGATGGCCGCCGCCGGCCTGACCGGGGCCCGCACCGCCCTCGACGGGGCGGCCCTGCGGGACCTGATCGCCCGCTTCCCCGACCCGACCTGATGCGAGGACCCCCGCCATGGCCGAGACCGACCCCGACCGCAGCACCGCGGCCCGCGCCCGGCAGCTGGAGACCCTCGACCGGCTCGCCCAGCGCTTCGGCCAGAGCCTGTCCCAGGCGCTCAGCCTCAATGTCGGGGCCGGGCGCCAGCTCGACAGCGTCCTCGGCACGCTGGCGACTAAGCTCTCCAGCGTGACGGTCAAGGCGGCCCTGAGCCCGGTGAAGGCCGGGATCACCCGGCTGGTGAACGGGCTGATCGGGTCGGGCGCGGGCAGTGCCGAAGCGGCCTTCGCCGACGGCGGGGTTCTGCAGCGGGGCCGCGTCCGCCCCTTCGCGGCCGGCGGCGTCGTGGCCGCCCCGACCTACTTCCCCATGCGCGACGGCCTCGGCCTGATGGGCGAGGCCGGGCCGGAGGCGATCCTGCCCCTGAAGCGCGGCAGCGACGGGCGGCTCGGCGTCGCGACGGGCGGCCAGGCCTCCGCCCCCGTGACCATCCACATTGCCACCCCGGACCTCGAGAGCTTCCGCCGCTCGGAGGCGCAGGTGGCCGCCGGCCTTGCCCGGGCGGTGGCCCGGGGCCGGCGCGGCTTGTGAGGCGAAAGGAGGAATCCAGATGGCCGAGGACCCGCCGAGCGACTTCCACGAGGTCCGCTTTCCCCTCGACGTGGCCCTGCGCGGCAGCGGCGGCCCGAGCCGGCTGACCGAGATCGTCACCCTGGCCTCGGGCCGCGAGCACCGCAACAGCCGCTGGGCCGATTCCCGCCGGCGCTACGATGCCGGCTTCGGCATCCGCACCCTCGACGCCCTGCACGCGGTGCTGAGCTTCTTCGAGGAGCGGCGGGGCCGGCTCTACGGCTTCCGCTACCGCGACCGGGTCGATGCGACGTCCGGCCCGCCCTCGCGCCCGATCGCGGCCACCGACCAGCTCCTCGGCCTCGGGGACGGGGCCACCCGGGTGTTCCAGCTCGCCAAGACCTACGGCACCGGGCCCGCGCCCTATCGGCGGACCATTGCCAAGCCGGTGGCCGAGAGCGTGCGGGTGGCGGTGGACGGCGTCGCGGTGCCGACGGCCAAGGTCGCCTGCGAGGCCGCCACCGGCCGCCTCACCTTCGCGGCCGACGCCGTGCCGGCGGCGGGCGCGCGGGTGACGGCGGGCTTCGCCTTCGACGTCCCGGTCCGCTTCGACACCGACGACCTCACCATCGACCTCTCGGCCTTCGCCGCGGGGGAGATCCCACGGGTGCCGCTCATCGAGATCGTGCCGTAGGGGGCGCGAACCGCAGCGGCCAGGCGCCCGGGCGCCGGATCACTTTGCGGGGCGTGACGCGCCAGAGGCGCTCGGCGCCGGGGTGGTCCGCGAGGTCGGGAGCGTCGAGGACGACCTCGGAATGCCCGGTCATCTGCACGAGGTCGCCGGTCGCGAAGTCGATGAACAGGAGCCCGGCGCGCGGGTTGGCGAGCAGGTTGCCCAGGGTGTTGAAGAACCGGTTGCCGGCATAATCCGGCACCGTCAGGACCCCGTCCGCGCCGATTCGCACGAAGCCGGCGGGACCGCCCCGATGCGAGACGTCGACCTGCCGGCGGCCATCGGCGCCGAGGGCGTAGCTCGCCACGAACATCGTCTCCGCGCTCCCGATGAGGGCGCGGGCCTGCCCGTCGAGGTGGTGCGACACGCGGGGCGCGGCCAGCGAGGCCGGGACCGGCGCCGGATCGGTCCGGACGCGGATGTATTGCGGGCAGTTGCCGAAGCTCTGCGCCACGCGGACCGCGAAGCCGTCCGGGCGGTCGCGCACCACCGTGCCGTTCAGGCGGTTGCGCCGCCGCGTGCCGAGGTCGATCCCGAGGAGGCCGAGGGCGGCGCCGTCCGAGAGCCCCGCCTCGGCGGGATCGTCGGGCTCGGGGGCCGCCCGGACCCGCAGGTGCCCGGGATCGGGCGCGTCGAGGAAGCCCGGCGCCCCGGTCCGCACCGTCGCCCAGGCCTCGCCGTCCGGATCGACCGTCCCGAGCACCACGAAGGGGAGTTGGCGGTAGAAGGCGCGGTGCTGCGCGATCAGGTGGTCGCGGATCACCCGGGGACCCAGTTCGGCCATCCGCTCGGCGACGCCGACCCGGGCCTGGAGGGCGGTCTCGCCCGCGTGCCAGGGCGGGGTGGGCCGGGTTTCCGGGAGAGAGCGGGAGGGGCAGTCGGTGGGAGACATGGGCGTTCTCCTGACGGGAGGGATGGGACTCAGGCGGCGCGCAGGCCTGCCGGCGTCTGCGGGAAGGGCACGAAGCCCGGCAGCGCCTCGATGCGGGCGAGCCAGGCGCGGACGGCGCCGTAGGGGGCGAGGTCGACGTTCCCCTCCGGCGCGGCGGCGACGTAGCTGTAGAGCGCCACGTCCGCGAGGGTCGGGTGGTCGGCGGCGAGCCAGGGCCGCTCGGCGAGTTCGGCCTCGATGCGGCCGAGGATGGCGTGGGCCCGGGCGATGACCTCGGCCGCGTCGAAGGTGGCGCCGAAGACCGTGATCAGGCGGGCGGCCGCCGGCCCGAAGGCGATGGGCCCGGCCGCCACCGAGAGCCAGCGCTGGACCCGCGCCGCGCCGGCCGCGTCCTCCGGCAGCCAGTCGGTGCGGCCGAGGCGCTTGGCCAGGTAGACCAGGATGGCGTTGGAATCGGGGACGACCGTCTTGCCGTCCACGAGCACCGGCACCTGGCCGAAGGGATTCAGCCTCAGGAAGTCCGGCGTCCGGTGCTCGCCCTTCGCGAGATCGACCGCGACGATCTCGCAGGGCTGGCCGACCAGGGACAGGAACAGGCGGGCCCGGTGGGCGTGGCCGGACAGCGCGACGTGGAACAGCTTCATGGGAGGCCTCCTCGGGGACGGGGACAGAACCAGGGCCGGGGCACCGGCGACATCCGCATTCAAGACCAGGGGCCGGACGGGGAGAATGCGCTTTCCGCGCAAGCCACTGTTCCGCAAAATGGAACAATCGAGAGTCGGCGGAGGACGACATGGATCGGTGGCAGGCGATGCGGGTCTTCGTCCGGGTGGCGGAGGGCGGGGGCTTCGCCGAAGCGGCGCGCCAGCTCCGCCTCAGCCCGCCGGCCGTGACCCGGGCGGTGGCGGCCCTCGAGGCGCGGATCGGGGCGCGGCTCCTGACCCGGACCACCCGCTCGGTGAAGCTCACCGAGGCGGGCGGGCGCTACCTGGAGGATTGCCGGCGCATCCTGGCGGAGATCGCGGAGGCGGAGGCCGCCGCGGCGGGCTCCTACGCCACGCCCTCCGGCACCCTGACGGTGACGGCGCCGGTGCAGTTCGGCCGCCTCTACGTGCTGCCGGTGATCACCGAATACCTGGCCCATCACGCCGCCGTCTCGGCGCAGGCCCTGTTCCTCGACCGGATCGTCAACATGATCGAGGAGGGTGCCGACGTGGGCGTCCGGATCGGCGCGCTTGCCGATTCCGGCCTCGCGGCGATCCGGGTCGGCACCGTCCGGCGGGTGCTCTGCGCCGCACCGGCCTACCTCGACCGGCACGGGACGCCCGGGACGGTGCGGGACCTGCGCGACCACGCCGTGATCGGCTCGGCCAGCACCGGCCCCGGGACCGTCGCCCTGCGGCCCCGGCTGACCTGCAACACCATCGACGCCGTCCTGGCGGCGGCGCTGGCCGGCCAGGGCCTCGCGCAGCTCCTGTCCTACCAGGTCGCCCCGGCCGTGGCGGAGGGGCGCCTGCGCCTCGTCCTCGACGATCCGGAGGCGGCGGCGATGCCGGTCCACGTCGTGAGCCCCGAGGGGCGGCGCGCACCCGCCAAGGTGCGGGCCTTCATCGATCTCGCGGTGGCGCGGCTCCGGGCCGACCCGCGGGTCAACCCGACCCGTTCCTGACATTCTTCGGGGCTTCCAGACCATGCGCGACCTGCCCCCCGACCTCGCTGCGCATCTCGCCGGCGGGGCGACCACGCTGTGCCATTGCTGGGCCCTGACCCGGCGCGACGGCGTCCGGCTCGGCTTCACCGACCACGACCGCGACCTCAGCTTCGGCGGCCTGACCTACGCCGCCCGCTCCGGGCTGGAGGCGGCCGAAGCCAGCGCCGAGCTCGGCTTCGCCATCGGCGGCGGCGAGGTCGCCGGGGCGCTCTCGGCGGTCGGGCTCACCGACGCCGACATCGCCGGCGGCCTCTACGACGCCGCCTCGGTGGAAACCTGGCTGGTGGACTGGCGCCGCCCCGAGACGCACCTGCTCCTCGAAATCGGCACGGTCGGCGAGGTGCGCCGGGCCGGCACCGCCTTCGTGGCCGAGTTGCGCGGGCTGATGGACCAGCTCGACGCCGAGCGCGGCCGGACCTACCGCGCCACCTGCGGGGCCGATCTCGGCGATGCCCGCTGCCGCGTGGACCTGACCGAGGCCCGCTTCGCCACCACCGGCACGGTGCTGGCGGCGCCGGAACCCGGCCGCCTCGCCGTCGCCCTGGCGGGAGATTTCGCGCCAGGGTGGTTCGCCGGGGGGCGCCTCGCCTGGATCGGCGACGGCCAGGCCGGACAGGAGGCCGAGATCCGCGACCAGGCCGGCGCGACGGGGACGATCCGCCTCGACCTCTGGCAGGCCCCGCCCCGCCCGGTGGCGCCGGGCGACCGCTTCCGCCTGACGGCGGGCTGCGACAAGCGCCTCGCCACCTGCCGCGACAAGTTCGCCAACGTGCCGAACTTCCAGGGCTTCCCGCACCTGCCGGGCAACGATTTCGTGCTGCGCCCCGCCCCTGGCGCCGGCCCGGGCCTCGACGGCGGCAGCCTGTTCCGGTGAGGCCGCCATGACATCCGAGACGATGACATTCGAGACGATGACATCCGAATCGATGACGCCCGAGAGGATCGTCACCCTGGCGCGGGCCTGGATCGGCACGCCCTATCGCCACCAGGCCTCCCTGAAGGGCGTCGGCTGCGACTGCCTCGGGCTGCTGCGCGGGGTCTGGCGCGAGGCCCTCGGCCCGGAGCCCGAGGCGGCCCCGCCCTACGCCGCGTCCTGGGCCGAATCCGCGCCGCCCGGCTGCGATCCCCTGGCGGACGCGGCCGCGCGCCACCTCCTGCCCGTCGACGGTCCGCCATCGGCCGGCGACGTCCTGCTGTTCCGCTTCCGCGCCCACCTGCCGGCCCGGCACTGCGCCCTCGCCACCGGCGCCGGCACGATGATCCACGCCCATGACGGCGCCGCCGTCACGGAGGTCGCCCTGACGGCCTGGTGGCGCCGCCACCTCGCCCAGGTCTTCCGCTTCCCGGGCGTGGAGGGCGGCTAACCGACGAGGTCGTCGATCGTGACGGACAGGACCTCGGCGATCCGGCGCAGGGTGTCCACGGTGCCCTCGCGCTTGCCGGTCTCGATCTGCGACAGGAACGGCTGGGCGATCCCGGCGGCCTCCGCCAGGGCGCGGGCGGTGAGGCCGCGGTGCTCGCGCCAGACGCGGATGCGGTTCTCCCCGCCAAGGATGCGGTCCACCATCCCGGAGGGCAGCAACTCCTCCTCGCCGGCGGCGAGCCGACGGCGGAATTCCTGGATCGCGAGGCGGTCGGCATTGTCCTCGGCCGCCTCGCTCAGGGCGCGAAAATCGGCTTCCGACAGGACGACGAGGCGCTCGCCGGCCGGGGTGACGATGGTCTGGGCGTTCATGGGCGAAGGTCCGTTCCGGCAGTGTCCGATGCGACGGGTTCGTCGGGGTCAGTCATAGGCGCTGCCCCGGGGGGCGACCCGGATCACGGCGAGGATTTCACCCTGGTCCGTATAGAGGACCCGCCAGTCGCCGACCCGCAGGCGGAAGACCCCGGGTTCGCCCTTGAGGGCCTTCACGTTGTTGGCCTGGGCGGCCGGATCGGCCGCCAGCAGGGCGATCTTCGAGCGGATCATCGCCAAGACGTTGGCCGGCATCCGGCTCAGCGTCTTCAGGGCAGCCTTGCTGTAAGCGATCCGTTTCACCAACGAAAAATAGCACATCGCTATAATACCGCAAGGGCGAGTTGCCCCGAGATCTCAGACCTCGCCCCCGCTATCGGAGTCCGTCATGGCCACGCTGATCCTGCAAACCGCCGGGGCGGCGGCCGGTACGGCGCTGGGCGGGCCGATCGGCGGGATCATCGGCAGTGCCCTCGGGGCGGCGGCGGGCTCCGGCCTCGACGCCGCCCTGTTCGGGGGACTGGCGGGCGGGCGCACGGTCGAGGGGCCACGCCTCTCCGACGTGGCGGGCCTCAGCTCCGGCGAGGGCGATCCCATCCCGCGGGTCTATGGCCGGGCCCGCATCGGCGGCACCCTGATCTGGGCGACCCGGCCCCTGGAGGTGGCGAGCCCCGCCGCCGCCAGCGCGGCCGGCGGCAAGGGCATCGGCGGCGGCAAGGTCAAGCGGACGGCCTATGCCTACTTTGTCGACCTCGCCATCGGGCTCTGCGAGGGCCCGGTGGCGGGCCTCCGGCGGGTCTGGGCGGACGGGCGCGAGATCGACCTGACCACGGTCGCCCTCCGCCTGCACGTCGGCGACGGGGACCAGGCACCGGACCCGCTCATCGTCGCCAAGGAGGGGGCGGCGAACGCGCCCGCCTATCGCGGCCTCGCCTACGTGGTGCTCGAGCGCCTGGCCCTGGCCGAGTTCAGCAACCGGATCCCGCAATTCGCCTTCGAGGTGCTGCGCCCCGTGGCAGGCCTCGCCGGGATGATCCGGGCGGTCTGCCTCATCCCCGGCTCCACCGAGTTCGGCCTCGATCCGCTGCGCGTCACCGAGGAGGCGGGCTACGGCACGACCCGCCCGGCCAACCGGTTCCAGCTGCAGGCGGGCACCGACGTCACCGCCTCCCTCGACGCGCTCCAGGCGCTCTGCCCGCGGCTGGAGCGCGTCTCCGTGGTGGCGAGCTGGTTCGGGGACGACCTGCGCGCCGGACTCTGCACCCTCGCCCCCCGGGTCGATTCCGCCGCCAAGGTGACGAGCGGCGACGCCTGGTCGGTGGCGGGCCTGGGCCGCGACCAGGTGGCGCCCGTCTCGACCGGGCCCGAAGGCGGGCCGGCCTATGGCGGCACGCCCTCGGATGCGGGCCTGACCCGCCTCGTGGCCGACCTGTACCGGCGCGGCCTCGCGGTGGTGCTCTACCCCTTCGTGATGATGGACGTGCCGGCGGGCAACCGCCGGCCGGACCCGCGCGACCCGGCCGCCGCCGGCCAGCCGGCCTATCCCTGGCGCGGGCGCATCACCTGCGACCCCGCCCCCGGGCAGCCGGCGAGCCCGGACGGCACCGCCGCGGCCGGCACGCAGGTGGCGGCCTTCCTCGCGCAGTATCGCCCCTTCGTGCTGCATTACGCGACGCTCGCGGCCGCCTGGGCCGCCGCGGGGATTCCCCTCGCCGGCTTCATCCTGGGCAGCGAGTTCGTCGGCCTCACCCGGGTGCGGGCGGAGGCGGGGCGCTACCCCGCCGTGGAGGGCTTCCGCAGCCTGGCGACGGCCCTGCGCCAGCGCCTCGGCCCGGACGTCGCGCTCGTCTACGCCGCCGATTGGACCGAGTACGGCGCCGACGTGCGCGACGGCGGCGCCACGGTCCGCTTCCCCCTCGACGCCCTGTTCGCGGACCCGGCCATCGACGCGGTGGGGATCGACTACTACCCGCCCCTGACCGACTGGCGCGACGGGGACGCCCATGCCGACCTGGCGCTCGCCGATTCGATCTACGACCCGGCCTATCTCAAGGGGCGGCTCGGCGCCGGCGAGGCCTTCGACTGGTTCTATGCCGGTGCGGCCGACCGGGCGGCGCAGGTCCGCACGCCGATCACCGACGGGGCCGCCGCCAAGCCCTGGATCTTCCGGGCCAAGGACCTCGTGGGCTGGTGGGCGAACCCGCACATCGAGCGGGAGGACGGGCGCGAGACCCGGGCGACGGCGTGGGTGCCGCGGGGCAAGCCGATCTGGCTCACCGAGATCGGGGTGCCGGCGGTGGACAAGGGCACCAACGGCCCCAACGTCTTCCCCGACCCGAAATCCGCCGAGAACGCCAGCCCGCCCGCCTCGCGCGGCACCCGCGACGACCTGATCCAGGCGCGCGGCCTCGCGGCGATCCTGGGGCGGTTCGACCCGGACCTGCCCGGCTTCGAGGCCGCCCACAACCCGGTCTCGCCGGTCTATGGCGGGCCGATGGTGCCGGCGGAGGGGATCTTCGTCTGGTGCTGGGACGCCCGGCCCTACCCGGCCTTTCCCGACTTCGACACCGTCTGGGCGGATGCGGGCAACTGGCCGGTGGGCCACTGGATCACCGGGCGGATCGAGGGGCTGGAGCTCGACCGGCTCATCGCCGCGATCCTGGCCGACCTCGGGATCACCGTGCCGGCCGCCATCACCGCCGACGCGACCCTCGACGGCTACGTCATCGACCGGCCGATGTCGGCCCGGGCGGCCCTGGAGCCCCTGGCGCAGCTCTACGGCCTCGACGTCTCCGCCGCGGCCGGCGCGCTGATCGTGCGCGGGCCGCGCCGGGAGGTGCCGCGGGCGATCGCGGCGGACGACCTCGTGGTCCTGCGCGACGCGGAGGCCCCCCTGGCCCGGGTCCGGGCCGAGGAGGCGGAGCTGCCGCGCTCCCTGGCGATCGGCTTCACCGACGGCGAGACCGCCGAGTACCGCCGGGCGAGCGCCGCCGCGACCCGGCCGACCGGCCGGCGCCGGCGCGAGACCCGGATGGAGGCCGCCGTGGTGACCCGGCGCGCCAGCGCCGAGGCCCTGGCGGAGGCCGCCCTCGACGCCGCCCTCGCGGCCCGCGACACCGCGCGCTTCACCCTGAGCCCGCGCCGGATCGACCTCGCGCCGGGCGACCTCCTGGCCCTGCCGGGGGAGCGGCTCCCGCACCGGATCCTGCGCATCGCCGACAGCCCGCGCGGGCGCGCCATCGAGACGCGGGGCGTCCCCCGTCACGGCCGGGCGCCGCGCGCGGGCGAACCGGCCGGACCGCGCCCGCGCCGGGCGGTGCCGGCCCTGGCCGGGCCGCCCTTCGCGGTCGCCCTCGACCTGCCGGCCGACCGCGGCACCCCGACCACCCTGCAGGCGCTGGCGGTGACGGCCGACCCCTGGCCCGGGCCGATGGCGATCTGGCGGGCGGAGGGCGAGGCCGCCCCGCTGGTGCCGCAGGGCTTCGTCGACCACCCCGCCTGCCTCGGCGAGACCCTGACGGCGCTGCCCCCCGGCCCGCTCTGGCGCTTCGACCGGGGCGCGGCCCTCACGGTCCGCCTGCGCCACGCCGGGGACCTCGACGCCATCGGCGAGGCGGCGGCCCTCGCGGGCGGCAACCTGTTCGCGGTGCGCAGCGCCGGGGACGGGGCGATCGAGCTGATCGCAGCCGCCGGCGCCACGCTGGTGGGGCCGGGCACCTACCGGCTCACCGGGCTCCTGCGCGGGCTGGCCAGCAGCGAGGCGCAGGCCGGGCGCGCGGCCCCGGCCGGCAGCCTGATCGTGCGCCTCGACGGGGCGGTGGTGCCCCTGGTCGAGCGCCTCGACGAGGCCGGCCGCCCGTTCCGCTACCGGCTCGGCCCGGCGGCGCGCGATCCGGCCGATCCGGCCACCGTCGCCCTGCGCGCCACGGCGGGCCTCACCGCCCTTAAGCCCCTGCGCCCCGTCCATCTCCGGGCATGGCGGGCGCCAGGGGGCGTGCGCCTCGCCTGGATCCGGAGGGCCCGGCGCGACGGGGATTCCTGGGACGCCGTCGAGGTCCCGCTGGAGGAGCCCGAGGCCTACCGGGTCACGATCTACGCCGCCGCGGGCCACCCCCTCCGGACCCTGAGCGCGGACCGGTCGGACCTCCTCTACGCCGCGGCGGACGAGGCGGCGGATTTCGGCACGCCCCAGGACCGCCTCGATGTGGCGGTGGCGCAGGTCGGCGCGGCGGCCGGACCCGGCCCCGAGACCCGGGCGCGGGTGCCGGTGGAGCCCGCCTGAACCCGCGATTCAACCCAGTCCCGAGACACCCGGAGCCCGACGATGCCCGAGACCACCCCGATTCTGGCGCTGCCGCTGATCGCGGCCGGCCAGGCCCAGAAGCACGTCACCCACAACGAGGCCCTGATCCAGCTCGACGCGGTGGTCCAGCTCGCCTGCCGCGACAAGGACCTCGCCGCGCCGCCGGCCGCCCCCGCCGAGGGCGACCGCTACCTCGTGCTGAGCCCCGCCCCCACCGGGGCCTGGGCGGGGCTGTCCGGCCAGGTCGCCCAGTTCCAGGACGGGCGCTGGCGGGGCCTCGCGCCGAAACCCGGCTGGCTCGCCTGGATCCTCGACGAGGACGAACTCTACATCTTCACGGCCGCCGGATGGGTCAGGTTCCGCAGCACCCTCCGGCAGCTCCAGACCCTGACGCGCCTCGGCCTCGGCACCACCGCGGACGCCGCCAACCCCTTCGCGGCCAAGCTGAACACCGCCCTCTGGACCGCCCTGACGGCGGCCGAGGGGGGCACCGGCGACCTGCGCTGCACCCTCAACAAGCAGGCGCCCGGCAACGTCCTCTCCCTGCTGTTCCAGAGCGCCTTCACGGGACGGGCCGAGATCGGGCTGTCGGGCAGCGACGATCTCACGATCAAGGTCGCGCCCGACACCGGGGGGTTCCGGGAGGCCCTGCGGATCGACCGGGCGACGGGCCGGGTCGACGTCGCCGGGCCGGCGCCCGCCCCTCTCCTCGGAGCGCCGGCCCTCCGCCTGACCCAGGACCTCGCCACGGATGGCAGCCTGCTGGCCGGCGGCCTGACGATGCAGGCGTCGAGCGGGGGCCTCGCCTGGACCGTCGCCGGCCTGGCCGGAACGGGCGGAACGGGCGGAACGGCGGGCGGCTTTCCGGGGGGCCTCGCGGTCTTCGTCAAGCCGGCGGACGGAGCCCGCCCCGGCGCCCTGCGCGAGGCGGCGCGCTTCGGGCCGGAGGGCAATCTCGGCCTCGGCACCAGCGCCCCCCTGACGACGCGGCTCGGGGTCGCCGGCATCATCGCCCACGCCGCCGACAACACCTGGAGCCTCGGCACGCCGGCGCTGCGCGCCTCGGTGCTCTATGCCGGGACCGGAGCGATCAGCACGTCCGATGCCCGCGAGAAGACGCCGGTCGCCCCCCTCTCGGAGGCCGAGATCGCCGCCGGCCGCGCGCTGGCCCGGGAGATCGGCACCTTCCGGTTCCATGACGCCGTGGCGCGGAAGGGGGACGGGGCCCGGCGCCACGTCGGCCTCACCGTCCAGCGGGCCGTCGCGATCATGGAGGCCGAGGGCCTCGATCCCTTCGCCTACGGCTTCGTCTGCCGCGATTCCTGGCCAGCGGTCGCCCCGCAGGAGGCCGTCCCGGCCACGGAGGCCGTGCGCGACGCGGACGGCGCCACGATCGCGCCAGCGGTCCCGGCACGGGCAGCCTGTCCCGGGCGCGCGGCCGGCGAGCGCTACGGTTTCCGCACCGACCAGCTGCTGCTGTTCCTCGCCCGCGGCTTCGAGGCGCGGCTCACCGCCCTGGAGGCGGCCGCCGGTCCCTGATCCGCGCGGGTCAGCGCAGGTATCCCGCCGCCCGCAGGTCGGCCTCGACCGCCTCGCATAGGGCCGCCAGCGGGTTGTCGTTCCGGGCGGCGGGCGGCTCGACCGGCCGCATGGGCGGGAACGCGAGGTCGGGCGGCCGCGCCGACCCCTCACGGGCGATGTCGCCGGTCTCAGTCTCGGTCTCGCGTCGCAAAGCCGTCGAGATGAGCTTTCGCAGCATGTCCGCCCCCGACCCCGCGGTCCTTCCAAGTATCGCGTCAGTTATCGCGTCGCGTATCGCGCAAGTCTAGCTGCCACGCCATCAAGCGGAGACAGGCCATGAACCTCAGTGCCATCGGCGAAGCCGTGCTCATCGCGCGCGAAGGGCGCCGCCTCACCGCCTATCGCGACAGCGTCGGGATCTGGACCATCGGCATCGGCCACACCGCGGCGGCCGGGCCGCCCCTGGTGACGCCGGGCCTGCGCCTGACCGCGGCCGCCTGCGACGCCCTCTTCCGGCGCGACGTCGCCCGCTACGTCCGGGCGGTGGACGATGCCATCCAGGACGCCTTGCCCGACGCCTTGCCCGACCACGCCTTCGACGCCCTGGTCTCGCTCTGCTTCAACATCGGCCCGTCGGCCTTCGCGCGTTCCACCGTCGTCCGGCGCCTGAAGGCCGGCGACCGCGACGGCGCCGCGGCGGCGATCCTGCTCTGGAACCGCCCGGCCGCGCTGATCCCGCGGCGCGGCGCCGAGCACGACCAGTTCCTGACGCCCTACGACCGCGCCCTGCCGCGGGCGCGCCGGAGCGACGCGGCGCCGGTTCCCGCGCCAAGTGCCCTGACCCCGTCCCTGCAGCTTCCCCTGACCCCGCCCCTGCCCGTGCAGCGCCGGACGGTGCCGCGCATCCCGCCGCTGCCGCGCCGCGGCCTCGAGCCGGCCCCCGATCCGGCGCCCGGGCGGCCCGTCGCCCTGGCCCGCCTGTGGGCGACCCTCCGCAACCGCCTGCGCGGCGGCCTCTGAGGGCCGGCCCCTCCGCCTTCGCTTCGATGTCCCCACCGATGGAGTCCGCGATGATCCGATTCGTCCCCGTTCCCTCGCGCGCCCGCCCCTTGCGCGCCCGCCCCTTCGCCGCCGGCGTCGGCCTCGCCCTCTTGGCGGTCGCAGTGGCCTCGGTCGCGGGGGCTTCGGCGGCCCCTTCGGCCGCACCGGCGACCGCCGCCGTGACCGTCCCCTGGGGGGACGCCCTCGCGGCGGCCGTCCAGGGCATCGGGAGCGTGGTGGTGCCCCTCGCGGTCACCGCCCTGACGGCGGCCCTGGCGCGGATCGCCGGGCCCGTGCGGGTCCTGATCACGGCCAGCCTGGTGGAGCGTCTGGTGCGCAATGTCGGCGCCTACGCGGTCAACGCGGTGGCGGGGGCGGCGCAAGGCCGCACGCTGACGGTCCCGATGGGATCGCTGGTGATCGCAGGTGCGGTCCAGCGCGGCCTCGACGCGGCTCCGGGCTGGCTCATCCGGGCCGCAGGCGGCGTCGACGGCCTCGGCGAGAAGGTGTTTCGCAGCCTGCCCCTGGCGGAGGAGGCCACGGTCGCCAACACGCTTCTGCCCGCGCTCCGGGCGGCGCGGGCGCACCGCCCGGCCTGACGGACGGGGTCCGCGGGCGGGGGGAATCTCACGAGGGAGGGGGCCTTGCAGAAGATCGCCCTGGAGGCCGCGCACCTGCTCGTCTCGCAGGAGGGCGCGGGATGGATCGTCGCCGTCCTCCTCGGCCTCGCCTGCTTCCATCTCCACCGGGACTCGGTGCGCGCCCAGGAGGCGCGCCTCGGGGATACCGGCGCCACCGCCACCGCCCTCGAGCGGGCCTCGCAGAGCCATGCCGCCGTGGCGGCCGCCTTGGAGAGCCGGACCCGGGTGCTGGACGACCTCGCCCGCGTGATCGCCGAGCTCGCGCGCAGCGTCGAGCGCAACGACGAGCGGGCGCGGGAGAAGCTGGACGACATCCTGCGCCGGCTCGCCGAGATCCGGCCGCGCCCCTGAGGACACCGCCATGGACCGCCTCGCCCTCCTGCTGAATCGCCGCCGCGACCGCCGCCGGGTGGCGGCCCTGCGCCTGCACGACGCCCGGGCGGGGTTCGACCGCTCGTCCCAGGCCCTGCGGCGGGCCGCCCTCGCGCATATCGACAGCCAGGCCCTGGTCGGAGCGACCCTCCGGGCGACCCTCGCGCGCCTCGCCGCCCAGGCCCCCGGGCCGGCCTGAGCCGCGAGCCCCCGGGAGCCCGGCGGGAACCGAATGGCCGAGGTTGGGCTTGGGTCGGCATTCAGGGCACATTCAGTGCATCCTTCCTAAACGTCATCGCATGCGCATCCTCCTCGCCCTGGTGTTGATCGGACTGACCGTCGCGGGCTTCGCGACGGGTTCGATCGACACGTTCGCGGAGGAGACGACGACGGGCACCAGCGCGGTCTCGGCGCCCTTGATCGCGATGCCCCGCAGCGAAACCTGTCTCAGTCCGGCGGACCTGCGCGAGGCCGTCGCCGAGAAGCGGGTGATCGCCCCGGTGGCGGCCATCCGCGCCGCCCGCCAGGTGATTCCCCGCGCGGAGATCCAGCGGGCCCGCCTGTGCCGGAGCGACGACACCCTCGTCTACCTGCTCACGGCCCTGCGCCGGGACGGCCAGTTCGTCCACGTCGTCGTCGATGCCACCACCGGGCAGGTCAGCGGACCGTGAAGGCTTTCGGCCGGAAGCCGTTTCGCGCCGGCGCGGAGACGTCTAACGTGCGCGCCGCGCCGACCCGCGGGTCCGGGCCATCATCGTAGGAGTTCGGGACCGTGCGGTTGCTCGTCGTGGAGGATGACCGGGACATCAACCGGCAGGTGGTGAACGCCCTCGAGGAGGCCGGCTACGTCGCCGACAAGGCCTTCGACGGCGAGGAGGGGGGCTATCTGGGCGAGAGCGAGCCCTACGACGCCATCATCCTCGACATGGGCCTGCCCAAGACCGACGGCGTCAGCGTTCTGCAGAAGTGGCGCCGGGCCGGCATCAAGACCCCGGTCATCATCCTCACCGCCCGCGACCGCTGGTCCGACAAGGTCGACGGCTTCGATGCCGGGGCCGACGACTACGTCACGAAGCCCTTCCACATGGAGGAGCTGATGGCGCGCGTGCGCGCTCTGCTGCGCCGCGCGGCCGGCCACGCCACCAGCCAGATCGCCTGCGGTCCGGTGGTGCTCGACACCCGCTCGGGCCGGGTCTTCGTGGACGGCAACCCGGTCAAGCTGACCAGCCACGAATACCGCCTGCTCTCCTACCTGATGCACCACACCGGCCGGGTGGTCTCGCGGGCCGAACTGACCGAACACCTCTACGACCAGGATTTCGACCGCGATTCCAACACCATCGAGGTCTTCGTCGGCCGCCTGCGCAAGAAGCTCGCCGTCGACCTGATCCAGACCGTGCGGGGCCTCGGCTATCTCGTCGACCCGAACCAGCCCGCGCCGCGGGTGTGATCTCAACGACGCGGACTCACCGCGAGCCGCCTCGCCCGGATCAGGGTCTGCATGTGCGCGAGCACGAGGGCGAAGAAGCGCCGCGGCACGGTTCCGTAGATCACGCTCGGCGGGTCGTGGTCGGGAATGGACCGTAGGTCCGGTCCCGGCCAAACGAAATCGTTGCCCGCGGACACGATGACCTACTGTCGCCGGTCATCGAGGCCCACGCTTTTGCAAACCTCCGCGGGAATTTACAGGCCGACGGTTCGGCCCTCGGGCTCCCGATGGGTGATCGGAACCACGATGCAGCTTCCGTCCGTGGGTTTGCGTGCGATGACCAGGACGGCGGGTCGGTCCTTCCGCGCCGATTCCAAACCCTCGCGACTCTCGTCCGACCAGAGGAACGCGTACCGGATCACGGTCCCGGGCGATCGGCGGCTCGCCCGGGACCATGGTCGGAGACCTGCGCTCATCCGTGTCCGTCAGGCCTTTCGGGACCTCGGCGCTCAGGATCGCGTCGGCGATGTCGTCCGGGATGTCGTCGATCGTGAACGAACGCCGGTCGCGTTCGCGCAGGCGGATGAATTCGTCATAGGCCACGAGGACCGTCTTCGGGCGCCCGTTCTTGCTGATCACGACCGGGTTACGGATCGCCTCGTCCTGATAGAATCCTGCGCGCTTGGCGAAGTCGGTGGCATCCGTATCGATCAGTTTGAACAGGTTCATGCCGATCCAAGCCTCGACAACAAGCGGAGACAGATCCGTATAATCCGTATTCTGCGGATTATACGGATCGAGTCATGGTGAGACACGGGCCTGCGCCCAGGCTAGAATGGGCGTGCCGGTCAAGCCGGAGTCGATCGAAATCTCAGGCGACCACCCCAAGACCCGTGCGATCGGCGGCGGCACATCCTCGGCCGTCGCGTTGATTTTCGGCTGCAACGCAGATCGGCTGCAACCCAGACTTTGGCCAGCATGATTCCCTCCCCCTCCTGGCTCCCGATGCGCCGCCGCTCGATCGCGGTGCGCCTCGCCACCTCGGCGCTGCTGGCGAGTTCGGCGATCCTGCTCATCGCCGCCTGGATCCTCACGACCCTGTACCGCGAGAACACCGAGCGCGCCTTCGACAGCCGCCTGCTGGTCTACGCCAACAACCTCGCCACCGACCTCGTCTCGCCCAACGACCCCGAGAGCCGGTCCTTCACCCTGAGCGATCCGCGCTTCGACCTGCCCCTGTCGGGCTGGTACTGGCAGATCGGCCGGCCCGACGCGAAGCCGCGCGACCTGCGCACCTCGCGCTCCCTGGTGGGCGTGCCCCTGAAGGCTGCCGCCAACCCCGACAGCAAGGCGGGCATCGGCCAGATCCGCCAGGGCTACGGCCGGGCCCAGGACGAGCGCCGCCTGCGCATCATCGAGCGCGACGTCGATCTCGGCGAGGAGGGCCGCTACACCGTACGGGTGGCCGGCCCCGCCGACGAGATCGAGAACGACGTCGACCGCTTCCGCTTCTCGCTGATGGTCACCTTCGGGCTCCTCGGCCTGTCGCTCGCCCTGACGACCCTGCTGCAGATCCGCTTCGGCCTCGCGCCGCTCGCCAAGCTGCGCACGGCGCTGGGCGCCATCCGGCGGGGCGAATCGGACCGCATCACCGGCGAGTATCCGCGCGACATCGCCCCCCTGGCGGGCGAGGTGAACCTTCTCATCGAGACCAACCGGGAGATCCTGGAGCGGGCGCGGACGCAGGTCGGCAACCTCGCGCACGCCCTGAAGACCCCGCTCTCGATCATCGTCAACGAGGTCGGCGCCGCCGATGCACCCGACGACCTCGCGGCCAAGATCCGCGAGCAGGCCGCGGTGATGCGCGACCAGGTGAACTACCACCTCGACCGCGCCCGGGCCGCGGCACTCGCCGGCACCCTCGGCACCTCCACGGAGGTCGAGCCGGCGCTGGCCGGCCTCGTGCGCACCTTCGGCAAGATCTACCGCGACAAGGACATCGCCTACGAGGTCCACGTGCCGGCCGGCCTGCGCTTCCGGGGCGAGCGCCAGGACTTCGAGGAGATGATCGGCAACCTCGTCGACAACGCCTCGAAATGGGCCCACGGCCGCGTGGCGATCCGCGCCGAGGCGGTGGGCAAGAACGATTATCCCCACCTTCTCGTGGCGATCGAGGATGACGGCCCGGGCCTCGCCCCGGAGGACCGGGCGGACGTGCTCGGGCGCGGCCGCCGCCTCGACGAGACCAAGCCCGGCTCCGGGCTCGGCCTCTCGATCGTGGCCGATCTCGCGGCCCTCTATCGCGGCCGCTTCCGCCTGGAGGAGGCGACGCTGGGCGGCCTGCGGGCGGTGATCGAGGTGCCGGGCGATGCGCCGGCTGGCGTGGCCCCGCACTGAGCCGCGGGCCCGCGGAGGGCCGCGCACCGGCGTGAGGGCCGCCGATCCCCGGCCGGGATCCCGGGACCCGGTTTCCCCGCAAGCCGTCATGCTCTAGGGTTGCGTCCTCCCCCCGACGTGCTGCGCGTGACACCGTGTCGCCCGAGGCCTGCATCGTGCCGGCGGGGGCCCGCGTCTACATGCAAGCGGGGCAGCGTTCGGGGCGTGATGACGGCACTTTGGTTCATACTGGCGGTCATGACCGGCGCGGCGGTGTTCGCCCTGCTCTGGCCGATGTCGCGCCGGGCCAATCCCGCCGCCCCGCCGGAGGGCGGTGGCCTCGCCACCGAGACGGGCTTCTACGAGGACCAGCTCCGCGAGATCGAGCGCGACGAGGCCCGCGGCCTGATCGCGCCCCCCGAAGCGGAGGCCGCGCGCACCGAGGCGGCCCGGCGCCTGCTGCGCGCCAACCGCGCCGGCGTCCCGGCGGCCCAGGACATCGCCGAGCCGGCCCTGCGCCAGCGCCGGGCGGCCTCGGCCTTCGCCCTCTCCACCATCCCCCTGGTCGCGCTCATCGCCTACGGTCTCTACGGCTCGCCGCACATGCCGGCTCAGAGTGCGGCGGAGCGCCAGTCCGCCCAGAGCGGCGACCAGGACCTGCTCAAGGCCATCGGCCAGATCGAGGCGCGGCTCGCGGCCGATCCCACCGACGGGCGCGGCTGGTCCGTGCTCGCCCCCGTCTACATGCGGATGGGCCGCTTCGACGACGCCGCCCATGCCTACGAGGCCGCCACCCGCATCCTCGGCGAGACGGCGCAGCGCCTGTCCGACTGGGGCGAGGCCCTGGTGGCGGCGGCCAACGGTGCGGTCACGCCCCAGGCCAAGGCCATCTTCCAGCGGGCGGTCGACCTCGACGGGCAGGTCGCCAAGCCGAAATTCTACCTGGCGCGGGCGGCCGAGCTCGACGGCGATATTCCCCAGGCGATCCAGCGCCTCCAGGCCATGGCCGACGCGGCGCCGGCTGACGCCCCCTGGCTGCCCCTCGTGCGCGAGAACCTGGCGCGCCTGAAGGGCGAGGCCGCGCCTGGCGAGACGAAGGCCCCCGAGGCCGGCGCCGCGGCCGCCCTCCAGGCCCTGCCCCCGGCGAGCCGCGACGGCGCCATCCGCGCCATGGTCGACAGCCTCGACAAGCGCCTGGCCGACCGGGGCGGGAGCCTGGAGGACTGGCTGCGCCTCGTGCGCTCCTATGGGGTGCTCCAGGAGCGCGACAAAGCGAAGGACGCCCTGGAGCGGGCGCGCAAGGCCCTGGGCGACGATCCCGAGGCGAAGACCCGCCTCGACGCGATCGCCGCCGAGGCCGGTCTGGCCGCGGCCCCCGCGGATGCGGCCGCGGCCACGCCCTCCGCTCCTCCCGCCCGGAGCGGTTCGGCCTCCGACGAGGCCGCCCGAGCCGGCACGGAGGCCGCCGTCGCGGCCGTCAAGGCGATGCCGGTGGCCGAGCGCGACGCCGCCATCCGCGGCATGGTCGCGGGTCTCGACCGCCGCCTGGCGGCCAAGGGCGGCAGCGTCGACGATTGGCTGCGCCTTATCCGCTCCTACAGCGTGCTCGGCGAGCGCGAGCGCGCCCTCCAGGCCCTCGATCGGGCCCGCATGGCCCTAAGCCCCGATGCGGCGGCCATGGAACGGCTCGGCGAATTGTCGCGCGAGCTCAGCCTCCAGCCCAGCGCGAAGCCCGGCAATGCGGCGGCAAAGCCTTGAGCCCCTGACAATCGGTCCCGGCCCCGGCCCTTGACCCGGGTGGCGCCCCGGCCGACACCGGAACCTGCAAGAAACCCCGCCGGGCGGTCCGGCGCGGAACGCGCGCCGCCCCACCGTCCGAACCATCAACCGGGATCCTGCCCACGTGACCCGCAAGAGCCGCCGCCTGATCCTGATCGCCGCCTGCGGCGCCGTGCTGGCGTTGGCGCTCGGCCTGATCCTGTCGGCCATGAGCGGGTCGATCGTGTTCTTCCGCTCGCCCACCGAGGTGGCCGCGCAGACCGTGGCCCCGGGCACGCGCTTCCGCCTGGGCGGCCTGGTAAAAGACGGCTCGCTCCAGCGCGGGCCGGACCAGACCGTCGACTTCGCGGTGACGGACACCAACGCCACCATCGCGGTCCAGTACCGCGGCCTGCTGCCCGACCTGTTCCGCGAGGGCCAGGGGGTGGTCGCCGAGGGCACCCTGCTGCCGGGCGGCCTGTTCCGGGCCGACACGGTTCTGGCCAAGCACGACGAATCCTACATGCCGCGCGAGGTCGCCGACGCCCTCAAGGCGCAGGGCCGGTGGCAGGAGGGCAAGGGCCTGGTCGACAAGCCCGCAGCGGCCGCCCCCGAGGCCCAGACGGTCGCCGGCGACAAGACCCTCGGCCAGCGCAGCGAGCGATGATGCCCCGCGCGCCCCGGCCCGTCCCCCGTCGGCCCCGCGTCCCGCGGCACATCCTCCCTTGGAAGGACACCCCGCCTTGCTGATCGAGGTCGGCCATTTCGCGCTCGCCCTGGCGCTCGCCCTGTCCCTGGTCCAGGCGGTGATGCCGGTCTGGGCCGCCCGCTCGGGCGACCAGGCCCTGCGGGCCGTGGCGACGCCCGCCGCCCTCGGCGCCTTCGCCTGCATCCTGTTCAGTTTCGGGGCGCTGACCTACGCCCACGTCACGTCGGACTTCTCGGTCCTCAACGTGATCGAGAACTCCCACACGGCCAAGCCCTTCCTCTACAAGATCTCCGGCGTGTGGGGGAACCACGAGGGCTCGATGCTGCTCTGGGTCCTCATCCTCGCCCTGTTCGGGGCGCTGGTGGCGGTCTCGCGCGAGTCCGTGCCGCCGACCCTGCGGGCGAACACCCTGGCGGTGCAGGGCCTGATCACCTTCGTGTTCGTGCTGTTCATCATCACGACCTCGAACCCGTTCACCCGGGTGAGCCCGGCCCCGGTGGAGGGCAACGACCTCAACCCGCTGCTCCAGGATTTCGGACTCGCGGTGCACCCGCCGCTCCTCTACGTCGGCTATGTCGGCTTCTCGATCACCTTCGCCTTCGCCATCGCGGCGCTGATCGACGGGCGCATCGACGCGGTCTGGGCCCGGGCCGTGCGGCCCTGGACCCTGATCGCCTGGAGCTTCCTGACGCTCGGCATCGCGATGGGCTCGTACTGGGCCTATTACGAGCTCGGCTGGGGCGGCTGGTGGTTCTGGGACCCGGTCGAGAACGCCTCGCTGATGCCCTGGCTCGCCGGCACCGCCCTCCTGCATTCCACCGTGGTGATGGAAAAGCGCGACGCCCTGAAGGTCTGGACGGTGCTGCTCGCCATCCTCACCTTCTCGCTCTCGCTCCTCGGCACCTTCATCGTCCGCTCGGGCGTGCTGACCTCGGTCCATACCTTCGCCACGGACCCGACCCGCGGCGTCTTCATCCTGGCGATCCTGATCCTGTTCATCGGCGGCTCGCTCACCCTGTTCGCCTGGCGGGCGCCGATGCTGCGCCAGGGTGGCATCTTCGCGCCGATCTCCCGCGAGGGCGCGCTGGTGATGAACAACCTGTTCCTGGCCGCCGGCTGCGCCACCGTCTTCGTGGGCACCCTCTACCCGCTGCTGCTGGAGATGCTGACCGCCGAGAAGATCTCGGTGGGGCCGCCCTTCTTCAACTACACCTTCGTGCCCCTGGCGATCCCGCTGCTGCTCATCGTGCCCTTCGGCCAGACCCTGGCCTGGAAGCGCGGCGACGTGCACGCGGCGACGCAGCGCCTGTTCGCGGCCCTGGCCGCCGCGCTGGTGGTCGGCCTCACCGTGACGGCCCTGACCTGGGGCGGCCCGATGATGGCACCCGTCGGGATCGGCCTCGGCGCCTACCTCGTCATCGGCTCCGCGATGGAGATCGTGTCCCGCGCCCGCGGCTACGGCGGCAACCGCGCCCGCGGCGCCGCGATCTGGCGCCGCGCCGCGGGCCTGCCGCGCTCCGCCTGGGGCACCGCGATGGCCCATGCGGGCGTCGGCGTCGTGGTCCTGGGCATCGCCGCGCAGGGCTGGGCGACGGAAGGCTTGAAGACCCTGAAGCCCGGCGAGTCCCTCGCCTCGGGCCCCTACGTGGCGACCCTCGACCGGGTCGGTCCGCGCACCGGCGAGAACTACGCCGAGACCACCGCGTTCCTGACCATCCGCAACGCGGGCGGCGACTTCGTGGGCACGGTGGAGACCGGCAAGCGGTTCTATCCGAGCCGCAAGATGACGGTGACGGAATCCGGCCTGCTGACCATCGGCGCGAGCCAGGTCTATGCCAGCCTCGGCGAGGTCCTGCCGGAGGGCGCCATCGGCCTGCGGCTCTACTACAAGCCCCTCGTGCTGCTGATCTGGCTCGGCGCCGTGGTGATGGCGCTGGGCGGCGCGATCTCCCTGACCGACCGGCGCATGCGCGTCGGCGCCCCGGCGCGGGCACGGGCCAAGTGCGTCCCGCCCGGCATGGCCCCCGCCGAATGAGCCGGGCCGTGCTCCCGCACCTCGCCCTGGCGCTCGGGCTGACGCTGGCCTCCGTCGGCGGCGCCCTGGCGGTCCAGCCGGACGAGGTGCTGAAGGACCCGGCCCTGGAAGCGCGTGCGCGGGACATTTCGTCGGGCCTGCGCTGCCTCGTCTGCCAGAACCAGTCCATCGACGATTCCGACGCTCCCCTCGCCCGGGACCTGCGCCTCATCGTGCGCGAGCGCCTGACCGCCGGCGACGACGACAAGCAGGTCCAGGCCTACGTGGTCGGGCGCTACGGCGAGTACGTGCTGCTGCGCCCCGTCTTCGCCCTGCACACCCTGCTCCTGTGGCTGACCCCGGTCGCGGTGATCGGCCTGGGCCTGTTCGGGCTCTGGCGCCTGTCCCGCCGCCGCCCGGCCGCGGCCGCCGCGGGCCTCAGCGCCGAGGAGCGTGCCGAGATCGCCGCTCTGACCCGGCGAGACTGACCCCGGCCGGCTGCGGGCCGAGCGCGGTCGGCGTCGCTCCCGCCCGCCTGCGCGACACGGCCTCAAAGGTCCCGGGGCGCGTGGTCCGGATGCACAAGCGCCCGTGGGCCGACGCCTCGCTTTTGCCCCAGTGAGGCGGGAGACCGGTCCGCAGCGACGGACCCCGCGGCCGGCGCGGCTTTACGAAGTCTTTACCCTGACTCGCGAGCGTCCCGTGCCATGCCGACCGCCTCGCTTTTCCGCATCGCCGCCCTGGCCGGAGCCGCCCTCGGGGCCGCCCTGTCCGCGCTCCCCGCCCAGGCGCATCCCCACGTCTGGGTGACCACCAAGGCCGAGATCGCCTACGGCGAAGGCGGCCGCGTCACCGGCGTCCGCCACGCCTGGACCTTCGATGCCTCGTATTCGGCCTTCGTGACCCAGGGGCTGGACACGAACAACGACGGCAAGCTGACGCCGGACGAACTCGCAGGCCTCGCCGCCGAGAACACCGCCAACCTCGCCGAATTCGCCTACTTCACGAAAATGAAGGTCGGCGGCAAGGAGCAGGCCTTCGCCGATCCCGTCGAGCCCCGCATGGCGATGGAGGGCGACAAGCTGACCCTAAGCTTCCTCCTGCCCCTGAAGACGCCGGTGGCGCAGGGCCGCGGCGTCACGGCCCTGGAGGTCTACGACCCGACCTTCTTCGTCGCCTTCAGCCTGGCGGAGGGCGTGGATGCCGCCCGCCTCGCCGGGGCGCCGACCGGCTGCGCCGCCACCCTCACCCGACCCAAGACCGAGACCCCGGACGCCAAGACCGCCGATGCCAAGCCCGGCGATGCCAAACCGGGCATGTCGGAGGCGTTCTTCGAGGCGCTGACCTCGGCATCGAACTACGGCGTCCAGTTCGCCAACCGGATCATCGTCGCGTGTCCGTAGGCACCGCCCTCGACGCCGCCCGCCCGGACGGCCGGTCCCGCCTCGCCCGGCAGGTCCTCCTCGTCCTGGCGGCCGTCGCCCTCGCGACCCTGATCGTCGCCGGCCTCGCCTGGCTGGTGAGCCCGAGCGTCACCGCGCCGCCGCCGCGCTCGCCCTTCGGCATCGGGTTTCGCGAGGCCACCCCGTCCGCCAGCGGCCTTGGGGGCCGGATCCTCGCCCTGCAGGCGAGCTTCTCCCGCAGCCTCCAGGCCGCGGTGCAGTCCCTCAAGGCGGGCGGCGCGTGGGGGCCGATGATGCTCCTCGGCTTCGCCTACGGCGTCTTCCACGCCGCCGGACCGGGCCACGGCAAGGCGGTGATCGCCGGCTACATCGTCGCCGGCGAGCGGGCCCTCACCCGCGGTTTCAGCCTCAGCTTCGCCGCCGCCCTGCTCCAGGCCCTGGTCGCCATCGCCCTGGTGGGCATCGGGACCCTGGTGCTCGGCGCCACCGCCGCCGGCATGACCCGCGCCGGCACGGTGATCGAGACCGTGAGCTTCGCCCTCGTGGCGCTCCTCGGCCTCAGCGTCACCTGGCGCAAGGCCGGCCGACTGGCCGGCCGCACCGATCCGACCTGCGCCCCCGGCTGCGGCCACGTCCACCTGAACGACGCCGCGGCCCTGGCCCGGCTCGACTCGTGGCGCGAGCGCGCCGGCGTCGTGCTGGCCGCGGGCACGCGCCCCTGCGCCGGGGCGGTGCTGATCCTGGTCTTCTCCGCCTCGCAGGGCCTGCTGGCCGCCGGCATCGCCGCGACCCTGGCCATGGCCCTCGGCACCGCGCTGACCACGGGCACGCTGGCGAGCCTCGCGGTCTTCGCCAAGGCCTTCGCCCTGCGCCTCGCGGGCGGACGCGGACGGGCCGGGGTGCTCGCGGTCGGCGGCCTCGAACTCCTGGCCGGCGCCTTCGTGCTGGTGCTCGGCCTCGCCATGCTGGCCGGGCTCGCGGCCGATCTCGGCGGCTGACGCCTCTGGCGCCCTTA
>NZ_LMMK01000052.1:254-21193 GCF_001422795.1 Methylobacterium sp. Leaf88 | reverse complement strand
CCAAGCCTTCCCTCGCCAAGCCTTCCCTCGCCAAGCCTTCCCTCGCCAAGCCTTCCCTCGCCACGCTCTCCCTCGCCAAGCCCGTGAGGCCGTGGCACTCTCGCGATCCGAAGACGGAGAGAGCGCGGGCATGGCGGCGGGCTTCGAGCATATCCTGAACTGGCGGCTGCTGGCCGGCTCGCACGATTTTCCAGGTCCGGATGGCGGCACCTGCATCAACGAGGCGGCGATCGTGGCCGCCGGCCTGCCCTATCGGGCGATCCGCGCCTCGGCCGATTGCCCGCCCTGTTTCTCGCCGCCCCTGTCCGCCTACGCCCTCGGCCTGAACGATGCGATGCCCGATGCCGAGCGGCCGCGCCTGATGGCCTTCGTGCTGCGGCTCTCCGGCTCGGCGGACGTCCCGGCCGTGGAGGCCGAGCGCGTCGCCTTCCTCGCCCTGGCGAGCGTCCGTCGCATCCTGCCGCCCCTCCTGGATCTGGCGGGCCTGCCCACCCTGGCAGCGGCCTGCGACGGGGCGGCGGATACGGACCGGGCCCGGGCGGTTGCCCGGGACGCCGCCTGGCAGGGCGGCGCGCGGGCGCAGGAGGCCTCGCAGCGCGGGGCCTGGAGGCAGGGCGCTCGGGCCGCGGCGGTCGCCCGGGCCGCCACCGCCGCCGGGAAAGCCTTCGCGGATGCGCGCTGTGCGGCCGAGGTCGCGGAGGGTGCCGCGGCCTTCGTGCCGGAGGTCTGGGCGAGCGCCGTGGCGATCCTCGACGAGGCCCTGGAGATCGGCCGCCGGGCGGCGCCTCTCGACCGCGCGCTGGTGCAGCGGCGCCTGGACGCCGCGCGGTCGGGGCTCGCGTAGAGCCCGGCTCAGACCGGGGCGGGCGCCGCCATCGGGTCGAAGGTCACGGTCTGGCAGTTGTCGAGCCAGACGCCCGTCAGGTGATAGAAGAAGGTGCCGTGGCCGACCACCGCGATGCTGTGCTCGGGCCGAGCCGCGAGCCAGTCGCGAAAGCCGAGGACGCGGGCGTCGAAAAGGGTGCGCGGCTCGATATGCACGCCGCGGGCGTCGGGCGCGCCCTCGGCATGCCACCAGATCTCCGGCAGATGGTCGACGGCGACGTCCGGGAACTCGGCGGCTAGCACCGAGGCGGCCCGGCCGACATCGCAGCTGCTCTCCTGGCACTCCCGATGCAGGACCTCGACGAGGATGCGCGGGCGGCTCGGATGGTCGCCGAAGATGCCCTGGGTGGTCTGGATCGCCCGGGTCAGGGGCGAGGTCACCACCAGATCGAAGGGGATGTCGTGCAGGGCCGCCCGGGCCGCCCGGACCTGGCCCTGCCCCCGCTCGGTCAGGCGGGCGTCGACGTGGCCGGGATCCTGTCCGGTCAGGCGGTGCGCGGCGTTGAAGGTCGATTCGCCGTGGCGGACGCAGACGATGCGAGTGGGGGCCATATGGGTCCGGTTTCGATGGGATGGGAGGACGGCGCGCCGGCGATAACTTCGCGAGGCGCGCCATCGTTGCGCGGCGCGTCAGGGCACCGCGCCAAAGAAAAAGGCCCGGTTGCCCGGGCCTCGATGACGGTGCGTGCGGATTCGGCGGGCGGTCAGGCCTTGCGGGCGACCGGGCCACGGCGGCGCAGGCGGACGATCACCTCGACGCCGGCGATCTCCATGCCCTCGGGGGCGTCTGGCAGGGAATCCACGGTGATCCCGCAATCGGGCATGTCCAACACCTGTCCCTCGTCCTCAAGGAAGAAGTGGTGGTGCTCGCTCGGGTTGGTGTCGAAGTAGGCCTTCGATCCGTCGAGGGCGAGCTGACGCAGGAGGCCGGCCTCGGTGAACTGGTGCAGCGTGTTGTAGACGGTGGCCAGCGACACCGGCACCTTGGCGCGCATCGCCTCGTCGTAGAGCATTTCCGCCGTGAGGTGGCGATCGCCGCGGCCGAACAGCAGCCAGCCCAGGGACAGGCGCTGGCGGGTCGGGCGCAGGCCCGCCCGGCGCAGGCGATCGCGCAGATCCGACAGCGGGCAACCGCGACGGCCGGCGGCCATGTCGCCGCCGGGAACGGAGGCCCGCGCGTTCAGCACGGCCTGCAGGGGCAGAAGGTTCGACATCGGGCGTACAAACATCCCACGCGGAAAACGGGAAACTCAGCGGATATGTATACGGAACCCGCTGCCGCATCGCAACCCGAGCCGCACGCGGGGCTGGCCCTGCCCTACGCGGCGGCCCCCTCCGTCCCGTCGTGCCTCCGAGCGGCGGCCGCGGATTGGGACGCTTCGAGCGGGCGGGCAGCTTTGAGGCGCACAAGCCCTGTGTTAACGAAGCGCCGATTTCACGCCGCAGCGTCGGCCGGATCGGCCCGTGCCGTGTCCGTTCCGGCGCCGGTGGCGCGACGCCGAGGGGGCCACGTGCGCCCCGGACCCAACCCTGAGGACCGATCCGCTCATCATGTCTTCCGCTTCCGATCCGAACGCTCCGTCGGGCACCGCCCCGGCGACCGCCGCGCCCCAGCGGGCCTCGCACTATTCCTACGAGGAACTGCTCGCCTGCGGCCGTGGCGAGCTGTTCGGCGCCGGGAACGCGCAGCTGCCCCTGCCGCCGATGCTGATGTTCGACCGCATCGTCTCGATCGGCTCCGAGGGCGGCGCCCATGGCAAGGGCCACGTGCTGGCCGAGTTCGACATCCGACCGGACCTCTGGTTCTTCGGCTGCCACTTCAAGAACGATCCGGTGATGCCCGGCTGCCTCGGCCTCGACGCCCTCTGGCAACTCGTCGGGTTCCATCTCGGCTGGCTCGGCGCCCCCGGCCGCGGCCGGGCGCTCGGCGTCGGAGAGGTCAAGTTCACCGACCAGGTCCTGCCGACGGTGACCAAGGTCGTCTACGGCATCGACATCAAGCGGGTGCGCCTCGGCAAGCTCGTGCTCGGCATCGCCGACGGTTGGCTCGAGGCCGACGGCACCCGGATCTACGAGGCCAAGGACCTGCGCGTCGCGCTGTTCCAGGCCCAGGCGGCGGGCGGCTGAGCCCGACGCGGTTGAGATCGGGACGCCCGAGTCCTACCTGAATCCACGCGAAGGTGCCGTCTCGAGAACAAGCACCGCGAAGAACAAGCCCCGGCGGCGGAGAGCATCGTGTCCATGCGGCGTGTCGTGATCACCGGGATGGGCATCGTCTCATCCATCGGCAACAACACCGAGGAAGTCCTCGCCTCCCTGCGCGAGGCCAAGTCCGGCATCGGGCGTTCGGCCTCCTACGCTGAGCACGGCTTCCGCAGCCAGGTCGAGGGCCGCCCCACCCTCGACCCGGAGGGCGTCGTCGACCGGCGCGCCATGCGCTTCCACGGCGGCGGCACCGCCTGGAACCACGTCGCCATGGACCAGGCGATCCGGAACGCCGGCCTGGAGGCGGGCGACATTTCCAATGATCGCACCGGCATCATCATGGGCTCGGGCGGACCGTCCACGAAGGTCATCGTCGAATCCGCCGCCATCGCGATCGACAAGGGTCCCAAGCG
This sequence comes from Methylobacterium sp. Leaf88, assembly GCF_001422795.1. Classification (NCBI taxonomy): domain Bacteria; kingdom Pseudomonadati; phylum Pseudomonadota; class Alphaproteobacteria; order Hyphomicrobiales; family Methylobacteriaceae; genus Methylobacterium; species Methylobacterium sp. Leaf88. The sequence continues at coordinate 17,690 of NZ_LMMK01000052.1, read as the reverse complement.
CGTCGGCCCCTTCGCCGTGCCCAAGGCCATGTCCTCCACCGCCTCGGCGACCCTGGCGACCTGGTTCAAGATCAAGGGCGTGAACTATTCGATCTCCTCGGCCTGCGCGACGTCGAACCACTGCATCGGCAACGCTGCCGAGGTCATCCAGGGCGGGCGCCAGGACATCATCTTCGCGGGTGGCTGCGAGGACCTCGACTGGACGCTCTCGGTGCTGTTCGACGCCATGGGCGCCATGTCCTCGAAGTACAACGACACCCCCGCCCGGGCGTCCCGCGCCTACGACGCCAACCGCGACGGATTCGTCATCGCGGGCGGTGCCGGCGTGCTGGTGCTCGAGGAATTGGAGCACGCCAGGGCGCGCGGCGCGACGATCTACGGCGAGATCGCCGGCTACGGCGCCACCTCGGACGGGCACGACATGGTCGCCCCCTCCGGCGAGGGCGCGGTCCGCTGCATGCGCCAGGCGATCGAGGGCCTGAAGGGCGCCAGGATCGACTACATCAACCCGCACGCCACCTCGACGCCCGTGGGCGACGACAAGGAGATCGAGGCGATCCGCGAGGTCTTCGGGCGCGGCGACGACTGTCCGCCGATTGCCGCCACCAAGTCCCTCACCGGCCACTCCCTCGGCGCGACGGGCGTGCAGGAGGCGATCTACGCGCTGCTGATGATGAACAACGACTTCATCTGCGAGAGCGCCCATATCGACGAGATCGACCCGGCCTTCGCCGATATGCCGATCCTGCGCCAGCGCCGTGACGGGGCCAAGCTCGGGCACGTCCTGTCGAATTCCTTTGGATTCGGCGGCACCAACGCGACGCTCGTCCTCAAGCACGTCGACGCCTGAGGGCGACGGATCCGGATCAGGCTTAACGTCCGGCCCGGCCCGTTAAGGAACTGGAGAGACCTTCCGCCGTTCCTTGTTTCTCGGGATTGCTGGAAGGCACAGCCATGTTGTGGTTCACGCTGGGAACCGTCGGCGGCCTCGCCCTTGCCGGGACCACGGCCGTCTACATCAAGCAGGTCATGATAGACCGCGCCAATTGCGACACCGACGGCTACTTCTAGCCGCCGCGCCGCCCCGCCTGCACCCAAAGGCCCCGTCGCGGCTCCCGCACGACGGGGCCTTTGCGTTTCGGCGAAGGCGCCTTCGGCTCCGGTGGGATTGGACAGGGCCACGACCCCCGCGCTAAGCCTCCCACCAACGATGACGGGTCCGAGGGGCCCGAGGATCCGCGACCGGGGGACGTGCATGACGGGTTTGATGGCGGGAAAGCGCGGCCTCATCATGGGGGTCGCCAACGATCACTCGATCGCCTGGGGCATCGCCAAGGTCCTGCACCGCCACGGGGCCGAGCTGGCCTTCACCTACCAGGGCGACGCGCTGGGGCGCCGGGTGTCGCCGCTGGCGGCCTCCGTCGGCTCGGACATCGTCCTGCCCTGCGATGTCGAGGACATCGCCAGCGTCGACGCGCTGTTCACCGCCCTGGACGCGCGTTTCCCCGAGGGCCTCGACTTCGTCGTCCACGCCATCGGGTTCTCCGACAAGGGACAGCTCAAGGGCCGTTACGTCGACGTCACCACCCGCGAGAATTTCTCGCGGACCATGACGATCTCCTGCTTCTCCTTCACCGAGATCGCCCAGCGCGCAGCCAAGCGAATGCCCCGCGGCGGCTCGCTCCTGACGCTGACCTATGGCGGCTCGACCCGGATCATGCCGAACTACAACGTCATGGGGGTCGCCAAGGCGGCCCTCGAGGCCTCCGTGCGCTACCTCGCGGGCGACCTCGGCCCGGACGGCATCCGGGTCAACGCCCTCTCGGCGGGCCCGATGCGGACCCTGGCCGGGGCCGGCATCGCCGATGCCCGCCTGATGTTCAACCACCAGAAGGCGCACGCCCCCTTGCGCCGGACGGTGACCCAGGAGGAGGTCGGCGGCTCAGCGATGTACCTGCTCTCGGATCTCTCGGGCGGCGTCACCGGCGAGATCCACTTCGTCGATTCCGGCTACAACATCATCTCGATGCCCCGCCCCGACGTGCTGCAGGCCCAGGACGAGGCCGGAGTCATCGGCGACGCGGTCTAGCGTTTGTCGGGGATCCGTGGAAACCGGTTATCCCGAACAGACAAACGAGACGAAAGGACCCGAGAGGCTGTCAGGTTCAGGACTCCGGACAGACTCTCGGATCAGCCCGAGAACAGCGCGGGCCGGCGGGCGCGCAGGGCGAGGACCAGGGTCAGGGTCTTGAGGTCGGTCAGCTCGCAGCGATCGGCCATTCGGGCGAGTTCGGCCAACGGCATCTCGACGACCCGGATGTTCTCGTGCTCGCCGTCCGCGCCCCCGCCCCCGTCCACCCGGTCGGTGGCGGCGTAGGCGGCCAGGAACAGGTGGATGCGCTCCGTCGAGATGCCGCCGCAGGAATAGGTGGCGCCGACGAAGTCGAGGTCGCCGAGGCGCAGGCCCGCCTCCTCCAGCACCTCCCGCCGGGCATTGTCCTCCGGGGTGCCGTCGTCGATCAGGCCGGCGGGGCCCTCGAGCTGGCTCTGCTCGCCGGCGACGTAGAGGGCGGGCACCCGCAGCTCCCGCACCAGGGTCGCGACCCGGCGCACCGGATCGTAGGGCAGCACGCCCACGGAGTTGCCGTGGTCCTCGATCTCGCGCTCGGCCTCGCTGCCGTCGGCGAGGCGGACACGGGCCAGCGAGAAGCGGCTCCAGCCCTCGTGCAGGGTCCGCAGGCTGAGGATCTCGGCTTTCATCGGTCGTCCTTCTGGCCCCGGGAGGGCGCGTTCCGGCTGGCCCGTGGGCACGGGCTGTCGTGCGGGTGGCCGTCAGGGGCCGCCTGCCGGGGCGCCCTCAATCCCCATGATGGGCTCGCCGCGGTTGATCCGGTCGTCGAGCGTCAGGTAGCCCGGTTCGCCGGCCTCGACCCTGTGGTCCTGCTCGCTCGCCTCGGCCCGGCACTTCAGTTCGACGACGATCGCCGCCGCGAGGGGCGTCTGGATGTCCATGTCGGTCTCCCGAGCGCCGCGCTTCATCGGCCGAGGGCGATCAGGACCGCCCCCATCAGCACCAGCACGATCAGGGCCGCCACCAGCACGGCGTTCCGGACCCGGTGCCCCTCGGCCGATGGGGTCGCGGGACCCGGTTCCAAGCCGGCGGCCACCGGCGCGCCGGCCCGGGACGCCGGCGCGTCCGGGCGCGGCGCGGCCGGTGCGGCGTCGAGGGAGGGCGGTCCGGGCGCGGGCGCGAGGGGCAGCCGCGCGATTCCGTCGGGATGGGCCCGCCCCGTGAGCAGGTCCTCGAGCTCAACCGGAATTCCGGCGGCCTCGAGGTCCAGGACCACCTGTGCGATCGCCTCGGCGCTCATGCCGTGGATCGGCAGGGCAGCCTGGAGGTCGGCCGGGGAGAGCTCGCCCTTCTGCCGCCCGAGCGCGATCAGCCGGTCGAGATCCCGTTGCGCGACGGTCGCCGAAGCGCTCACCATGGGCGCGACCCCGTCACGGCTGCGCCTCCGCCGGCCCGCGCCGCGGCGGCCCCTGCTCCGCCCGGCCCTGGTGGTCGTGCGTGTTGTCGTCCGGCCATCCACCACTCCCGACGCTCTGCCGTCCGGAAACCCGTCGGATATCGCCGCTGTTCCCGGGCTCAGGGGGGGCGACGGCGCCGCCCAGCCCCGGGCTCCCGCTCAGTCCTGGCTCGGCCCGACGCTGTCGGCGGCGAAGGCCTGGCGGACGCCCAGGGGCTTCGGCCGGCCCTCGGTGCTGTCACAGGCGGTCTGGCGCTCCATCTCCGAGTTGATCTCGGCCCCCACGAGAACGATGACGATGGATAGCCACATCCAGGTCATGAACCCGATGCCGGCTCCCAGCGACCCGTAGATGCGGTTGTAGCTGTCGAAGCTCGCCACGTACCAGGAGAACATCCCCGAGGCGCCGACCCAGAACAGCGCCGCGAGGCTGCTGCCCCAGGTCACCCAGCGCCACTTCGCCCGGTTCCGGCTCGGGCCGTAGCGATAGATCAGCGACAGGCTGAGGGTGACCACGCCAAGGAGGGCCGGCCAGCGCACGATCTGCAGGACGGTGTCGGTGGCGGTGATGAAGCCGAGGCGGTCGAGGATCGCCGGCAGCAGCACCACCGCGCCGGTGGAGACGAGGAAGAACACCACGCTGGTGATCGTGAACAGGAAGGTGGTGGCGTAGAAGCGGACCAGGCTGCGCTTCTCGCGCTCCTTGTAGATCACGTTGAGGGCGTCGAAGAGCGCGCTCACCCCGGAATTGGCGCTCCACAGGGCGATCAGCAGACTGATGCCGGACGTGGTGCTCAGGGAGCCGGTGCTGCGCTGCGCGATCCGCACCAGCTGGTCCGAGACCAGTTCGAGGGCGCCCGGCGGCAGGATGTCCGCCAGCAGGCTGACGTGCTGGCTGATGACGTGGGGATCCGAGAACAGCCCGTAGATCGACACCACCGCGACGAGGCCCGGGAACACCGCCAGCAGGGCGAAGAACGCGACGCCGCCCGCCGTGGTCAGCACCCGGTCCTGCGGCATCGCCCAGAACACCCGCCACAGGATGTCCCGCCAGCCGGCCTTGGGGATGTCGACGGGGTCGGTCGCGCCCCGGCCGCGCCCGGGCTCGTGCGCGCGCTGGCGCGCCTCCGCCAGCTCTTCCGGGTTCAGGGGGCGGGTGCTGACCGAGCGCCAATCCTGCCCCTCATCGTCGTCTCGCACCATGCCGACACCCTGCCGGACCGCTCGTCGCCGGAACCCCGCCGCGCGGGGCGCGCCGCCCCCGGGATCACACTCTGCCTGAACTCTCGTCACAGGTCGCCACCGATGCCGACACAGGCGTGGGACGATCGAGCCCGGACCTGGGGCAGATCGCGGCCCGCCGGGCCATCTCGGTGCGGACGTGCTCGCGGAACAGGCGGACCCGCGCGGGGAGTTCGCGGCCCGCGAGGGTGACGGCGCGCAGGGTCCCGCCCCGGCTCGCCCAGTCGGGCAGGACGCGCACGAGGTCGCCCCGGGCCAGGGACTTGGCCGCGACGAGGCTCGGGATGTGGCCGATCCCGGCCCCGGCCAGGGTGAGGCGCAGCACCGTGGCGAAATCCGTGGCCCGCACGGCCGGCCGCAGGGTGATCCCGGCCTCCCGCCCCTCCACGTCCGAGACAAGGATCTGGGTGGCACCGAGACGCTCCCGGGCCAGCACCACGTCGTGCGCCGCCAGCCCGTCGATGTCGGCCGGGGCCGGGCGCTGGGCCAGGTAGGCCGGGGCCGCGTAGAGGCCGATCGTCAGGTCGGCCAGGATCGGCGCGGTGTAGCCGCTGTCGGGGTGGTCGCCGCCGCCGAGGCGGAGCGCAAGGTCGACCCGGTTGGCCGCGAGATCGAGGCGGCTGTCGGTGATGAGGAGTTCCAGGGTGATCTGCGGGTGCCGGGCCCGGAAGCTCGCCACGAGATCCGGCAGCACCTCGACCCCGAAATCGATCGAGGCCGTCACCCGCAGGTGCCCCCGCGGCAGGGTGCGGGCACCGCGGGCCGTCTGCAGGGCCTCGTCCAGAAGGGCGAGACTCTCCAGGGCCCGGGCGTGGAAGGCGAGCCCCTCGGCGGTGGGCGAGACCGCCCGGGGCGTACGGGCGAGCAGCGTCACCTTCAGCACCGATTCGAGGCGGGCGACGCGCCGGCTGACGCTGCCCTTGGTCTCGCGCAGGAAGGCGCCCGCCTGGGTCATGCTGCCGAGGTCGACGACGGCGCAGAAGGCCCGGACATCGTCGAGGTTTCCGGCGAAGGTTTCCAGATGCGCAACCATGTGTCCCCGATTAGCGCGCTATCGCACCCGCGGGAAGCGGCCTATTGGCGATCCACCGACCCGGCGCCCAGATGCCACCCTCATCGGCGCCCTCATCCTCGGAGCGAACCCCGTGATCCGTCTCTCGCCATCCCTCGTCGCCCAGACCGTCTCCCTCGCCCTCGCCCTCGCGTTCGCCGCGCCGGCCCTCGCCCAGACCCCGCCGACCCGCGACCCGGCCCAGATCCAGGCCGGCACCTACGCGGTCGATCCCGGCCACACCCAGGTCGGCTTCACCGTCTCGCATATGGGCTTCTCGAACTACTCGGGCGGCTTCTCGGACGTCTCGGGCACCCTGGAGCTGCAGCCGAAGACCCCCGCCGCCTCGAAGCTGTCCATCAAGATCCCGGTGGCCTCGGTGATGACGACCAGCGAGAAGCTGACCGGCGAGCTCAAGGGCGACCAGTGGCTCGACGCGGCTAAGTTCCCCGTGATGACCTTCGTCTCCACGAAGGTAACGCCCGAGGGCAAGGACAAGGCGAAGGTCACCGGCGACCTGACCCTGCACGGCGTGACGAAGCCGGTGACCCTGACCGTCACCCTCATCGGCGCCGGCGTGAACCCGCTGAACAAGAAGGTCACCGTGGGCTTCGAGGCCACCGGCACGCTCAAGCGCTCCGAGTTCGGCGTGAAGACCTACGTGCCGCTGATCGGCGACGACCTGCACCTCACCATCGCGGGCGCCTTCGAACGCAAGGAATAGGCCTTTCCGTCCACCCCGCCGAAGGGAGCGCGTCATGACCGAGACCGCCCGCGTCGGGCCCGAGCCGCGCTACACCCGCGTCGCCATCGCGCTGCACTGGCTCAATGCGCTGGCGGTGCTGGGGCTGATCGCGATCGGTCTCGCCATGACGCACGGGGACCTGGCGCCGATGCGCCGGTTCCAGCTCTACCAGTGGCACAAGTCGGTGGGCCTCACGGTGCTGGCCCTGACGCTGCTGCGCCTCGGCTGGCGCCTGGCCCACCGGCCGCCGCCCCTGCCCGCGACGCTGCCGGCCCGGGAGCGGGCCGGCGCGCACGCGGCCCATGCCTTGCTCTACGGGCTCCTCCTCGGCCTGCCGCTCGTCGGCTGGGCCGTGGTCTCGGCTTCGCCCTTCAACCTGCCGACCGTGCTCTACGGCGTCCTGCCCTGGCCGCACCTGCCGGTGCTGCCGGAGCTGGCGAACAAGGCCGCCGTGGAGGCGGTGCTGAAGCAGGTCCATGCCTGGGGGGCCTGGTTCCTCATCGGTCTCCTGCTGCTGCATGTCGGTGCGGCCCTGCGCCACCACCTCGTCCTGCGCGACGACACCCTCCGGCGGATGCTGCCCCGCGCCCCGCTCAAGTCCGGATTCCAGCCATGATCGCCGCTCGCCTCGCCTTCGCGGTCGCCCTCGCGGCGGCGCCCCTGGCCCTGCCCGCCTGCGCCGCGGCTGCGGCCTGGACCGTCGATGCGGCCCAGAGTCGGATCGGGTTCTCGGGCGTCCAGGTCGGCACGCCCTTCAAGGGTCGCTTCAAGCGCTTCAGCGCACAGATCACCTTCGACCCCGCCACCCCGGAGACGGGGCACGCCGTGGTCGATATCGACCTCGCGAGCGCCGAGACCGGCGATGCCCAGCGCGATACCGCCCTGCCCCAGGCGGAGTGGTTCGACGTCAAGGCCACGCCGCAGGCCCGGTTCGAGGCGACGCGGTTCGTCGCCAAGGGCGGCGACGCCTACGAGGCCGTCGGCAGCCTGACGATCCGCGGCATCCGCCGCGACGCGGCCCTGCCCTTCCGCCTGACGTTCGCGGGAGCGACGGCCCGGGCGGTGGGCCACCTCGACCTCGTACGCACGCAGTTCGGCGTCGGACAGGGACCCTGGGCTTCGGGCCAATGGGTCGCCCTGGAGGTCGGCGTCGACATCGACCTCACTGCGACGGAGACGGCCCCCAAGCCCTGAAGCGGATCGGCCAGCACATGGGCCGTCGGCGGGCTCGTCGGGTTCACGCCGGATCGCATCTCTCCGATTGCACGTCGCCGGAAGGACGCTCCGAAAGCGAAACCTGTGCTTGCACGGCGCATCGAGACCTTTGTATCCCACCGGATATCTTGTTTCTCATGCGTAACCGGCGCGCAAAACCGCGGATGGCTTGCAGAAAGCGGGAGCCCTGCCGCGAGGGTCGGGTTATGCCTCGGTTCCGGTCCCGCCGGCGGCCTCGGCCCCGGCGCGTCCGGCACGGCGGCGTCCATTCGGGCGCGGGCCGCAGGACGCCAGAGGAAGAGATCCATGCCCGTGCCGACGATCGACCGCCGCGCCCTGCTCGGCTCCGCGAGCCTCGCGCTCGTGGGAACCGGCAGCGCCGTCCGTCCCGCCCAAGCCGCACCGGAGACGAAGGGCGAGGCCAAGGCGGAACCGAAGCCGGTGCCGCCGGAGGTCACCCGGATCCTCGCCCGCTACGTGGTCGGCGCGCGCTACGCGGACCTGCCCGAGGCCGTCCGCCGCGAGGGCACCCGCACCCTGCTGAACTGGGTCGGCGTCGCCATCGGCGGATCGCATCACGAGACCCTGGATGTCGCGGTCTCGGCCCTCAAGCCGTTCTCCGGCCCGCCGCAGGCCGGCCTGTTCGGGCGCCCCGAGCGTTTCGACATCCTGAACGCCGCCTTCCTGAACGGCGTCGCCAGCCACATCTTTGATTACGACGACACCCACCTGAAGACCGTGATCCACCCGGCCGGCCCCGTCGCCTCGGCGATCCTCGCCTACGCCGAGATGAACCCGGTCTCGGGGGCGGACTTCCTCAACGCCCTGGTGCTCGGCGTCGAGACGGAGTGCCGGATCGGCAACGCGGTCTACCCGAACCACTACGATGTCGGCTGGCACATCACCGGCACCGCCGGGGTGTTCGGGGCGGCGGCCGCGACGGGCAAGCTGATGGGCCTCACCGAGCAGCAGATGGTCTGGGCGCTCGGGCTCGCCGCCTCGCAGCCCGTGGGCCTGCGCGAATCCTTCGGCTCCATGAACAAGAGCTTCAATCCGGGCCGGGCCGCCTCGAACGGCCTGTTCGCCGCGATCCTGGCCGCGAAGAACTACACGAGCTCGGACGGAATGATCGAGGCCAGGCGCGGCTGGGCCAACACCATCTCGACGAAGCAGGATTACCGCGAGATCACGGAAGGGCTCGGCACCCGCTACGAGGCGGCGCTGAACACCTACAAGCCCTTCGCCTGCGGCATCGTCATGCATCCGGCCATCGACGCGGCGGTGCAGTTGCGCAACGAACACCATCTCACCGCCGACATGATCGAGCGGGTCGACATGAAGGTCCATCCCCTGGTGCTCGAACTCACCGGCAAGACCACGCCGCGCACCGGCCTCGAGGGCAAGTTCAGCATCACCCACGCCGTCGCGGTGGCGCTGGTGGAGGGGGCCGGCGGCGAGAAGCAGTTCAGCGACCGGGCGGTGAACGACCCCGTGATCGCGGCCCTGCGCGCCCGGGTGAAGCCGGTGGTCGACCCGGCGATCCGGCCCGAGCAGGTCGAGCTCACGGTGGTGCTGAAGGACGGCCGCAGCCTGCCCCGGCGCATCGAACATGCCATCGGCAGCGTCGAGCGGCCGATGTCGGACGCCGCGCTGGAGACCAAGTTCACCGACCTCGCGGACGGGATCCTGCCCGACGCCCAGGTGCGCCGGGTCATGGACCTGTGCTGGCGCATCGCCGAGTTGCCGAATGCCGCTGACGTGGCCCGGGCCGGGGTCCAGGCCTGACCGCGGAGGATCGGGATCGACGGGCCGATCCCGGCCGCGTATGGCGATGCCCGCTCCTGGGCCTCGCCCTGCGCCAGCACCCCCTCGCCCGCCGCCAGCAAGGATCACGGACCTGAAGGCCGAGTTCTCGACCACGCGCCTGATCGTGATCCTGGCCTTCGCCGGCTTCGCCAGCACCTTCGCGGGCCGCTCCATCGAGCCGCTGGTCGGCGTGCTGGCGCGCGACCTGCAGAGCGATCCCCACACGGTGGCGCTGCTCTCCACCGCCTTCGCCCTGCCCTACGCGCTGATCCAGCCGATCCTCGGCCCCGTCGGCGATGCCCTGGGCAAGGAGCGGATCATCGCGATCTGCCTCGGCATCCTGACCCTGGCGCTGGCCGCTTGCGCGCTGACCACCAGCCTCGACACCCTGTTCGTCCTGCGGATGATCGCCGGGGGCAGCGCCGGCGGCGTCGTCCCCCTGGCGCTCGCGCTGATGGGCGACCGCATCCCGATCGAACGCCGGCAGGTCGCCATCGGCCGCTTCCTCGTGGCGGTGATTCTCGGGCAGCTCTCCGGCTCGACCTTCGCGGGCCTGATCGAGGGGGCGATCGGCTGGGCCGGCGTCTTCGCCATCACCGCGGCGGTGGCGGCCCTCGGCTGCGGCGCGGCGCTCCTCGGGTTCGACCGCCGCGCGGCAGCCCCGGCCCGGCGACCGGACTTCCGCACGGCGGTCGCGCGCTACCGCACCATCGTGGGCAATCCGCGCGCCCGCATCCTGTTCGGGGCCGTGTTCATCGAGGCGATCGCGGTGTTCGGGATCTTTCCCCACCTCGCCCCGCTGATCGAGGCCCGCGGCGAGGGCGGGGCCCGCGAGGCCGGCTTGGCGTTGGCCGGCTTCGCCGCCGGCGGGCTGCTCTACGCGTTCTCGGTCGGCCTGCTCCTGCGCTTCCTCGGCCTGTCGCGGATGCTGATCGGCGGCGGCCTGATCTGCGCCGGGGCCCTCGTCACCCTCGGGCTGGCCGGCACCTGGCAGCTCGACTGCGCCGCCCTGGTGGCCCTGGGGCTCGGCTTCTACATGCTCCACAACACCTTCCAGGTGCAGGTAACCGAGGTGGCGCCGACCGCCCGCGCCTCGGCGGTGGCGCTCCACGCCTTCTCGTTCTTCTGCGGACAGGCCCTGGGCGTGGCCATCCTCGGTGGCGCTCTCCGGGGCCTCGGCCAGCTCACCGCCCTCAGCCTCTGCGCCGTCGTCATCGCCGGCCTCGGCCTCGTCACGGCCCGGCGCCTGGCGACGACGCCGTCGCGGTGACGTCCGAGATCCTCCCGACCTGCCGGAGTCGCGAATGTCCCCGACGATCGCGGTGTTCTCGGACCTGATCTGCCCCTGGTGCTTCGTCGGCACGCTGCGGTCGGACCGGGCCCTCGACCTGCGGGCGCGCACCAGCCTCGAATGGCTGCCCGTCAGGCTCCCCGGTCACACTCACATTTCAGCCTAACACCGACCCTATGCGAGACACGACGTCCCTCCCAGTCGTCCCGGAGCTCCAAGATGCAGACACTTCCGTCTCGGCGCGTGATTCCGAAGGCGTCGAGCAAGCGCGGTCCCGTCCATCGAGGCGCACGTCGCCGACCATTCGCGTGGATGCGCTGAAGGCCCCTCGGCGCTCGCCATCCCGATGCCAGGGATTTATTCCGTGATTTCGTTTCCACGCGCCTGAGAAAATCGCCTGGATAGATGCCTCCGAATTCATCGCCAAAACAAAAAATTTATCCGGTCAATCGGGTCAATGTTTTTGTGTTTATCTGCTTTTGCAATTATAATTGCTTTGCGCCGATGTCAACGCGATAAGAAACGATAATGAGGGCATAATGCCAGTCAGAACCGATCCAGTCGTCGTCAGTGGAGCCGCAGGCTTCGTAGGATATCATGTCGCCAAGAGATTGCTTGAACGCGGAGAAGGCGTAATCGGAATCGATGTATTTAACGATTACTATGCCGTTTCTTTGAAAGAGGCGCGGGCCGGGCGACTGGAAAAATTTGCCAATTTTCGCATGGAACGTATGGACTTTGCGAATGCGCCTGCGCTCAGGACCCTCGTCAGAGACGAAGGCGTCATGCGAATGGTTCATCTTGGTGCTCAAGCAGGCGTTCGTTACTCCATCGAGAACCCCTTCGCCTATCAACACTCAAATCTACAAGGCCACCTGTCTGTCTTGGAGGCGTGCCGCGACAATAGCCGGTTCGAGCACCTCGTGTATGCGTCATCCAGTTCTGTGTACGGCAATCGGCCAGGGTCAGGCGCTGCATTTACGGAGACAGATAGGGTAGACTCCCCGGTCTCGCTCTATGCGGCCACGAAACGTTCGTGCGAGTTGATGAGTTCTACTTACGCGCATCTCTATGGATTGAAACAATCAGGGCTTCGCTTCTTTACGGTGTATGGACCTTGGGGCCGTCCCGATATGGCTTACTATTCGTTCACCCGTAAAATTTTTCTAGGAGAACCGATCGAGGTCTATGGCGAGGGCCGGATGCGCCGTGACTTCACGTTTATTGACGATATCGTGGATGGGATCATCGGCGTTCTCGATCGACCACCGCCTGAGGCCGAAAACAGGATTCTCAATATTGGCAATGATTCTCCCGAAGATCTACTCACTTTCATCGAAATCATTGAGCAAGCCGTTGGCCGAAAAGCAAAGAAAATCATGCTTCCGATGCAGCCAGGAGACGTGACATCGACCTGGGCAGATATTTCAAAAATCAGATCAATCACTGAATATCGCCCAAAGGTTCGACTCGCAGAAGGAATACCCCAGTTCGTAAACTGGTATCGTGACTACTATCCTGTCGCCTGAGGTGAGATGCGCAGTTCTGATGCGTCATTTTCAGACCAGGATGATGTTCCTTTCGTGTCACACTGTGATCGCGCACTGACGCGATGAAGGGATTTACGCGAACGGTGATGCAGCCGGGTCTTAGGGGGATGGCCCAGACCGCCTGCGCGCTCCTCGACGCGGCCACCAAGTCAGTGCTTGCAGGTATCGCCGGCGGTCGATCTCGGCCCCTCGATCACATCCTGTCGGCGCATGGTTCCGGCTCCAGGCGCAGCGCCGAACGTGCAGGAGATGGCGCGACAGATCACGCGGCACGGCGCGGATGCTACAGGGCCAAGGGGACGGCGAAAGTCTCGAACCGGACCGGGCATTGCCGGCCCACGCGGATCGCCAGCACGGGATGCCAGTGAGGCCGTCCACCGACCTGACGGAGAATGCGCGCAGTCTGATATCGCCACGTCGCGCGGTAGCGGGGCAGATCGCTGGTCATCTGTCCCTCGAAGAGAAACATGAGCTTGTCCGTCTCGCCGGTCTGCCGCTCGATCAGGGCGTGGTTCCAGCCCTGAGGTCTCGCCTCCGTCAATGCGAGGCGACAGTCTCCACGTCTCGCCGTGAGCGAGACTTCCGCCGAGCCTGGGGCCTCGTCGACGCTGAAGCCCTCTGTCATGAGGCGCGCGACCAGCGTTCGCTTAAGGGAAGCAGGATTTCGGATGTCCGGAGCAGTTCCTATAAGAACCTTCGCACCGATGCTCGTAATGGCGAACAGGGCGAGGACAGCCAAGCCCACAGGAACACGCAGGCCCGTGCGCCGCGGCGCGTCGGTCCCCCCAGCGGCCGGGTATCCCGGTTCGGCGACCCTGGCTGGGTCGGACATCGGGTGCGTCATCGGATGGCCGCACCGGTGTCGGTCTGCCTCGGAAGGTCTTGCGCGACAGGATCCGAGGGGCGGGCTCGAACACCAGCCCAGCAGACTGCTCCGATGGCAGCGAGGGTGAGCCAGCTCGTCACGCTGTTGCCGACCGCGCCATGGAGCAACTCGAAATGCTCCGGAAGGAGGCCAATGGCTGCAAGACGCAGGATGTTGATCGCGACGACACTGCAGCAGGCGAGCGCTCCCCAAAGCATGTTGTTTCGCCGGGCGCGCGGCCTCACGACATTGATGGCGATCACCCAACCCAGCAATGCCAGCGAGACATTGCCCAGAGAGGAGCAGGCCGGGTAGATCTGAAGGTAGGTTTGGCCATTCGACGAGGCCACGAGATTTCCAGACGACACGGTTCCGAGAATTGTGGCGACCATCAGCGCATCGGCCGACAGAATATACGGCGCCGCGAGGTTGAACAGGAGACGGGTCCAGCACATCGGCATCGTCACCACGAGCAGGATCGCGGCTCCGCGAGCGAGGCGGCCGGATGATGTCGCCAGCGTCCAGAGCGCGATGGCCGTGAGCGTGACCCACGCAAGCGCGGAAGAAGGTGCGAGGACGAAGGGCGCGGCGATACCGAGCACCACGACATCCCCGCGCATGGGTTCGCTCCCCCCTCGGTCGGTGAACGCGAGGGCGATCCCGCAGACGATGCCGAGCCAGACGATGGCACTGATGTCGAACGTCCGCGATCCGGCGACGACCCAACCCTCGGCTTCCAGGGCCTGCAACATTCGACCCGCCAGACCGTTCGCGGCGCAGATCGCCATGAATGCGCAGAGGTACGCGGACCGTGACGCCGAAAAGCCGAGGCCGATTCGCATCCGCGGGATCCCAGCAGGGGACTTGTCGGGGTATCGCGCAACGGGGGACATATCGGGCACTCGCACGCGGACGTCCCAACCTGTCTACGTCAGAAACAGCGACGCGCGAAGATGCACCGCCCTTGCGATCCGGTGCTTGCGCGGTCCGCGCTATCCCCCTCGACGACCCGGCCCGGCAGACCTGCCTGCGCCGCGGCGCCCTGCTGCCCGACTTCCCGCGCGCTGCTCCCCGCCATCGGCCGCCGCGCGCCCAACGTGGCCCACGACTGCCGGATCGTTGGGATGTCCGCGCCAGGTCCCGGTCGAGGTTTCGGCACCCTTTGGAATCATCGCCATTCTGGCCACCCACCCCTGCCTCTCGGCGCCTTATCGGGCGAGTTCTCAGGCACGTCCCCTGCACCCAAATTATCAAAGATGTTGCGGTGCGGCACAAGCCGAGCTAAAGTTTCGAGCCAGTCGATGATGACTTGGGTTCAATCGGACTTCGGACATTTGCAATTAGAAATTCAAATCAACCTCGATCCCGATTCTACTCCATCCGGCATGCGGGGCGAATGAACAACGCGACGTCCAGAAAATCGCCCCCCCTTGCGAGCGAAGCGATCGCCGCCATTGCCCTTGACGATAGGGGCTGGTCGCGTTGAGGACCCCGGCTCTGCAACATGGGTTTCCAAATACGCCCTGGAATGCGATCGACACGCTTGTGCGAATGCCCATTCAGGAACCGATCACGAGATATCTTACAGGCCACCCAGGTCGCGTTTCATAGTAGTGTTATTTCCAAGTCATGTCATCGAGATTTGTAATAAACTTATTTGGAGAAGACTATATTGCAGATTGACTAAGACATTCGAAATGGAACGTTTCTCGTGATACTCCATTGTCATTGGCATGGTCTCTGGCTGTCTTTCGAAACGATTCCATACGACAATTTGATGAGCATTCCATTGTTAGCCTTGCATATATAGCAAGGCTATCGGTTAAACTGGGAGGCTGCAATGGCAGCGAAACATAAAAGGCCGCGCTTGCTGGCGGTCGCGTCAGGCGGTGGACACTGGATCCAGCTTCTGCGCGTCGTTCCCGCCTTCGGTGAATGTGATTGTGCCTTTATCTGCACGCTTGATGCGCGGGACCAAGTCGCCGGACACCGATTTCATCGCGTCCCGGATGCGAACCGCTGGAACAAGCTCGCGTTTCTGCGTATGGCTCTGTCCGTGATGATCGTCGTTCTCCGCGAGCGGCCACACATCGTCGTCTCGACAGGTGCGGCGCCTGGGTACGTTGCGCTGAGACTCGGACGCCTGATCAGAGCCAAGACCATCTGGATCGACAGCTTTGCGAACGTCGACACGCTTTCGATGTCCGGAAAGATGGCGGGTGGGGTGGCGGACCTCTGGCTCACGCAGTGGCAGCACTTAGCGAAGCCGGAAGGTCCGTATTACGAAGGGTCGGTCATATGATTTTTGTAACGGTGGGTGTCCAGTTGCCGTTCGACCGTCTGATTTCCGCCGTCGATGACTGGGCCGGATCTCGTGGGCGCTCCGACGTGGTGGCGCAAATCGGGGCGTCGAAGCTCGTACCGAAAAACATCAAATATCAATCGACCATGTCGCCCTCGGAGTTTCGGCAGCATGTCGTTGCTGCGAAAGCCGTCGTCGGCCACGCCGGGATGGGCTCAATCATCACGGCCTTGGAGCTCGGCAAGCCGATTCTCGTCATGCCGCGCCGGGCCGCATTCGGCGAACACCGCAACGACCATCAGCTTTCCACGTCGCGGCATATGAAAGCGCAAGGAATCGCCACGGTCGTCGATGATGAAGCTGCGTTGAAGGAGGGCCTCGACAGCATCGAGGGCCTCGTTCGCTCGCAAGAGATCTCGGCCTATGCAAATGCGCAGCTCCTCAACCGTATCTCGACCTTCATCGCCGATGTAAGTGGCCGGATCTGATCAGCGGGCATGGGCGGCGGACGATGCGTATCGGGAATGCGCCTCGTCGCGACGCCAAGGTATGAACCGTCGCGGTCGCATGGCGGACATGGAAGCGATCGTGTTAAGATTCCCACGTATCCACGCTGGCGACCTGCATCGCTGACCTGCGTCGGCCGAAAGCCATGGCACCCTCGATCGAGGACCGATGTTAGCCACCAATCCACGCGCGACGACGGGAACCCCCCTCGCGATACGGGCTCCGGGAGATCCAGGCGACATCGCCTTCATCCTCGGCGTTCTTCGGCGCCAGCGCCGCTTCATCGGCAAGACGATCCTGGCCGCCCTGGTCCTGGGCACGCTGGTTTTTATGTTCGCCCCCTCATCATACAAGACATTCTCGACGGTTCTCGTCGACTTCAAGCGTCTATCGGCTGTCGACGAGAATTTCTCGACGCCCTCTGGCCGGATCGACAGCTCAGCGTTACTCAGTCAAATCGAGATTTTAAAGTCGAACGGCGTGCTGGATCGGGTCGTAATGTCCGAAAAGCTCGACACGGACCCGGATTTCGTCGGATCCACGTCCATGATCCGGAAGCTGGTCGCAGCTCTTGGCCTCGCCGATGACCCGGAGGCTGAGTCCGTCGAAGACCGCCGGAACCGAGCTGCCGAGGTGCTGCGCAAGGCGACCAACGTCGAGCGCGTCGATCTCTCCTACGCCATCACCGTCACGGTGACGGCGCGCAGCGGCGAGAAGGCCGCACGCCTCGCGAATGCGCTCGCCCAGGCCTACATCGACGATCAACTCGAGGCAAAGCGTGCGGCGTCCGAAAAAGCCAGCACGTGGTTTGTCGAACGAATCGCCGAGTTGCAGGATGACGTCAGCAAAGCGGATCGGGCTGTCATCGATTATCGTTTGAAGAACAATATCGTAACCATGGATGGTCGCTTCATCGAGGAGCAGCAGATCCTCGATCTCAGTCAAAAAGTGCTGGAATCGAGCTTCGCCCGTGCCGGCGCGGAAGCAAAGGTCGCACAGATCAACGAGATGGCGAGGACCGGCGGGGTGCAGAACGCGCTCGTCGATGAGTTCTCGAACGAGGTCATCATCCAGCTTCGCAACGCCTACTTCGATGCGAAGCGCCAGATGGCGGATTTCACCGTCCGGTATGGCGCGACGCACGAAGCGACGATCAAAGCCCGCGCGAAGATGAACGAGCTTCAGAACTCGATGAACGACGAGGTCCAGCGCATCCTCGAAGGTGCGCGCAGCGACTTCGCCATCGCGCAGATCAAGGAGCAGAACCTTCAGAAGGAGCTCGCCGACCTGTCGGAGCGGTCGATCCAGGCGCGCGAAGGCCGGGTTCAGCTGACT